>NZ_LMHR01000061.1:0-57910 GCF_001428465.1 Rhodanobacter sp. Root179 | reverse complement strand
CTCGGCCATCCATGGCCGACCTGAGAGGTTGAAAACTCACAACCTCTCAGCGCGCGCTGCCGCCCTGGCGCTTGCGCTCCATCCGGCGCAGGAACTCCTGCATGATGCGCGAGTACAGCTCGTCGCCGAGATGGGCGTCCTCGACGCCGGCATCGATCGACGGATTGTCGTTGACCTCGATCACCACCGGCTTGCTGCCGACCTGTTTCAGGTCGACGCCGTAGAGACCATCGCCGATCGGCTGGGTGGCCTTCAGCGCCAGCTTGACCACCTCGGCCGGCGCGTCCTTCACCGCAATCGTCTCGAAGCCGCCGGACTTCGCGGTGCCCTTGGCGCCGTGGTTGTAGATCTGCCAGTGGCCGCGCGACATGTAGTACTTGCACGCGTACAGCGGCTCGCGGTTGAGCACGCCGATGCGCCAGTCGAATTCGGTGTAGACGTATTCCTGCGCCAGCAGCAGGGCGCTGTGCTGGAACAGGCCGCTGGCCGCGGCGGCCAGCGCCGCCTCGTCCTCGACCTTGACCACGCCGCGCGAAAACGAGCCGTCGGGAATCTTCAGCACCAGCGGGAAGCCCAGCTTGGCGACGACTTCCTTCATGCCCTTGCTGTCGTCGCGGTAGAGGATTTCCGTACGAGGGACAGCAAGCTTGCGAGAGACCATCAGGTCGTTGAGGTAGATCTTGTTGGTGCAGCGCAGGATCGAGCTGGGGTCGTCGATCACCACCATGCCTTCCTTCTCCGCGCGATGGGCGAAGCGGTAGGTGTGGTTGTCCGACGCGGTGGTCTCGCGGATGAACAGGCCGTCGTATTCGGCCAGCCGCTGGTAGTCATTCTTGCCGATCGGATCGACCTCGATGCCGAGTTCCTTGCCCGCGTCGATGAAGGCCTTCAACGCCTTCTTGTTCGACGGCGGCATCTTTTCCTTCGGATCGACCAGCATCGCGATGTCGTAGCGGAACTGCCTGCGCGCGCGCGGCTTGCGCCACAACTTGCGCGAGAAGCGGTCGAGCTCCTCGGCGAAGGCGTCTTCCTGGGCGTCATCCAGCGTGTGCAGGCCCACCGGCTTGATCGAGCTGACCTGCCACACGCGATCGCGTTCGAACTCGATGCGCAGCAGCGGGCAGGGGAACATTTCGAACACCTGCCGGGCAAGGTCCTGCAGCGCCGGGTAGGCGGTCTCGCCGAAATAGACCAGGATGCCGAAGTCGGTGGTGTCGCGCCCGCCGGCGGGCAGGAAGTGGGTGAGCTTCTGGTTGAGGTCGTCGATGTCCAGGCCGTACAGCGAGCGTCGGCGCAGGTCGTTCACCGTGCGCACCGACGGCATCACCTTGTGCCCGCGCGCCTCGGCCAGCAGCGACACGTAGTAACCGGTGCCCAGATATTTGTAACTGCGGCACAGGTTGATCACGTGGGTGCGCTCGTCGTCGCCGCCGACCGGCTTGCGCAGGTAGTCCATCGCGCTCATGACATCGACGGACGGGTAATACGAGCCCCAGTCGGAGGCTTTTTCGACAACGATGACCAGACGGGTCATGACACCACTCAGGCGATGCGGCGACGGCGGACAGGCCTGCGTGGGCAGGGCGGTACGTGCAAGGCGCGCAGTTTGGCACAGCAACCACGCCGCACAAGGGCAGGCGCTGAAGCGTGACTAAACGGCACGACTGCGCTGCGAAGCGCACCTTCGGGCCCGCCGGCTGCTAGAGTCCGCGCGTGCCGACCCATACGCCCCAAGCCTCACCCGACTACGCGCGCCGCGTCGTGGCGGAATCCGCCGACATGCCGCCGGTTCCTGCTGGCACGCGCGTGCGCCGCGCTGCCTCGTCCGACCTGGATGAGCTGGTCGCCCTGGAACAGCGCAGCTTCAGCAGCGACCGGCTCAGCCGCGCGCAGTATCGTCGCCACCTGGACAGCGACAGCGCCGTGGTCCTAGTCGCCACCGGCCATCCCCGGCCGCTGCTGGGCAGTGCGGTGCTGTTCTTCCGCAAGCGCAGCATCGTGGGCCGGCTCTATTCGCTGGCGACCCGGCCCGAGGCACGCGGCCAGGGCGTAGGTGCGGCCTTGCTCGAAGCGGCGGTGAACGCCTGTCGGCACCGTGGCTGCCACGCGCTGCGACTGGAAGTGCGCACCGACAACGCCGCCGCGATCGGCCTGTACGAACGCGCGGGATTCCGGCGCATCGGCCGCTACGAGCGCTACTACCAGGACGGCGCGGATGCGTGGCGCTACGAGAAATCGCTGGACTGAGCGCCAGCTCGTTCAGCCGCCCAGCGGCTGCCCGATGCGCCGCTCGGTCGCCTCGTCCGGCCGCGCCACCAACGCGCCCGTGCGCATCAGGCTCACCGTGTAGTGACCCTGGTCGACCAGCGGCAGGAACGCGCCGCTGCCGTAGACCGTGTCCACTTCGGGCAGCCAGCGCGGGTACTGCTTCTTGAGGTCGAGTAGATCGAAGCCGCCGTTCTCGCCGAAGCCGATCACCGTGCGTGGCGCGTTCATTTCCTGCGCCGCATCGTCATAGCGGCCGGACAGGCGGTCGAGCCGGTACAGCGGCGGCACGCCGGCCAGCAGGGCCGGCAGTTTCCATTTCAGCACCACCGCCTCGATGCGCCACTGGTCTCCCGCCAGTTGCACCTGGCGCGTGCTGCCGTCCGGCCAGTTGAGGGTGACGTCCCAGCGCTGCGGCGACAGGATTCGCGCGTCGATCTCCACCACCGGCGCCTCCTCGCCGAGCAGGCGGTAGCCGCGCAAGGCATAGCCGGCGCCGGCCAGCAGCAGGGTCAGCGCGAAGCAGGTCAGGCAAAGCAGCGCGCGCCAGCTGGCCGCCAGTCGACGACCGCGTTGCAGGCGCTGACGCACGGCCACCAGTTGCACCAGGGTGACCAGTGCAAGCACGGCGGCCAGCACCATCAGCATGGTCGTCGGCAAGCGCAGCAGGGTGGCCCAGTCCATCGTGTTCATCCTCGTCGCCGCGGCCGGCGACCTGCGTCGGCATGATAACCGGCGCCCGCGAAGCAGGGCGGCCGGCCTCGCTATACTGCGCGAATCCACAGGAAATCCCGCCATGTTCCGTACCCTTTCGCTGCTGGCCTGCTGCCTCGTCCTCGCCTTGCTTGCCGGCTGTGGCAACAAGGGCCCGCTGGTGCTGCCGAGCCATCCCGCCGCCGCTTCCACCGCGCCGGCCCCGGCAGCGGTTGCACCGGCCAGCCAGCCGCGCTGAGCGGCGTGACCTGATGCGGCTGCACTTCTCCAAGATGCACGGCATCGGCAACGACTTCGTCGTGCTGGATTGCCGGCAGCACCCGTTTCCGCTGAACCCGGAACAGATCCGTGCGCTGGGCGATCGCCATGTCGGCGTCGGTTTCGACCAGTTGCTGAGCGTCGAGCCCGCGCGCGATCCGTCCTGCGCGTTCTACTACGGCATCTGGAACGCCGATGGTTCGCCGTCGGGCCAGTGCGGCAACGGCGTGCGTTGCGTGGCGGCGTGGCTGCATCGCGCCGGCGCACTGGCGCTCGGCGAGCAGGTGATGATCGAAAGTCCTTCGGGGCCGGTGACGGTGCGCCTGCTGGATGCCCACGAGGTGACCGTGGACATGGGCGAGCCACGGTTCGAACCCGGGCGCATTCCGCTGGTGGCCGAGGCGGGGACGGACCACCACGAAATCCTCGTCGGTGAGCGCAAGGTCGAGTTCGGCGCGGTCTCGATGGGCAATCCCCACGCCGTGGTGAGCGTGGCCGATCTGGCCGACCCGGCGCTGGAGCAGCTCGGTCCGCTGCTGACCAGCCATCCGCGGTTTGCCGAAGGCGCCAACGCCGGCTTCGTCCTGCAGCTGGACCGCACGCAGCTGCGCCTGCGCGTGCACGAGCGCGGCGCCGGCTGGACGCGCGCCTGCGGCACCGGCGCCTGTGCCGCGATGGCGGTGCTGCATCAGCGCGGCGAGGTGGACGACTCGGTGAGCGTCGAACTGCCCGGCGGCAAGTTGCGGATCGATTGGGCCGGCCCCGGCCATCCGTTGTGGATGACCGGCCCGGCCGCCTTCGTGTTCGAGGGCGAATGGCCGGTTCCGGCGGTCGACGGCGACCGGGGCGGTTGAAGCGCGCCCCGGTCCATCGCACACTCGCGCCAGGCGGCACGCATCCTGCGCGTGTCCCGGAACGGTTCGAGGAACTCCGCGCATGACCGCAACCCTGCTCGACGACGCCACCCAGGCCCGGGTGGTCGCCGCTTACCTGAAGCGCCATCCGGAGTTCCTCAGCGAGTATCCCGAGCTGGCGGCCAAGCTGACCATGCCGCGCCCCGAGGGCGCGGTGGCCTCGCTGACGGTCTATCAACTGCAGAGCCTGCGCGACAAGAACGCGGAGCTGGAACGCCAGCTGGCCGAGCTGGTCGCCATCGCCGCCGAGAACGAAAAGCTGATGGAGCGCGTCCATGCGCTGACCGTGGCCCTGCTGCGGGCGAACACCATGGAAGTCACCGTGCGCACGGTCATCGCCAGGCTGTCCGCGGATTTCCACACCGAACAGGTGCGCCTGCTGCTGTTCGGCGACGAGCCCCAGCTGCCGCGCACCGACTGGATGCAGCAGATTCCCGAAGGCGCCAGCGCACTGCCTGAGTTCAGCGAGTTCCTGCACAAGAACGAACCCGTGTCCGGGCGGCTGGCGAGCGAAAAACTCGTGCGCCTGTTCGGCGTCGATGCCCCGCAGATCCATTCGGTGGCGATGATGCGGCTGGGCGACTGCGGCATCCTGGCCATCGGCAGCGCCGACCCGGACCGCTTCCAGCCAGGCATGGGCACGCTGTTCCTGAAGATGATCTCGGCCACCATCACCGCGGCGCTGGCGCGCTCACGGGACGTCTCCTGAGCCGGCGATGACGCCCGAACAACAGGTCGAACGCTGGCTCGGCCGCCTCGCCGAAGAACGCCACGCTTCGCCGCATACGATCGCCGGCTACCGGCGCGACCTGGCCAAGCTGCTGCGCTTCATGCAGGCGCAACGACTGGCCTCGTTCGACGCGCTGGACGCGAACCGGATGCGCACCTTCATCGCCGGCGAGCATCGCGACGGGCTGGCGCCGAAGAGCCTGCAACGCCTGCTGTCGTCCTGCCGCAGCCTGTTCCGCCAGCTCACCCGCGAAGGCCAGCTGGCGAACGATCCGCTGCTGGGCGTGCGCGGCCCCAAGGTGCGCCGCAAGCTGCCCCAGGTGCTCGACGTCGACGAGGCCACCGCCCTGGTCGAGACCGACTGCGGCGGCCAGCTCGCCGTGCGCGACCGCGCGATGCTGGAACTGTTCTATTCCAGTGGCCTGCGCCTGTCCGAACTGGTCGGCCTGCGCTGGCTCGACCTCAACCTCGACGACGGCGAGGTGCGCGTGCTGGGCAAGGGCGGCAAGACCCGCATCGTGCCGGTCGGCCGTCACGCCGTGACGGCGCTGCGCGCACTCGGCGCGGAGCAGGGCATGCCGGCCGACGGTCCGGTGTTCCGCGGCCGCGGCGGCGCGCCGATCAACCCCCGCACGATCCAGCTGCGCATGAACAAGCTGGCGCTGCAACAGGGCATCCCGAAGCACATCCACCCGCACCTGCTGCGCCACACCTTCGCCAGCCACATGCTGGAATCCTCCGGCGACCTGCGCGCCGTGCAGGAGCTGCTCGGCCACGCCGACATCGCCACCACCCAGATCTACACCCATCTGGATTTCCAGCATCTGGCGAAGGTCTACGACGCGGCGCATCCGCGAGCACGGGTGAAGCGAAGGGCGAAAAGAGAGGAGTGAGTGGAGAGGAGTGAGGAATGAGAGAGAGCAGACCACGAGCCCGGCTTTCTCTCGCTTCTCCCTCCTCTTCACTCACTCCTGGCCCGCGCATTGAAGCCCGCCGCCCGCGGCCCCATCTCTTCCGCTCAGACATCCTCTTGCGGAGCTCTCATGGAATCGTTCCACGCCACCACCATCGTCTGCGTGCGGCGCGACGGCCGCGTCGTGATCGGCAGCGATGGCCAGGTCACCCTTGGCAACACGGTGATGAAGGGCAATGCGCGCAAGGTGCGCCGGCTCGGCAAGAGCGGCGAGGTGGTGGCCGGTTTCGCTGGCGCCACCGCCGATGCATTCACCCTGTTCGAACTGTTCGAGCAGAAGCTGGAAAAACACAACAACAACCTCACCCGCGCCGCGGTGGAGATGGCCAAGGAATGGCGCACCGACCGCCGCTTCGGCAAGCTCGAGGCGATGCTGGCGGTGGCCGACAAGGAAACCTCGCTGCTGATTTCCGGCAACGGCGACGTGGTCGAGCCCGAACACGGCCTGATCGCGATCGGCTCGGGTGGCCCGTTCGCCCAGTCCGCGGCGATGGCCCTGCTGGAAAACACCGAACTGGATGCCCGCAGCATCGTCGAGAAGGCGCTGAAGATCGCCGGCGACATCTGCATCTACACCAACCACAACGTGTCGATCGAAGAGCTGTGAATCGGGTATGGGGCATCGGGCATGGTCAGAGTACCCGCGCCCGGTAACCCAAGCCGTTCCGATTCCCGATTCCCTACTCCCCATTCCCGGCGAAGCCCCATGTCCGAACTGACCCCCCGCGAAATCGTCAACGAACTCGACCGCTACATCATCGGCCAGCACGACGCCAAGCGCGCCGTGGCGGTGGCACTGCGCAGCCGCTGGCGGCGCATGCAGTTGCCGGCCGAGATGCGCAACGAGATCACCCCGAAGAACATCCTGATGATCGGCCCCACCGGCGTGGGCAAGACCGAGATCGCGCGGCGCCTGGCCACGCTGGCCAATGCGCCGTTCGTGAAGGTCGAGGCGACCAAGTTCACCGAGGTGGGTTACGTGGGCAAGGATGTCGAGTCGATCATCCGTGACCTGGCCGACGGTGCCTACAAGCTGACCCGCGAGCAGGCAGTCAAGCGCGTGCGCTCGCAGGCCGAGGACCGCGCCGAGGATCGCATCCTCGACGCGCTGCTGCCGCGCCGGCAGTCCCAGCCCACCGACTGGAGCCACGACGCCACGCCCGAGCCCGCCATCGAAAGCGACACCCGCCAGAAGCTGCGCAAGCAGTTGCGCGAAGGCGTGCTGGACGAGCGCGAGATCGAGCTGGATTTCGCCATGAACGTGGGCGTGGAAATCATGTCGCCGCCGGGCATGGAGGAGATGGGTGCGCAGCTGCGCCAGATGTTCCAGAACATCGGCGGCGCCAAGACGCAGAGCCGCAAGCTGGCGATCAAGCTGGCGCGGCCGCTGCTGATCGACGAAGAAGCCGGCAAGCTGCTCAACGACGAGGAGATCCGCGCCCAGGCGATGGAAAACGCCGAGCAGAACGGCATCGTCTTCATCGACGAGATCGACAAGGTGGCCCAGCGCAGCGACCACGGCCACGCCGGGGTCAGCCGCGAGGGCGTGCAGCGCGACCTGCTGCCGCTGGTGGAAGGCTCCACCGTGTCGACCAAGTACGGCCCGATCAAGACCGACCACATGCTGTTCATCGCCTCCGGCGCGTTCTCGCTGGCCAAGCCGTCCGACCTGATCCCCGAGCTGCAGGGCCGGTTGCCGATCCGCGTCGAGCTGTCCGCGCTTTCGGTGAACGACTTCAAGCGCATCCTGCGCGAACCGCACAACGCGCTGACCAAGCAGTACGTGGCCCTGCTGGGCACCGAAGGGGTGGGCATCGAATTCACCGATGCCGGCATTGATCGGCTGGCCGAGGTGGCCTTCCAGGTGAACGAGCGCACCGAGAACATCGGCGCCCGCCGGCTGCACACCGTGATGGAACGGCTGCTGGAGAAGATTTCCTTCGAGGCCGCGGACAAATCCGGCGAAAAATACCTGATCGACGCCGAACATGTAGACAAAAACCTCGGAAGTCTGGTCCAGAACGAAGACCTCAGCCGCTACATCCTGTAAACAAGCCGCTCAGGCGGCTCTGCTAAAATGGACGCCGTGAATAACGTTATCGAATTGAAAGGCACCGGCCAGCGCGCCCAGTTGCGCGAGGCGCAGCAGAACCAGACCCTGATCCGGTTGTGGCGCGAAGGGCTGGAGCACGGCAGCTTCTGCGGTTACGTGGGTGGCGTCGGGCGCGAGTTCTTCCTGCTGTGGGTGGTCGGCGACGGCATCACCTACGACGGCATGTACGTGATGCGTCACCGCGACATCTCCGAACTGGAGGCGCCGGACAAGCACCACGTGTTCTTCGCCAAGGCACTGGCCCTGAAACACATCCAGCCGCGCCCGCCGCGCGGCTTCCCGCTGGACAACATCCGCGAAGTGATCCAGGCCGCCGGCGCCCAGGCGCCGGTGATCGGCGTGCACGTGGACAGCGAGGACGAGTCGGAAGTCTGCTACATCGGCCGCCTGATCGACGTCGAGGAAGACGGCTTCAACATGCAGGAACTGAGCCCCGACGCGGAATGGATGCGTGAGCCCTCGTTCTTCAGCTGGGACGAAGTCTCCACCGTCAGCATCGAGGATGCCTACGCGCAATCCCTGCTGGCCGTGGCCGGCCCCGCCCCCGACCTGCTGCCCGGCGGCGACACCGGCATCGGCCGCGTTCCGTCCCCCTGACATTCAGCTCTTCTCCCTCTCCTGCTTGCAGAGGAGGGCCGGGGGTGGGTCGCTCTTCGCCCCCGCCCAAGCCCGCCCCACCGCCCGCAGCAGCTAAGCTCTCCCCTCCACCGTGAAACCTGCGCAAGGGGCTAGAGGCATGACACGCATCGTCGTCGTCGGCAGCATCAACATGGATCTGGTCACCCAGGCGCCGCGCTTCGTCGGCCCGGGCGAGACCATCCTTGGCGAACGCTTCCTCACCGTGCCCGGCGGCAAGGGCGCCAACCAGGCGGTAGCCGCCGCGCGACTGGGCGCCGAGGTGGCACTGGTCGGTGCACTGGGCTGCGACACCTTCGGCGACCAGTTACACGCCGGACTCGCCGCCGAACACATCGACCTGGCCCATGTGGCGCGCCTCGCCGACTACGCCAGCGGCACCGCCTCGATCACTGTCGCCGACGGGGAAAACCAGATCATCGTGGTCCCCGCCGCCAATGCGCACGTCACCCCCGCCCAGGTCGAAGCGGCGCGCTCACTGATCGAACGCGCCGACGCGGTGCTGGTGCAGATGGAGATCCCGCTGGAAACCGTCGAGACCACCGTGCGCCTGGGTCACCGTCTCGGCGTGCCGGTGATCCTCAACCCCGCGCCCGCGCAACAGCTGCCCGTCGACTGGCTGAAGCTGGCCCGCTACGTCACCCCGAACCAGCACGAGCTGGCGATCCTGCTCGGCGCCGATCCCGGCGAAGACTTCAAGGCGCTGATGCAACGCGCCCCATGCCCGGTCGTGCTCACCCGCGGCGGCGAAGGCGCGTGGTATCGCGAGCAGGGCGAACCGCTGCACCAAGCCGGCTTCAAGGTCGACGTGGTCGACAGCACCGGCGCGGGCGACACCTTCAACGCGGCATTGGCGGTGTTCCTGAAAGAAGGCCTGCCCGCCGCCGTGCGCAAGGCCTGCGCCGCCGCCGCGCTGTCGGTGACCAAGCTGGGCGCGCAGGGCGGCATGCCGCGGCTGCAGGAGCTGGACACACTGCCGGGCTGAACCACGCGCCGACCCGTCGGCGCGCTGCGACACCGACGCGCTTCCGCGCCCTGCGTCGTTGGCCAGAACCCGCCGCATGCGCCAGAATTCGCGCCGAGGCCAAGGACGGCAACGTTGCCGCCGTGGCATGACACAGGGGTCCGCATGTCCGGCTTCAAGCTCTTCCAGCGCGTCTCCAAGGCGCCCACCAATCCGCGTGCCGTGCCGGCCACGACACGCGAGTTCGATGTCGCCAGCCTGTACGAGGGACCGCTGGATGCTGGCGAGGAGACCGCCGCCACGGCGCTCCCGCTCGACGAAAAGCTGCGCCAAGCCTACTTCTGGATCGTCAACAACGCGGTGATCAGTCCGCACTACGACATCGAGTACAACGACGGCGCCGCCGCGGCGTTCACCATCGGCGACAGCAAGCGCACGCTGAACCTGCCCTCGGCGCAGAGCTACTCCAGCTTCATCCTGCTGCCGCTGCTGACCTTCGCCACCCGCCGCAAATGCCTGTTCGTGGGCGGCCCCGGCCGCGGCAAGACCGCCAGCGCGATCCTGATGGGCGTGCTGGCCGGCTATTCGGTCAAGGACGTGCGCCGCGCGATGCAGCACGGCCACCCGCAGATGACCCTGGCCGACCTGCTCGGCAATCCGCTGCCGGCCGACCTGGCCGGCGCGCAGAGCATGGAGGACATCCGCATCGCCTGGCGCAGCTGGCTGGGCATGCGGGTGAAGATCATCGACGAATACAACCGCATCCCCACCCGCACCCAGAGCGCCCTGCTCACGGTGATGGGCGACAACTACGCGGAGATGCTCAACCACGTCTACGAGTGCCCGGAATCGGCCTGGTACCTCACCGCCAACGACGACCAGGGCGGCGGCACCTACCAGGTGATCGAGGCGCTGCGCGATCGCATCGACGTGATCGTGCAGGCGCTGTCGTTCAACCCGCGCTTCCTCGACGAGCTGCTGCTGCGCATCGAATCCGGCGTGCGGCCGGAGGAGATGGTGCCGCCGGAGATCGTCTTCAGCGCCGCCGACATCGACGCGGCCGGCAAGCAGGTCCTGGCGGTGACGGTGCCGGAAGAACTGCGCCGGCGACTGGAGTTCTTCAGCAGCCAGTTCGAGCTGATGGAAACCGCGGGCAGCCAGTTCGAGTACATGACCAAGGACACCGCGCGGCTGTCCGGCGCGGAATGGCACCAGCTCACCGCCGCCGACAACGGTCGCGACCGGCTCAAGGACCTCGGCTGCCAGACCCGCAACGGCCTGTCGGTGCGCAACCTGATGACCTTGCTGGTGTACGCCAAGGCGATGGCGTGGTTCCGCGGCAACCCGGCGATCGAGCTGGAGGATCTGCGCCAGGTGCTGCCGTTCGTGCTGCACGACAAGCTGCAGCCCGACCTCGACGCGCCGTTCTTCGCGCTGCCCGAGCACGCCGCCTTCCGCAGCGACCGGCTGAGCTGGCTGCGCCACCTGTTCGACCTCTCCAACGCCGAATACGACCGGCTGGACCTGGACCGCAACGACCCGGTCGGCGAGCTGTCCGCCGAATTTGCCAAGGGCCTGGATGGACTGGGCGAGCGCGAGACGCGGGCGCGGTTGTCGAAGATCGAGCACCTGGTGGAACAGCGCGCCGCCGGCCGCAAGCTCTACGGCCCGTTGTACGACGACCTGCTGAAACTGAAGTACCTGCACCAGCGCTACACCAACTACCTGAACTGGCTGCGGGCTTCCTGATGGCCGTCAGTGCACCGCTGGCCCGTGTACTCGCGGCCGGCCGCAGCCGCTTCAATGCGCGCGCGGCTGAAGTTCGCCACCGCCATCCCGGGTTCGACGACGCCGCCTTCGCCGGCTTCGTCGGCAGCGCGCTCGATCGCGTGGTGCAGGCCGTCGATGCGGTCGCGCCCGAACGAGTCCATGCGGTGGCGATCGCCGGCTACGACATGGCGCTCGATCTGGTGGCGCAAGGCCTGGCCGGCCCCGGCGCGCGCCAGCCGTGGGTCGATCGGGTGTGGCTGGAACTGGCGCCGCGCCACGCCGGCCTGCTCGCCGCGCAACCGCAGGCGGTGCTCGGCGCGCTGGGCAATGCGGTCATCCAGCTGGGAGAGTGGCCGCAGGTGCGCGTGGCCGACTGGCTGCAATGGATGACCGCGCTGGCCGGCGAGGTGGCCGAGCTGACGCAACTGCGCGCGCTCGGCCAGCTGCTGGCCTGGCGTGCCGGCATGGCGCACTACCGACGCGGTGCGCTGACCGCCGCGAACATCCTGCCGCCCGCACTGGCGCTGGCCGCGCTGGACGCCGACCCGGCCGGCGACTGGCCCGCGCTGCGCGACGCGCTGCTGGCCGATCCCTGGCACGGCGCGCAAAACCTGCCGGACAGCGGTGTGCAGATCGGCGCCTTCAGCGGCTTCGGCGGCCACTTCGCGCAACCGCCGGAACTGCGCGCCGCCGACGAAGGCTTCATGGTGCGCAGCGCGGATCGCCACCGGCTGCTGCTCGCCGACCGCCACGGCGCCGTGCTGCTGCCGGCCAGCGCGGCGGAATTCGAGGCGGCATCGACAAGCCAGGTGACCGCGCCGCCACAACACGTCGCCGCGCTGGGCTGGCCGCGCGACTCGCTGCTCGCGGTGGCCGACGTGCACACGCTGGCGCTGAGCTCGCCGTACACCCACGCGATCGCGCTGTTCCCGCGCCCATGAAACCGAAAATCACGCACACGGCCTTCGTAGGGCGGGCACTGCCCGCCGCTCTTTGCCGCGACGCACGGACAAGCCGGCGGGCACTGCCCGCCCTACGCGATGTCCACCCGGCGAGTAGCGCGTGAACACACCGGCGGCCGCCACCAACCTGCTCGAACGCTGGCGCGCCGGCTGGCCCGTCGCGCTGGCCACCTGGAGCAAGTACACCCGCCTGCGCGACCCGCGCTTGTGCGAGAGCCGCGTCGACGCCGCCGGCGAAGGCCTGAGCGGCAGCTTCGCGATGATCCGGCTGGCCGACCAGCGCGTAGTGGTGGACCTGCAGCAGGTACGCGCGCTGGCGCTGGACGACTACGCGCTGGAGATCCTCGCCCACGAGATCGGCCACCACGTGCTGGCGCCGGCCACGGCCACCGACCAGTTCCGCCTGCTGGCGCGCATCCGTCGCGCGCTGCCCACGCTGGAACGACACGCGCCGATGGTCGCCAACCTCTACACCGACCTGTTCATCAACGACCGCCTGCAACGTCAGGCCGGCCTGCGCATGGCCGACATCTACCGCAAGCTGGCCGCCGCCACGCCCACGCACGATCCGCTGTGGGCGCTGTACATGGGCATCTACGAAAACCTGTGGCAGCTCGATCGCGGCAGCCTCGGCGGTGCCGATGACGACGCCACCTGCGGCGATGCCTGGCTGGGCGCCCGGCTGGTGCGCGTCTACGCCGGCGACTGGCTGGAGGGCGCCGGCCGCTTCGCCACCTTGCTGCTGCCGTACCTGGTCGAAAGCGACCAGCGCCACGGCGCGATCGGCTTCCTGCACGACACCGCCCAGGCTGCCGCCGACTGCGATGCCAGCGGCGTGCTCGATGTGGAGGCGGACGAAATCGACGGCGCGATCCACCCCGGCCGCGACCCCGGCATCACCGGCGACGCCGCGCCGCCCGCGGCACCATTGCCGAACACGCAGCAGTCGAAAGGCCAGGCGCGCGAGCCGTTCGAATACGGCGAACTGCTGCGCGCCGCCGGCATCACCCTGACCGATCACCAGATCGCGGTGCGCTACTACCGCGAGCGCGCGCTGGCCGACCTGGTGCCGTTCCCGGTGCGGTTGTCGCCCGCCTCGCCCGAACCGCAGCTGGAAGGGCTGGAGCCGTGGCAGATCGGCGATCCGCTGGACGAGATCGACTGGCTGCAAAGCACCCTGCAATCGCCACAGGTGATCCCCGGCCTCACCACCGTGCGCCGCGTCTACGGCAACGCACCGGCGCGCGAGCGCGAGCGCGTGCCGGTGGACCTGGACATCTACGTGGACAGCTCCGGCTCGATGCCGAACCCGCAGCAGCGCACCTCGTTTCTCACCCTGGCCGGCAGCATCATCGCGCTGTCCGCGCTGCGCGCCGGCTCACGCGTGCAGGCCACGCTGTGGAGCGGCAAGCACGAGGTCACCGCCACCGACGGCTTCGTCCGCGACGAGGACGCGATCCTGCGGGTGCTCACCGGCTTCTACGGCGGCGCCACCTGCTTCCCGATCCATCGCCTGCGCGACACCTACGCCAGCCGCGGCAAGCACGCGCGGCCGGTGCACATCCTGCAGATCTCCGACGACGGCATCACCACGATGTTCGAACCGGACGAGCGCGGCAACAGCGGCTGGCAGGTCGCCGCCGACGCACTCGCCCGCGGCGGTGCCGGCGGCACCATGGCGCTGAACCTGCCGCCGCGCTGGACCGACGCGAAGTATGGCCACTGGGCCGCCGACCTGATCCGCGCCCGCGACGAACAGGGCTGGGACATCCACGCGGTGACCGCGATGGAGCAGCTGGTCGCGTTCGCCCGCGCCTTCGCCCGCAAGCATTACGCCGGGGAGGCGCCGCGATGATCGTGCTGTGGCGGGTCAGCGAGCGGTGCAACCTCGGCTGCAGCTTCTGCGCCTACGACCGTCGCCGCCCCGGCCCGCGCCACGAGATCGATGCGGCCACGGTCGAGCGCCTCGGCCGCTTGTTCGGCGAATACCGGCAGGCCACCGGCCAGCGCGTGCTGTGGAGCTGGCTCGGCGGCGAGCCGCTGCTGTGGCCGCCGCTGTGGCAGCTGTCGCGGATGCTGCACGACGAAGCAGGGCTGGCGATCAGCGCCACCACCAACGGCAGCACGCTGCAGCAGGCCGCAGTGCGCCGGCGGTTGCTGCAACACTTCGCCGAGCTCACCGTCAGCATCGACGGCCCGGCCGATTTCCATGACGCCATGCGCGGCTGGCCCGGTGGCTGGCAGCGCCTGCGCGAAAGCATCCTCGCCCTGGTCGCCGAACGCCACGACGGCGGCGCGCCGCTGAAGCTGCGCGTGAACACCGTGCTGATGCGGCAGAACGTGGCGTCGTTCGCCGAGCTGTGCGAGACGCTGGCCGGCTGGGGCGTGGACGAGATCAGCTTCAATCCGCTGGGCGGCCGCGACCGCCCCGAGTTCTTCCCGGCCCACCGGTTGCGCCCGCAGGATGTGGCCGAGCTGGGCGAACTGCTGCCGGGCTTGCGCCAACGGCTGCTTCGTCACGGCACGCGGCTGGCCGGCAGCGCGCATTATCTGCAGCGCATCGAAGCCAACGCGCACGACCGCGCCGTGGCTGTCGGCGACTGCGCGCCGGGCGAGGATTTTCTTTTCATCGACGAGCGCGGCCGCATCGCCCCGTGCAGTTTCAGCGTCGACGACTACGGCCTGCACGTGGACGAGCTGCGCACGATCGACGACCTGCAGGCGCTGTCGTCGCACTGGCGCGCCGCGCGCAGGCAACACGCTGCCCCAGCCTGCGCCGACTGCCGCGCCAACCATGTATTCGCCAAGTTCGAGGTATGAGCGTGCAACGTGAAGGCCCGCTGCTGGAAACCCTGACCCGCCGGCTGGCGGAAACGCCGCCGGACTTCCTCGACGAGCCGCGCATCGGCGAAGGCGGCAGCGTGGCCGTGCCGGCACTGGTACACGACCTGCTGCGCATGCACGGCGCCCGGGCCGGGCGCGACGTGCTGCAGCGCTTTGCGTCGAACGACGCCCGTGCCGATCGCAACCGCCTCGCCCTGGTGCAGATCGGCTGCTGGCTGCTCGCCGACGACTGGTTCCTGGGCGCCGGCTGCAGCGGCGAGGCCTTGCTGGCGCGGCTGGACGGCGACCTCGCCGAACTGGCTGCCGCCACGCCCGCACCGCGCTTCGTGCAGGACCCGGACCGTCGCGAAGAACTCGCCCGCGTGCTGCTGGCCCACCTCGGCTATCGCCCGGCCGGCGAGACCGAAGCCCAGGCCAGCGACCGGCTGTCGCGCATCAGCGGCACCGAACGCCAACGCCTGCTCGCCGCCAGTCGCGCCGCCGAAGAGCGCGCCCGCGCGATTCGCGAGGCGCTGGCGAAGAAGGCCGCCGAGGAGTCCGCCGACAAGTGGACGCGCGAGTGACCGAGGCCAGCGACCACGACCGCTACCCCACGCTCACCGACGCCGGCCGGCGCATGCTGCAACGGCTGCGCGAGCACCCGAGCGCGCCGATCTTCCGCAACTGCAGCGGCAATCGCCTGACCCACGACGACGTGGCGGCGCTGGGTGAATTCGAACAACATACGCTGGCGGCCTCGCCCGGCTGGCCAGCGACGGGAACGCCGGCATGGCTCGACGCCTTCGTGCAGCGCGTGTTTGACGAGGTGCCGTACTACCGCGCGCTGGGTTCGCCGCCGCGCGACTTCCGGCAGCTGCCGACGATTTCGCGCGCCGAGCTGTCGGCCGACATCACCCGCTTCGTGCCCGATCCGCTGCCGCTGGACCGGCTGATCAATTTCCGCACCACCGGCACCACCGGCCACCCGCTGCTGGTCCCCTCGCATCCGCAAGTGGCCGGGCGCTACCTGGCCTTCCACAAGCGCGCGCTGCGCCGCTTCGGCATCGTGCCGCGGCACGGCCGCGACCAGGTCGGCGTGATCCTGCTCGGCCACCAGCGCAAGTGCTTCACCTATGCCTCGGTGACGCCGACGATGGACGAATCGGGGCTGGCCAAGATCAACCTGCATCCCGACGACTGGCGCGATCCCGCCGACCGCGCCCGCTATCTCGACGCGATGGCGCCGGAAATCGTGGCCGGCGATCCGATCTCCTTCGCCGAGCTGCTGCGCCTGCCGACCCGGATGCGGCCGCGCGCGTTGCTGAACGTCTCGATGACGCTGACCGCCGGCCTGCGCGCCGAACTGGAACAGCGCTTCGCCTGCCCGGTGCTGGACATCTATTCGATGAACGAGGTCGGCCCGATCGCCGTGTTCGATGCCGCGGCCGGCGGCCACGTGCTGCTGCAGGACCGGCTGTACGTGGAGATTCTCGATCCCGCCGGGCGACCGGTAGCCGAAGGCCAGCGCGGCGAGGTCACCGTCAGCGGCGGCTTCAACTTCTGCCTGCCGCTGCTGCGCTATCGCACCGGCGACCACGCCGCACTAGCGCACACCGCCGCCGACCCGGTGCTGTGCGAACTGGCCGGTCGCGCACCGGTGCGCTTTCGCCACGCCGACGGCCGCTGGCTCAACAATATCGACGTCAGCCACGCGCTGGGCCATCTGCCGCTGGCCCATTACGGCCTGCACCAGCAAGCGGACGGCGCACTGGCCTTGCGGCTGCCTGCGCAATCAAGCTGCGACGACGACGCCCGGCTGGCGCTGCGTGTCCTGCTCGGCGAACTGCCGCTGAGCCTCCACGCCATCGAGGAAGACGACAAGATCATGCAGTACAGCTCCGACCTGGACGACGCCCGATGAACCTGCTGGAAATCGCCGCCAACCTGATCACCGGCGCCTCGATCCTGCTGGCCGGGCGCAACAGCGTGCATACCTGGTGGACCGGCATTGTCGGCTGCAGCCTGTTCGCCTTCGTGTTCCTGGAAAGCCGTCTATACGCCGATACGGTGCTGCAGGCGTTCTTCGTGGTCACCAGCGTGGTGGGCTGGTGGCAGTGGCTGCATGGCAGCCATGGCGAGGCGCTGCCGGTCACGGATTTGCCGATGCGCCGGCTGTTGTGGCAGCTCGTCTACGGCACGCTGGGTGCGCTCGGCTACGGCATGCTGCTGCATCGCTTCACCGACGCCTATGCGCCGTTCCTCGACTCCACCGTGCTGGCCTTCAGCATCGTGGCGCAGCTGCTGATGATGCGCCGCCACGTGCAGAGCTGGCCGTTCTGGCTGCTGGTCAACTCCATCGCGGTGCCGCTGTACGCCAGCCGCGGCCTGTATCTCACCTCGGTGCTGTACGCGGTGTACTGGATCAACGCGGTGGTGTCGTGGCGGCACTGGCTGCACCTGCGCGGGGCCGAACCGGCGGCTGCGGCGTGAGCGAGCGGCATCATCGCGGCCTCGTGGTCGGCAAGTTCTGCCCGCTGCATCGCGGCCACGAGCTGGTGATCGACGCCGCGCTGGCGCAATGCGACGAGGTGCTGCTGATCAGCTACACCCAACCCGCGTTCGAGCGCTGCGACGCCGACGCGCGCGAGCGCTGGCTGGCCGAACGCTTCCCGCAAACGCGGCGGCTGGTGCTCGACGTCGAACGCTTCGCCGCACTCGCCGCCGCGCACCACGGGCGCGGCCCCGCCACGCTGCCGCACAACGACGACGCGGACGCCACGCACCGCGACTTCGTCGGCTGGCTGTGCGATCGCGTGTTCGACTGCAGCGTCGATGCCGTGTTCACCAGCGAGGATTACGGCGACGGCTTCGCCGCCGCGCTGACCGCGTATTTCCGCCAGCGACGCGATCCGCGACACGCCGAGGTCCGACACGTCTGCGTGGATCGCGAACGCCACGCCATCCCGATCTCCGGCAGCGTGCTCCGCCGCGATCCGCACGCGCACCGCGAACACCTGTCGCCCACGGTCTACGCCGACTTCGTGCAGCGAGCCTGCCTGCTCGGCGGCGAATCCAGCGGCAAGACCGCGCTGGCGCAAGCCCTCGCCGAACGCCTCGGCACCGCCTGGGTTCCCGAATACGGCCGCCAGCGCTGGGTGGAGCAGGGTGGCGCACTCGTCTATGACGATCTGCTGCAGATCGCCCGCACCCAGCTCGACCACGAACGCGAGCTCGCCGCCCACGCCCACCGCTGGCTGTTCTGCGACACCAGCCCGCTCACCACCCTGCTGTACTGCCGTGAGCTGTTCGGCCGCGCCGACCCCGAACTCGAACGTCTCGCCACCCGCCACTACGACCACGTCTTCCTGTGCGCCCCCGACTTCGCCTTCGTGCAGGACGGCACGCGGCGGGATGACGCGTTCCGGCGGCAACAGCACGACGAATACCTGAGGCAACTGGCTACGCGCGGCGTGCCGTTCACCCTGCTGGAAGGCAGTCCGCAACAGCGTGTCGCCACGGCGCTGCGCGTGCTCGCGGCGAGCTGAGCGAAACGCTCCGGCTCAATCCTGCCCACGCGTGGACACCAGTCCCTGGGTCGCGGCCCACTGGCCGATGTCGTCGCGGCGGATCGCGGCGGCCATCAGGCCGGGGAAGGCGTCGGGGGTGCAGGCGAAGGAGGGCACGCCGAGCGCGGCGAGTTTGGCGGCGAGGGCCTTGTCGTACGACGGGCGGCCTTCGTCGCTCAGCGCGAGCAGGGTGATGAACTGCACGCCGGCGTCGACCAATTCGCGGGCGCGGGCCAGCAGGCGTTCTTCCACGCCGCCTTCGTAGAGGTCGGAGATCAGCACCAGGATCGCGTTGTGCGGTTCGCGGATCAGCGACTGGCTGTAGCTCACCGCGCGGTGGATGTCGGTGCCGCCGCCGAGCTGCACGCCGAACAGCAGGTCGACCGGATCGTCGAGCTGCTCGCTCATGTCGACCACGCTGGTGTCGAACACCACCAGCCGCGTCGACACCGCCGGCAGCGAGGCAAGCACGGCGCCGAAGATGCTGGAGTACACCACCGAGGCGGCCATCGAGCCGCTCTGGTCGATGCACAGGATCACCTCGCGCTGCGGCTTGCGCGCCTTGCGGCCGAAACCGACCAGGGTCTGCGGGATGATCGTGCGATGGCTGGGCTGCCAGTGCCGCAGGTTGGCGCGGATGGTGCGGTGCCAGTCGATCTCGGCGTGCCGCGGGCGGCGGTTGCGGCGGGCGCGGTCCAGCGCGCCGCTGACTGCCGAGCGCATCGGCTCCTCCAGCTTGCGCAGCAGCGCGTCGACCACCTGGCGCACCACCAGTCGCGCGGTTTCCCTGGTGCCGGCCGGGATCACCTGCGACAGCGAGATCAGGTTGGCCACCATGTGCACGTCGGGCTGGATGCTTTCGAGCATCTCCTTTTCCAGCAGCATCTGGCGCATGTCCAGCCGCTCCAGCGCATCGCGTTGCATCACCTGCACCACCGAGGCGGGAAAGTATTTGCGGATGTCGCCGAGCCAGCGCGCCACGTTCGGCGCGGAGCCGCCGCGACCGCCGCGTCGCTGCAGGCCGTGCTTGCCGTCGGGTTCGTACAGCGCGGCCAGCGCCGCATCCATCTGGCCCAGCGCACCGTCGAGCGTGCCGCAGCTGTCGGCGGCGTCGCTGCCCAGCACCAGCCGCCAGCGTTCGGCGCGGCTGGTGGAAGGCAAGTTGTCGTCGTGCTCAGCCATCGGCCACTCCCAGCAATTCGCGCAGCATCGGCAAGGCGCGACGCGCGCGGTTTTCGTCCCACACCAGTTCGGTGACGGCGGCACGCGAGGTGCCAGCCGGCCGCTGCACGCGCAGGCCCAGGTCGCGCCGGTCGGCGGCCGCGAACGCGGCGAAGCTGCGCCGCACCAGCGGCAGCACGCGCACGAAATGCTCCTCGCCGAGGCCGGCGATCCATTCGTCGATAAGGGCCCACAACGCGTCGCTGTGCAGCAGCACGGTGGCGTTGCGGTTGAGGAAACCGTCCAGCCATTGCGCGGCGGGCAAGGGTTCGGCACCGGGCGACAGCTGTTGCGACAACTGCCGGCGCACTTCGTCCAGCGGCAGCACCGCGGCATCCAGCAGCAGGCGGCAGCACAAGCCGCGCAGCAGCGGCGTGCCGCTGTCCGCGTGGGCGACGATGTGCAGGGCACGTTGCCAGGCTTGCTGCTGCGATTCGCCCTGGCGCAGCTCGACGGCGCGATCGGCGGCGGGGATCTGCTCGCGCGCCTGCGCCGCCGGCTCGTCGTCCAGATCCGCCAGCGCCAGCGGCAAGCCGAGGCTGGCGCGCAGCAGCATGCTGTCGAACAGCTGCGCGACCTGGGCCACGTCGGTCTGGCGCACATTGCCGTAGCGATACACGTTGGCCAGCGCGGGCAGGGCGCCGAGCAGGGCCAGCGGATCGGCATCGGTGGCGGCGCGCGCCTGCAGTTCGGCGGCGACCTGCTCGACCGCGTCGGGCAGGTTCGCCAGCAGCACGCGATCGATCAGCGATGCCAGCTCGGACAGCTGGTTCGCCGCGCGCGCCTGCTCCAGCGCGCGCGCCGTGGCGGCCAGCGCCAGGGTGTGGCCGTAGCGACTGGCCACGATCAGCTCGACCGCGAACGACGGCTCCCACGCCAGCTGCCACACCTCGTGGAAGGTGCCGCGACTGGAACGGCCGACCGCGCCGAGCCGGCCCCACTCGATGCCGAGCAGGGCCAGCCGGTGCAGCAGCTGGCTGCGCTGGCGGTCGTTGTCGTTGCGCAGGTCCAGATCGAGCGTGCGGCTCAGCGCCTCGGGCTTCAGGCGCAGGCGCTTCTGCTGGGCTTCCAGGTCGCGCTGCAAGGGCACGGTAGGCACCGCGGACGGCACGCTGCCGAGCGCATCGCCGAACATCAGCCGTTCGGCGATCAGCCGCATCGGCGCGTCGTCGCCCATACAGATCACGCTGCGGGTAGCTTCGTTGAGTTCGTCCAGCCCGGGCGCAGGACGCTCGCGCAGTGCGGCCAGGGTATCGGCCAGCCGGCTGGCCTCGATCAGGTGGGCGCTGGAGCAATCCAACTCGTGTTCGCGCAGCAGCCGCGCCACCCGCGCGAACCAGCCGATCGCGCGGCTGCCGGCGGCAGGCTGGCGCCACAGGTGGTCGTACCAGCCCGGCGCGGCGATGCCGGCGGCGTAGCCGCTGCGGCGAGCCAGGTGGCGATACGTCCACGGCACCCAGGTGGTCTGCGCCTTGAGCTTGTCGACGCCCTTGAGCACGGCCTTGTCGGCCGCCGCGGTGACGCTGGCGGCGAGCGCCGGCACATGCCACGCGCCGCAGACCACCGCGATGCGCGCGTGGCCGGCCTTGCGCGCGTCGCGCAGCAGGCTGCGCATGTGCGCCTCGCGGATCGCTTCCTGCACCTCGTCGCCGCGCGGGCGTTGCGGCGCGTGCGTGCGCAGTTCGGTCATCGCGGCGGCGATCGCCTCGAACAGCCCTTCGCCGTCGCCGCGTTCCTCGACCATGTGGTTCCACCAGCTCTCACCGTCGTCGTAGCCGGCGGCGTGGGCCAGCCAGTCGAGCGGATCGTGCGGCAAGCCTGCGCTGACTTCGTCGACGGCCGGCTCCTCGTCGGGCGCCGCTTCGTCGACGTCCGCGGCCGCTTCCTCCACGCGGCGCGCCTGCTGCTGCCAGGCCAGGCTGATCCCCGCCGGCACGTCGATGAACTGCACCGGTACCGCGGCCTGCGCCGCCCATTGCAGCGCCTGCCACTCGGGTGAGAATTCGGCGTAGGGATGGAACACCGCCAGCTGCGGATCGTCGACGGCGTGCGAGAGCAGCGCCACCGGCGGCTGCATCTCGGCATCGGCCAGGTGCGCCAGCAACGGCTCGCTGCCGGCCGGGCCTTCGATCAGCACGCAGTCCGGCTGCAACGTTTCCAGCGCACGGCGCAGGCTGCGCGCGCAGCCCGGGCCGTGGTGGCGGATGCCGAACAGGGTGACCGCGTCGGTCATCGCGAGCTCACGCCTGCTCGCGGAAGGCGCGGTACAGGTCCTTCCATTCGCTGCGTTCCTTCACCACGGTTTCCAGGTATTCGGTCCACACCACCTGGTCCTGCACCGGGTCCTTCACCACCGCGCCGATCATGCCGGCGGCCATGTCGGCCGGGCGCAATACGCCGTCGCCGAAGTGACCGGCCAGCGCCATGCCGTTGTTGATCACCGAGATCGCCTCGGCGGTGGACAGCGTGGCGCTGGGCGATTTCAGCTTGGCCTTGCCGTCCTCGGTCTGGCCGTTGCGCAGTTCGCGGAAGATCCGCACGATCCGCGTCACCTCCTTCAGCGCCGGTGGCTCGGCCGGCAGCTGCAGCGCCTGGCCGAGTTCGGCCACGCGCTTGACCACGATCGACACCTCTTCTTCCTCGCTGGCCGGCACCGGCAGGATCACCGTGTTGAAACGGCGCTTCAGCGCGCTGGACAGTTCGTTGACGCCCTTGTCGCGGTTGTTCGCGGTGGCGATCACGCTGAAGCCGCGGGTGGCCTGCACTTCCGAGGCCAGCTCGGGAATCGGCAAGGTCTTCTCGGACAGCACGGTGATCAGCGCGTCCTGCACGTCGGCCGGGATGCGGGTGAGTTCCTCGATGCGCGCGATCTTGCCCAGCTTCATCGCCTGCATCAGCGGGCTGGGCACCAGCGCCGCTTCGCTGGGGCCGTTCGCCAGCAGTTGCGCGTAGTTCCAGCCGTAGCGGATCTGCTCCTCGCTGGTGCCGGCAGTGCCCTGCACCAGCAGGGTGGAGTCGCCGCTGATCGCAGCGGCAAGGTGCTCGGACACCCACGACTTGGCCGTGCCGGGCACGCCGAACAACAACAGCGCGCGATCGGTGGCCAGGGTGGCCACGGCGATCTCCATCAGGCGCCGGCTGCCGATGTACTTCGCGCTGACCTCGAAGCCGTTGTCGAGGCGGCCGCCGACCAGGTAGGTGACCACCGCCCACGGCGACATCAGCCAGTTGCCGGGACGCTGTCGCGTGTCGACCTTCCTCAGCTGATCGAGTTCTTCAGCGAATTGGACCTCGGCATGTTGACGCAGGACGGCAGTGCTCATCGAAGCTCCGTGGAACGCGTGGATCGGGCAAGGGAATCGTGCAGCGCGCGGCGCACCGCGACGATGCGCTGGAAGTCGGTCAGGCATTCGGCCAGCGCCGGGGTCTCGTCGCCGCGACGCGGCGGCAGGCGCAGCGCCGGCAGGCTGTCGGGATGCAGCAGGGTGGCCAGCTCGAGCAGCACGGCGCGCAAGCCGTAGTCCTGGCGCAATGCATCGCCTTCCAGCAAGGCGTGCAGGCTGGGCAGCAGCGCGGCGGAATAACCGGCGGACAGTGTTTCGCCAGGGGCGCACGCGCCGATGATCGGGCCGAGCAGGCCGGCTTGCTGCAATTCGGCGAGATTCCGCGGCCAGTGCCGCTCGCGTTGCGCCATCGGCAGCAGCGCCAGCAGGTCGGACATGCCGTGGCGGAAGATCGGCGCGTTCGAGGCCAGCATCGCCTCGATCCATTCGGGGTCCGCCGCGCCGACGCGCTCGCGCCAGCCACGCTGCAGCGCCTCGGCCCAGTCCGACTTGCCGGCCCAGGCCAGCAGTTCCGCCGCGCGCATCCCGGTGTGTTCGCACCACCACGCCAGCGGCACCTGCCGCACCAGCTGGTACAGCCACCAGCCACGTTCGCCCAGCGTCTCGTGCTGCGGCCGGCTGGACTCGATCGCGGCGCCGGCCCAGTCCGGGTCGGCCGTCGCAGGCGCTTCGCACTGCCAGCTGCGACCAAGCATGCCGCGTCGGGATGTCACCAGTTCAGCCGTCCATGCGCACAGGCGTCGCGCGTGGGCCGCATCGGGCAGCAGGGCCAGCAGGCGGGCGGCGAGGTAGCGCACCTCGCGGCTGCGATCCTTCAGCAGGCTTTCGAGCAGGGCGGCATCGTCCGCCTGCAGGCCGATCGCCAGCAGCTCGACCAGCGCCGCGCGCTCCTTCGCCGCCAGCTCGCCCAGTTGCGCCTGCAGCAAGGCGTTCGCCGCCGCCGGATCACGGCTGCGCAGGGCGCGGAAGTACTGCGATCGCTGCTCGATGCTGCCTTGCTGCCACCGTTGTTCCTCGTCGTTCGCGGCCGGTGCGATATCGATCGACGACGCGGCATAGCGCCAATCCGGATTGAACGCGGCCAGCCACTGACCGCGCGCGCCGAGCCGTGGCAACAGCGCCGCACGCAGAACTTGCTGCCGCTGGCCAGCCTGCAACGCTGACGGCAGCAGCGCCGCGGGCAAGTGCGCATCGACCTCCGCCAGCCGGAGGCAGGCCTCGTACTGCAGGCGCAACGGGCCATCGGCGAAGGCCGAGGCCAGCGCGGCGCAGGCGGGGTGATCGTCCGCCAGCGCCTGTGCATCGGCGGCGGCGGCAGTCGGCAGGACCACCGGCGGCGGCAGGCTCAGCGCCGCGAGGCGGCAGGCCGCCAGGATGCCGGCGACGCGGCAGTAACCTTGCGTCGGATCATCGCCGTGCGCGGCCACCGTCGTCATCAACGCGCCGATCTCGCCGTCGGCAGGCATCGGCGCACTGGCTTCGATGCCGACCAGGGCGGCCTTCAACCAGCCGTTCATGCGCGCGTCTCCAGCGCCCACGTCGCACCCGTCGACGCGCGCGCAGCGAGCACGTGCAGACGCCGGCCATCCCACTCGCCCATCAACTGCAGCGGATGTCCGCCGCTGAACGCGAGCAGCGACCAGCCGTTGGCCAGGTCGGTGCGCAGGGGAAACGTGCCGGCTCGGGTATGCAGCAGCCACTGCTCGTCCTGCCGCAGCGGCGTGGCCTCGGCCAGCAGCAGCGGCACGGCAGGCAGCCACGGATTGCCGGCCAGCGCATGCGAGGCCTGATCGATCGCTACGTCCGCGTCGACCGTCGGCCAGGCTTGCGCCACGCCGCTGCCCTGCTCCCCCGCGATCGCCCGCAACGGCACGCTGCCCGGATAGAAGCGCAAGGTGGCCGGATAGGCGCAGCCGTTGTTCCACGCGCCTTCCCAGCCACGGCCCTGATAGGCGTAATCCAGCAACAAGGCATCACGACCGCTGTCGCGACCGCGCAGCCAGATGCGTCGCTCGCTGAGCCGCTCGTCGTCGCTTTGTACCCGCTGGCCCAGCACCAGCCAGTGATCGGTGATCGCTTCGCCGCCGGCCAGCACCTCGTCCCTGTCGTGCGGCCAGCCCAGCGCGCTGCGCAGGTCGGCCAGTCGGGGCGGGCTCAGCGTGTCGCGGCGGGCGACGCCGTCGATCAGCAACTGCAGCAGGCCGAAGCGCTCGATCGCTTCCTCGTGGCGGCCGCCGGCGAGGGCATCCAGCGCCTCACCCAGCCGCTGGGCCAGGCCGCTGGCCTGGGCATCGACCATCCGCGCCGCCATCGCGGCGCCGTCCTTGCGCTGCGCCTCGCCGAAGCGGGCCAGGCCGTGGCGAAACTGGTCGGCCATCCAGCGCTGCAATTCGGCGCTGCCGTCCTCGATGCGTTTCCAGCGCGCGGCCTCGCGTTTTGCCGCGGTGGCGGCGGCCTTCTGCGGATCGGCGGTCGGTTGCTCGGCCGCCTGTTCCTTCTTCGCCGCCTTGTCGCGACGCGAGGCCAGCCATTCGCCGACCCAGGCCGGCGGCTCGCTCGGCGTGGCCAGCCGCGGCTGGCCCTGCGCATGCATCAGCAGCAAGGCCAGCGCGTGCTTGCAGGGAAACTTGCGGCTGGGGCAGGAGCAGCGCGTGACCAGCGCGGAGAGATCGACCTGGGTCTGGTACGGCTTGGCACCGCTGCCCTTGCACTCGCCCCATAACGCCTCGCCATCGACCCCCAGGCTTGGCCACTGGCCGTCACCGAGCAAACCGCCGGCCGCTTTTGCCGAGGCGCTGTCCGGCGCCAAGGCCAGCACCTGGTCTCGAGTCAACGCGGTGGTCATGTGTCTGCCGGTTCCCTTCGGTCGTCATCCATGTCCGGCGAAGCATAGCCGAGGCAGGGCGTTTCTGAAGAGCGGCGTGGCCGGCTTACTTGCCGATACAGAAGCTCGAAAAGATCGCGCCGAGCAGGTCGTCGCTGCTGTAGTCGCCGGTGATTTCACCCAGCGCGTGCTGGGCCTGGCGCAGTTCCTCCGCGGCGAGTTCGCCGGCGCGGGTGGTGCTCAGCGCGTGGGCGGTCTGGTCGAGGTGGATGGCGACTTGCTGCAGGGCGAGCACGTGGCGGCGCCTGGCGCTGAAGGCGCCTTCGCCGCTGCCGGCGCCGGCCAGCAACTTGAGATGCTCGCGCAAGGTGTCGAGGCCTTCGCCGGTCTTGGCTGACGCCCACAGCCAGTGCATGCCTTCGCACTGATCGTGTCGCGCGGGCAGATGGTCCAGGTCGATCTTGTTGATCAGCACGATGCGTTCGACGCCGACGGGTACGCCTTCGAAAAAGGCGAGGTCCTCGGCGTAGCCGCTGTGGGTGGTCACCAGCAAGGCCACGTCGGCGCGCTGCAGTTCGCCGTGGGCACGGCGCACGCCTTCGCGTTCGACTTCGTCGTCGGTGTCGCGCAGGCCGGCGGTGTCGGCCAGTTCGAGCGCGATGCCGTCGAGGCTCAGGGATTCGCGCAGCACGTCGCGGGTGGTGCCGGCGACCGGCGTGACGATGGCGCGGTCGCTGCCAGCCAGCGCGTTGAGCAGGCTGGACTTGCCGGCGTTGGGGCGGCCCACGATGGCGACCCTGAGGCCGTCGTTCAAACGCAGGCCGCGTTGCGCTTCGCGCAGGAGTTCGGCGTGTTCGGCGCGCAGATTTTCCAGTCGCGCGGTGATCGCCGGATCGGCGAGGAAGTCGATTTCCTCTTCGGGGAAGTCGATCGCCGCCTCGATGTGCACGCGCAGGGTGATCAGCGATTGCAGCAGTGCCCCGACCTTGCGCGAGAACACGCCTTCCATCGACTGCAGCGCGGCGCGGGCGCCGGCCTGCGAGCGGGCGGCGATCAGGTCGGCGACGGCTTCGGCCTGGGCCAGGTCGAGCTTGCCGTTCAAGAAGGCGCGCTCGGTGAATTCGCCGGGGCGGGCCAGCCGTGCGCCGAGTTCGCAGACGCGGCGCAACAGCAGGTCGAGCAGCACCGCGCTGCCGTGGCCCTGCAGCTCCAGCACGTGTTCGCCGGTGTAGGAGGCGGGGGCGGGGAAATGCAGCAGCAGGCCACGGTCGATCAGCTCGCCGGCACCGTCGCGGAACGCGGCGAAGTGGGCGTGGCGCGGTTGCGGCGGGCGGCCGAGCAGGGCTTGCGCGATGCCCGAGACGGCGGGACCGGAGACCCGGACCACGCCGACGCCGGCCGCGCCGGGGGCGCTGGCGATGGCGGCGATAGTGTCGGTTTCGGCGGTCATGGATTCAACTTTACAGGGCGTTTCCGGATTGGGTCGGAGGCGCGAGGTGTGATGCCCTTTCGACCAGAAACGACACAGCCGCGATGGTTGCCCGGTCGCGGCTGTCGGTTGCCGTTCGGCGCGATATCAGGCCGCCTTGGGCTTGACCACTTCCTCGCGATCGATGTGATGGGTGATCCACCACTGCTGGCCGAGGCCGACGATGCCGTTGACGGCGTAGTACAGGCACAGGCCGGCGGGGAAGAAGGCGAACATCACGGTGAACAGCAGCGGCATCACCTTCATCATCTTCGCCTGGGTCGGGTCCATGCCCGCGGCGACCGGGTTCAGCACTTGCGTGCCCAGCATCACGACCGCGTAGATGATCGGCAGGATGTACCACGGATCGGGCGCGCTGAGGTCGGGGATCCACAGGAACGGCGAATGATGCAGTTCCAGGCTGTACTCGAGCACGAAGTACAGGCCGTAGAACACCGGCATGGTGATCAGCACCGGCAGACAGCCGCCCATCGGGTTGACCTTCTCCTTCTTGTACAGCTCCATCATCGCAGTCTGCATTTTCTGCTTGTCGTCGCCATAGCGCTCCTTGAGCGCCTGGACACGCGGCTGCAGCTTGCGCATGCGGGCGCTGGAGCGGTACTGGATGGCGGTGAGCTTCCAGCTCAGGCCCTTGATCAGCAGCACCAGCAGGATGATCGCCACGCCCCAGTTCTTGGTGATGGCGTGGAATTGCGACAGCACCCAGTGCATCGGCACGGCGATGATCTTGAACATGCCGTAGTCGATGGTGAGATCAAGACCCGGCGCGATCGCGTCCATCGTGCCCTGGCGATTCGGGCCCACGTACAGGCGCGATTCGCTGGTGGCAGTCTGGCCCGGCGCCACGCTGATGGCGGGACCCACGGTGCGGATCAGGAAGCGCGGATGGGCACTGTCCGGATTGATCGTGTCGGTGAGGTAGTGCTCGGTCTGGCCGGCCGGCGGAATCCAGGCGGTGACGAAGTACAGACGCAGCATCGCCGCCCAGCCGCCCTTGATCTGCGCGTTGAGCTGGTCCTTCGGTTCGGCGAAGTCCTTGAACGGCAGCTTTTCGAACTTCTCGCCGGTGAACCAGGCCGCGCCCTGGAAGCTGCGCTGTTCCGGATTGGAATAGTTCGCCAGCCAGTTGCTGGCCTTCGGCGGCTCGACGCGCAGCAGCTGCTGGTAGGCGTTGCCCTGCCACGGCGTGGCGGCGCCGTTGTCGATGCGCTGGCTGACGCCGATCACGTAGCTGCCGCGCTTGAACGTATAGGTCTTGGTGACCTTGAGCCCCGCGGCGTCCTGCCAGACGAGGTCGACCTTCAGCTCGTCCTGGCCATCGGCCAGGACGTACGAGGTCTTGTCGCTGTGGAACAGCGCCAGGTGGTTCGGCTGGTCCGCCGGTGCGGCATCGCTGCTGCTGACCAGGCCATTCTGGGCGACCGAGTAGTGCGCATCGTCGCTGGACAGCAGCACCGTCGGCGGCGGGTTGGGATTCTTGTGCGTGCGTGGCGCGTTCGGGTAGGCCAGCAAGTCGGCGTGCACCAGGCTGCCTCCGCGGCTGTCCACGCTGAGCTTCAACACGTCGGTCTGCACCGTGATCAGCTGTGCAGCGGCGGGAGCCGGGGCATTGGCCACGTTGCCGACGGCGGGGCTGGCCACAGCGGTTGCAGTCGAGCCGGGGATCGCGCCCGGCACGCTGGCATCGCTGCTCGGCGCCGCGGTGGCCGTCACGGTGTTCTGCGGCGGCTTGGGTGCGTAGTCCTTCTGCCAGGCCATGAACAGGAAGTAGGCCACGGCGACCAGGGCGAACAAGAGGAAGGTGCGCGTTTGATTCATCTCGTAGCAGATCCGGGTAACGCCACGACACTTGTCAACGCCGCGGAGACAGGTAAGAAGGAGGTCAACGCTCGATTGTGGTGGTGTCGCCGGCGCGCTTCAATGGTCCGGACGATGTGGTCTGGCTGGCCAGCAGCTTTTTCCACAGTCCATCCAGTTCGGTGAGCAACTGCGGCCCCGGCACACCGGCGGCCTGTTCGCGCGCCATCACCATCATGTCCACCGGAGGAAGCTGGTGGCGCACGCGACGGAACGATTCGCGCAACAGCCGCTTGATCCGGTTGCGTTCGACCGCCCGCTTGGAAACGCGCTTGGAGATCGCCAGGCCCAGGCGGGCATGGCCGAGCTCGTTTTCGCGAAAACGCATATGAAAACAGCGGCCGCCTGCGCGTCCGCTGCTTGTCCGCAAGGCGGCGAAGTCACCCGGCCGACGTAACCGCGCGTCGCGCGGCAGCCCGGCGCTGGACATCACGCCAGGCCTGATTACGGGATCAGGCGCTTGCGGCCCTTGGCGCGACGGGCATTGAGGATCTTGCGACCGTCGGCGGTGGCCATACGGGCACGGAAACCGTGGGTGCGAGCGCGCTTGAGCTTGCTGGGCTGGAAGGTCCGCTTCATGGCTTACTCCGAAGGGAATATGGATAAAAAGGTTGGAAAGTATGGCGGGGATTTGTCACGGCTGTCAAATGCCTGCCAGGCGCAAGCTGTGGACATCCATGTGGATATCCGTGCGGTCTGCCTGTGGAGGCAGCTGTTAGACTAGCCCATCACCCCGCGCAGCAGCGCTTCAAAGCAGTGGTTGATTTCATTCATGAGTGATCTGTGGCGGCGCTGCCTTGAGCGCCTGGAGGGCGATCTGAGCGCCGAAGACCTGCACACCTGGCTGATGCCGTTGCAGGCGCGCGAAGATGGCCATGGCCTGCAGCTGTTCGCACCCAATTCGTACACCCTGGAAACGGTTCGCGGACGCTATCTGGAGCAGATCGAAACTGTGCTGGCGCAACTTGCGGGCAAACCCTGCGCCGTGCGGCTGGAAGTGGGTTCCAGCTCGATCCGCCCAGCCCCGGTCAGCAAACCGGCAGCCGCCCCTGCGCCGCGCCCTGCGGCGGCGCCGGCAACCCCGCATCTCCACAATCTGGACCCCCACTACACCTTCGAAACCTTCGTCGAGGGCAAGTCGAACCAGCTCGGCAAGGCCGCGGCGATGCAGGTGGCGACCAACCCGGGTCGAGCCTACAACCCGCTGCTGCTGTACGGCGGCACCGGCTTGGGCAAGACCCACCTGATGCACGCCGCAGGCAACCTGATGCGCGAGCACAATCCCGACTGCAAGGTGCTGTACCTGCGTTCCGAGCAGTTCGTCGGTTCGATGATCGAGGCCTTGCGTGCCAAGAGCATGGACCAGTTCAAGCAGCGCTTCCGCTCGGTCGACGCGCTGCTGATCGACGACATCCAGTTCTTCGCCGGCAAGGACACCACGCAGGAAGAATTCTTCCATACATTCAACGCCTTGTTCGAATCCAAGCAGCAGATCATCCTCACCTGCGACCGCTATCCGAAGGAAGTGGACAAGCTGGAGCCCCGGCTGAAGTCGCGGCTGGGCTGGGGTTTGAGCGTGGCGATCGAACCGCCGGATTTCGAAACGCGGGCGGCGATCCTGCTGGCCAAGGCGCACGAGAAGGGCGTGGCGGTCGACGAGAACGTGGCGATGCTGCTGGCCAAACGCATCCGTTCCAACGTGCGCGACCTCGAAGGCGCGTTGAACACGCTGGCGGCACGGGCGAATTTCTACGGCAAGCCGATCACCACCGACTTCGCCGAGGAGACCCTGCGCGACCTGCTGGCCACCCATGCGCAGGCGGTCACCATCCCGAACATCCAGAAGATCACCGCCGAGTATTTCAACGTCCGGCTGCAGGACCTGCTGTCCAAGCGCCGCGTCCGTTCCCTGGCACGTCCGCGCCAGATCGCGATGACGCTGTCCAAGGAACTGACCGAACACAGCCTGCCGGAGATCGGCGAGGCCTTCGGTGGGCGCGACCACACCACGGTCATGCACGCGTGCAAGACGATCCGCAAGTTCATCGAGACGGACCCGCGGATACGGCAGGACTGGGAACAACTGATTCGAACACTGACCGGTTGAGGCGGAAATCAGCGAAAGCTATGGATAAGCGGGCGCGCAGGTTGTGGATAATGGGTGGATGGATTGGCCGCTAGACTTATCCACAAATCACGCACCGGCAACCCGCCTCTCGGGACACAGTGTGGAAACGCGACAACTTTTTGATTTATCTGTGGTTTTTGAGATATAAAAGTTATACACCGCACCAACAACCACTACTAACTTCTTTTAAAGATAGAACAGCAGGTATAGGGGAAGCACAGCCATGCAATTCAGCATCCAACGAGAAGCCCTGCTCAAGCCGCTGCAACAGGTTGTCGGCGTGGTCGAACGGCGGCAGACCCTGCCGGTTCTGGCCAACCTTCTGGTCAAGGTCGGCGACGGCAAGCTGTCCCTCACCGGCACCGATCTCGAAGTCGAGATGGTGGCCACGGCAGACGCGGAGAAGCTGGCCGACGGCGAGATCACGATTCCCGCGCGCAAGCTGTTCGACATCGTGCGCGCCCTGCCGGACGGCGCCCGCATCGACCTGAAGTTGAACGGCGACCGCGTGGCGCTGAATGCCGGACGCAGCCGCTTCACGCTGACCACCTTGCCGGCCAGCGAATTCCCCACCGTCGACCAGATCGAACTGGTCGAGAAGGTCAGCCTTCCGGAGGAGGTCCTGCGGGACCTGATGGAACGCACGGCATTCGCGATGGCAAACCAGGACGTGCGCTATTACCTCAATGGCATGCTGCTGGACTTGCAGGAACACACGTTGCGCTGCGTGGCCACCGACGGTCATCGACTGGCCATGAAGGAAACCGAGCTGCAGAGTTCGGTAAGCACCCGCCGGCAGATCATCATTCCGCGCAAGGGCGTCAACGAACTGGTCGGCCTGCTCGAGACCGGCGATGGCGAGGTCGAGCTGGAGTTCGGTCGCAATCACCTGCGCGTGCGTCGCGGCGAGGTGGTCTTCACCTCCAAGCTGATCGACGGACGTTTCCCGGACTACGAGGCAGTGATTCCGCTGGGCGCCGACAAGACCGCCACGCTGGATCGTGAAGTGCTGCGCGGCGCCCTGCAGCGTGCCGCCATTCTCTCGAACGAGAAGTACCGCGGCGTTCGCCTGGAACTGTCGCCGGGCAAGCTGCGCATCGTTGCGCACAACCCCGAGCAGGAAGAGGCGGTCGAGGAAGTGGAGGCTGATACGCACGTGTCGGATCTGGCCGTGGGTTTCAACGTGGGATACCTGCTGGATGCGCTGGCGGCGTTGCGTGGCGACCAGGCCCGCTTGAGCCTGCGAGATGCGCAGTCCAGCTGTCTGGTGCAGGAACACGACAACGAGCACGCCCGTCACGTGATCATGCCGCTGCGGCTCTGACGGCCACGGCATGGTTTTCAGGAGCTGGGGCAGGAAGTCGAAGCGCCGGAGTATCCGAGAGGAACTCCGGCGTTGCTGTTTGCGGCGTGGCTGCGCATGAACATCGAACAGCTGCGCATTGCCGGCCTTCGCTGCTTCGGCGAGGCAGCCGTGGCGCTGGACCCCGGCATCAATGTCTTTACCGGCGACAACGGCGCGGGCAAGACCAGCGTGCTGGAAGGGGTGTTTCTGCTTTCCCACGGTCGCTCCTTTCGTAGCGGCGCGAAGGATGCCTTGTTGCAGCGAGGGGCATCGGGACTGTCCATCTTCGCCGAACTGCGCCATGCGGATGGCCGACTCGCACGGCTCGGCTTGGGGCGGACGGGATCCCGCTGGGAAGGGCGGATCGACGGACTCAACGCTCCGTTGGGTGAACTCGTTCGGGAGTGTGCCGTGGTCTGTTTTGATCCAGGTTCGCACGCACTCATCTCCGGGGGGGCCGAGGAACGCCGCCGCTATCTCGACTGGGGCGTGTTCCACGTGGAACATCAGTTCCTGTCGACCTGGCGCCGTTATCAGCGGGCTCTGAAACAACGGAACAGCCTGCTTCGCAGCTACCCGCTGGCCGCTGACGCACTCTTCCTGCCTTGGGAAGCCGAGCTGGCCCAGACAGGGCAACAGATCGACCTGCAACGGCAGGCGTATCTCGATCTGTTGCGACCCAGGCTGGCGCGAAGCATGGAAGGACTGCTGGGTGAGTTGGGCGCGCTGGAGCTGCGTTATCGCAGGGGGTGGGCGGAAGATCAGGACCTGGCCTCGCAGTTGCGCGTCCAGCGGGAGAGGGACGTCGCTCGTGGGCACACCACGATGGGAGTCCACCGCGCAGACTGGACGCTGGCGTTCGCGCATGCGCCGCTGCGCGAGCACCTGTCGCGCGGCCAGGGCAAGCTGGTCGCATTGGCCTGCATGCTCGCTCAAGCGGAACTCTACGCGGAGCATCACGGCGACTGGCCCATTGTTTGTCTGGATGACCTGGCTTCGGAACTCGACCAAGCCCATCAACGCGCAGTCATCGGACAATTGATGGGGGCCAGCGCCCAGATTCTGCTGACGGGGACCGAGCTGCCGGCAGCGATGCAGGGACTGCCCGCCCGGGTGTTCCACGTGGAACAAGGCGAGCTGTCCCGCCTGCTATAATCGAAAGGTTGCATCCCCACGGATCGCATAACCCTGTCCGGCCTTTACGGCGCCGCGTCGGGCGGGTAGCTGGCGCCAGGACACGGTCACCGCATGAACGAATCCACGAACGAATCGCACTACGACTCAAGCAACATCAAGGTCCTCAAGGGCCTGGAAGCGGTGCGCAAGCGCCCGGGCATGTACATCGGCGACACCGATGACGGCACTGGCCTGCATCACATGGTGTTCGAGGTGGTCGACAATGCGATCGACGAAGCGCTCGCGGGTTACTGCGACAAGGTGGTGGTCTCCATTCTTGAAGACGGCTCGGTCAGCGTCAGCGACAACGGCCGCGGCATTCCGGTCGACATCCACCCGGAGGAAGGTCGCTCCACCGCCGAAGTCGTGATGACCGTGCTGCACGCCGGCGGCAAGTTCGACGCGAACTCGTACAAGGTCTCGGGCGGTCTGCATGGTGTGGGCGTCTCGGTGGTGAACGCGCTGAGCGATCACCTGTGGCTGACGATCTATCGCGACGGTTTCGAATACCTGCAGGAATACGCGCTCGGCGAACCGCTGTACCCGTTGAAGGAAGTCGCCCCTTCGACCCGGCGCGGTACCGTGGTGCGTTTTCTTCCCAGTCCGGCCACCTTCACCAACAACATCGATTTCCATTACGAGATTCTGGCCAAGCGCCTGCGCGAACTGGCCTTCCTCAACTCGGGCGTGACCATCGATCTGAAGGACGAACGCGGGGAAGGGCGAGCGGACACGTTCGCGTACGAGGGCGGTATCCGCTCGTTCGTGCAGCACCTGGCGCAGCTGAAGACCGCGCTGCACCCGAACGTGATCAGCCTCCTCTCCGAGCAGGACGGCATCGTCGTCGACCTCGCGATGCAGTGGACCGACTCCTACCAGGAGACGATGTTCTGCTTCACCAACAACATTCCGCAACGTGATGGCGGTACCCATCTCACCGGTTTCCGCGCCGCGCTGACCCGCTCGCTGCAGAACTACATCGAGAAGGAAGGCCTGGCCAGGAACGCCAAGGTGGCGCTGTCCGGCGACGACATGCGTGAGGGCATGATCGCGGTGCTGTCGGTGAAGGTGCCGGATCCGAAGTTTTCCTCGCAGACCAAGGACAAGCTGGTTTCCTCCGAGGTGAAGACCGCCGTGGAGCAGGCGGTCAACGAGAAGCTGAGCGAGTTCCTGCTGGAACACCCGAACGAGGCAAAGGCGATCGCCTCCAAGGCGGTCGATGCCGCGCGTGCCCGCGAGGCTGCGCGCAAGGCGCGTGAGATGACTCGCCGCAAGGGCGCGCTGGACATCGCCGGCCTGCCCGGCAAGCTGGCCGACTGCCAGGAAAAAGATCCGGCGCTGTGCGAACTGTTCCTGGTCGAGGGTGACTCCGCCGGCGGCTCCGCCAAACAGGGCCGCAACCGCAAGACCCAGGCCGTGCTGCCACTGAAGGGCAAGATCCTCAACGTCGAGAAGGCGCGCTTCGACAAGATGCTGTCCTCCGCCGAAGTCGGCACCCTGATCACCGCGCTGGGCACGGGTATCGGCAAGGACGACTACAACCCGGACAAGCTGCGCTACCACCGCATCATCCTGATGACCGACGCCGACGTCGACGGCTCGCACATCCGCACCTTGCTGCTGACCTTCTTCTACCGCCAGATGCCGGAGCTGATCGAGCGCGGGCACGTCTACATCGGCCTGCCGCCGCTGTACAAGGTGAAGCAGGGCAAACAGGAGCTGTACATCAAGGACGACGCGGCCCTGAATGACTACCTGATCTCCAGCGCTGTCGACAACGCTTCGCTGACCTACAGCCCGGATGCGCCGCCGATCACCGGCGAGGCCCTGGAAAAGCTGTTGCGAGGCTATCAGCACGCGCTGGATCAGATCGCCAAGCTGGCGCATCGCTTTGATGCGGCGGTGTTCAACGCGCTGCTTGAACACCCACCGATCCATGCCGAGCTCTGGGCCGATGAAGCCGCCATGCAGGCATGGCTTGATGGCGCCGCCGGGCGGCTGGCCGCCAGTGGCCTGGGCAAACCGCACTACCGCATGGCGTTGCGCCCGGCGCAGGGCGAGCAGGTGGCCGCGATCGAGGTGGTCAGGGAACAGCACGGGCTGACCCATACCTGGCTGTTGCCGCAGCCGTTCTTCAGCAGCAACGAATTCCGGCCGATCCTGGCGATGAGCCAGCAGATCGCCGGCATGATCCAGCCCGAAGCCGTCGTACGTCGTGGCAACGCCTCGCGTGGCGTGCTGAGCTTCCTGGAAGCGCGCAACTGGCTGCTGGACGAGGCCAAGAAGGGCCGCAGCATCCAGCGCTTCAAGGGTCTGGGCGAAATGAATCCCGAGCAGCTGTGGGATACCACCGTGAATCCGGAAACCCGGCGCATGCTGCAGGTGGGCATCGAGGACGCGATCGCCGCCGACCAGATGTTCTCGATGCTGATGGGCGAAGCCGTGGAGCCGCGCCGCGACTTCATCGAGGCCAACGCGCTGAAGGTCGCCAACCTCGACATCTGACCATTCGCCAGAGTATGCACGAGTCATCGCCAAGTGACTGATTTTTAACAAACTTCCATGCGGCGTTGCAACTTGTTATCGCACGCCGGCTCGGGTTAATCTCCACAGTTCCCCCGCGTCACTCGACCGATACGCGCAGACAATACGAGGATCACCATGAAGCATGTCCGTGGATTGACCATGCTGGCGAGTGCGGCACTGTTGCTCGGCCTTGCCAGCAGCCCGGTTCTGGCGCGCAAGCACGAGGACACGCCAAAGAAGGAAGTGCTTTATCCCGACACCAGTCGCAAGGAGCCGAAGCTCGACCTGACCAGCGAGAAGGACCAGAAAAACCTCAGCGAGGGTCTGGACGCGGTCAACGCAGGCGACAAGGCCAAGGCGCAGGAACTCCTGCAGCCGATCGTCGACCACAGCAAGAGCAAGTATGCGCAGGGCCTCGCTCTCCAGGGGCTGGCCAACCTCGCCTACAACAACCAGGACGTGAAGGGGGCGATCAGCCTGCTGCAGCGCTCGTTGTCCGTCGGCCTGCTGCCGAACGACACCTATTTCCAGCTCCAGTACATGCTCGCCCAGTTCCAGATGGCCGACGAGCAGTACCAGGCCGCGCTCGACACGATCACGAAGTGGCGCGCGGAAGGCAAGAAGGAAACCGCCGATTCCTACGCGCTCGAGGGCAACGCGTATTACCGCCTTGCCAAGTATCCCGAGGCGATCGCCGCGATCACCAAGGCCAAGTCGCTGAGCACCAAGGCCGAGCCGAGCTGGGACCAACTCCTGATGGCCAGCTACGCCGAATCCGGCCAAGACGACAAGGCGGCCGCGCTGGCGACCGATCAGCTCAATTCAAACCCGACTGACCCCAACGCGCTGAACAACGCCGTGGCCGTGTTGATGCAGGCGCACAAGTATCCCGAAGCGATCCAGCTGATGGAGAAGGCTCGTGCGGCCGGTACGCTGACCAAGGAATCGCATTACGTGAACCTGGCCAAGCTGTACCTGATCACCGGCCAGGAAAGCGCGGACCCTGGCCCGAATGCGGCCAAGGCTGCGCAGGTCCTGGAAGAAGGCATGAGCAAGGGTGTGGTCAAGCCGACAGCGGAAACCTATGTGCTGCTCGGCCAGGCCGCCGAGATCGGCAACAAGATCGACAAGGCCGTCGGCTACTACGCGAAAGCCCAGCCGCTCGCCAGCGACGGCGAACCCGCGCTCCGTGCCAGCCGCCTGATGCTCAGCGAGAGCAAGTACAAGCAGGCCAGGACGCTGGTGCAGACCGCCCTCGACAAGGGTGTCAAGGAGAAGGGCAAGGCCTACATGATCCTGGCCGAAAGCGAGCGCGGCATGAAGAACAAGCCCGCTGCAATCGCGGCCATGAAAAAGGCCGCGCAGGATCCGGAAACCGCCGCGAAGGCCAAGGCCTGGCTGCAGAAGGCCGGTGCCGGCTGAAAGCAGAAAGATCATGGCAAGCTGCGGGATGGAATGGCCGTCAATCCGCCCTGCAGCGCTATACAAAAGCCATGTGCTGTTGTAACGTTGAAACCTTCCCCTGCGTCTCCCCAGTGGCAAGTTCTCTCCGGCTCCGTCCAGACATCAGACGGATCCGGGCCAAGCCCTGCGGCAACGTTCTCTTCCGATTGATCAGCTCCAGACTAGTGACAGATGGCCTCAAGTAACGAAGAAATCGGGCGCGAGCCATTCAGTTGGAAGCGCACCTGGGCATTGGCTGTAGCTATTGGGCTGCACGCGTTTGCGTTCCTGTTGATCGTGGCGCCAATGGCACCACCGCATCAGAACCACAAGGAGAAGGAACGCATCGTCCAGGTGAACTTCATCGAGCCGCCGCCGCCGCCGCCACCGCCACCGCCTCCGCCGCCGGAGCCGCCGAAGCAGCCGCCACCGAAGGTCATCAAGCAGGTGGTGCCGCCACCGACGCCGCCGCCGCCGACCCCGCCACCTCCGGTGGAAGAAGTCTCGGCGAACGCGACCCCGGCACCGCCGCCGGCGCCGCCTGCTCCACCGGCGCCGCCATCGGACATCACGGCCAGCTCGGATCTCAGCTACAACAGCAGGCTTCAGCCGAAGTACCCGCCGCAGGCGATCCGCCAACGGCATGAAGGTACGGTGGTGCTGATGATCCTGGTGGGCGTGGATGGTTCGCCGAAGGACATCAAGATCGACCGGTCCAGCGGTTACCACGAACTCGATCGTGCCGCCATGGATGCCGCACGTCGTTGGCGCTTCAATCCAACGATTCGAAATGGACAAAAAGTCGAGGGGTACGCCCGCGTTCCCGTCAACTTCAATCTCAGCCAGCTGTAACCGGATCCACCCGGTTACAGTTACAGTTCACGCTTGACTTCCCTAGGGTAGCGTTATGTTCCTACAGACTCCTGCAACGACCGATGCCGCACAGGCCATGGGTGGCAATACCAACGCCGAAGCCATGAAGCAGATGGGCTTCGACAACCTTATCCAGAACTTCGACTGGCTCGGCTGGGTCGTCTTCGTGACCCTGGTCGTGATGTCGTTCCTGTCGTGGTACTTCATCATCGCCAACGGCATCCGCAATGCTACCGTTCGCGCTCGCGCCGACAAGGTCATCGACGGCTTCTGGGGCAACGGCTCCACCCAGGACGCGATCCGCGAACTCGAGGCGCAGCCGCGCAGCGAGCCGTTCTCGAAGATTGCGCTGGACGCTGCCTCGGCGGTTGCCCATCACCAGCAGGCCACCGCGGCTGCCGGCACCACCGGTCGTCTGGCCGAGTCGCTGAGCCGTTCGGAGTTTATCGATCGCGCCCTGCGTCAGGCCGTGGCTCGCGAGAGCCTGCGTCTGGAAGGCGGCATGACCCTGCTCGCCACCGTCGGTTCGGCGGCTCCGTTCGTCGGTCTGCTCGGTACGGTGTGGGGCATCTATCACGCGCTGATCCGCATCGCCGCTTCGGGCAACGCCTCGATGAACGCCGTGGCAGGCCCGGTCGGTGAGGCGCTGATCATGACCGCCTTCGGTCTGTTCGCCGCTATCCCGGCGCTGTTCGCGTACAACTTCTTCAGCCGCTCGAACCGCCTGACCTACGCCCGCTTCGACGAATTCGCACACGACCTGCACGACTTCTTCGCTACCGGTTCGCGCGTCGACAGCTCGAAGTGAGGGATTGACCCATGGCGATGAGCACTGGAGGCAATTCCGGCGGTCCGATGTCGGAAATCAACGTCACGCCGCTGGTCGACGTGATGCTGGTTCTGCTGATCATCTTCATGATCACCGCACCACTGATGTCGCACTCCATCACGATCGACCTGCCTACCGCCAATCCAAAGACCAAGGAACCGGAAATGGTGGTTCCGCCCCTGGATCTGGCGGTCAAGCAGGACGGCAGCATGTACTTCAATGACCATGCGGTCACGGAAGCCGAGCTGAGGTCGCTTCTGGCGGTGAACGCCCAGAAGTCGCCCCAGCCGGAGCTGCAGATCCGCGCGGACAAGGGCACCGAGTTCAAGATCGTGAAGAAGATCATCGGCGACACGAAGGATTCCGGCATGGTGCATGTCGCCTTCATGACCACTGACGCGCCGAAGGGGTGACCTGAGATGGCTTTCACTACCAAGACAACAGGTCCGATGTCGGAGATCAACGTCACGCCGCTGGTCGACGTGATGCTGGTCCTGCTGATCATCTTCATGATCACGGCGCCGGTGCTGGCCCACAAGATCCAGGTCGACCTGCCGCAGCCGAACGTGAACAATCCGCCGCCGACCAATCCGCTCGATCCGATTCATCTGAAGATCGATCAGGCCGGCGCGCTGTATTGGAATGACACCCCGGTCGACGAACTCGGCCTGAAAGCCCAGCTGGCGGTGATCGCGCAGCAGAGCAATCAGCCGGAGATCCAGATCGCGGCAGCCGACGGCGTGGCCTATGAGCACGTGGCCCGCGTGCTGGCGGATGCGAAGAGCTACAACCTGGTCAAGATCGGCTTCACCGAAGACTTCTGATCGGGCTGCCTCGGCAGCATGCAACAGACAAGACCCTCGCCCCGTGCGGGGGTTTTTGTTGGCGTGACGGTTGTCGGAACGGTGTCAGCGCAGGATCTGCAGGTAGTTGCGCACGGTGGTGGCAAGTCCCTCGTACAAGGCCTCGCCAATCAGTGCGTGTCCGATGGACACCTCGGCCAGGCCGGGAATCGCGGCGCGGAAGGTGCCCAGGTTCGCCTGGCTGAGATCGTGCCCCGCGTTCACGGCCAGCCCGGCCTGTTGCGCGCGCCGCGCGGTGTCCGCACAAGCGGCCAGCACCGTGGCGGGCTGGCCGTCGGCAAAAGCCTGGGCGTAGGGCCCGGTGTAGATCTCGATGCGCTGTACCCCGATCACCGCGGCCAGGTCGAAATCCTGGCTGCCGGCGTCGACGAACAGGCTGACCCGGCAACCGAGATCGCACAACTCGCCCACCAGCGGGCGCAGCTGCGCAATGTCCCGGCGCAGGTCGAAGCCGTGATCGGAGGTGATCTGGCCATCGCCATCGGGAACCAGGGTCACTTGGGTGGGACGCACTTCGCGGGCCAGTTCGACCAGGCCCGGATAGTCCCCCCGCGCGCCGGCAAACGGGTTGCCTTCGATGTTGTATTCGACCCGTCCGCGCAGCATCGCGGCGAGTGCCCGCACGTCGTGTGGGCGCACATGGCGCTGATCGGGCCGCGGATGGACGGTAATGCCGCCGCAGCCCGCGTCGATGCAGGTTTGCGCGGCACGGCAGATGTCCGGTTCGTCGCCGCCGCGCGAATTGCGCAGCACGGCGATCTTGTTGAGGTTGACGCTGAGCAGGGTCATGGCGTTCCGGCAATCCGCTGGGGATGAAAGGCTATCGCAAGGACGATCGGGCGAGGCAGCCGACGGCCGATACGTAGCCGTCGATCGACCGGAAACAGTGCGCCGATCACTCGCTGCTGGCAAGCGTCCCGAACCGTATCCGGCGCTCGTCCCCCCGCCACGCCAGTGCCGCGACCAGGCCGGTGTCCAGCTCGAGCCGGCGCAGTTGCCAGGCGTCGACGTCGTCACCTTGAAGGTGTCGCAGGCGCAGCTGTCCGGCATCGCTGGTGACGCTGAAGCGGTCGAGCCCGAACGCGATGCCGCGTCCCAGCGCCTTCACCACGGCCTCCTTGGCCGTCCACAGTTCCAGAAAGGCCGCGTCGCGCGCCGCCGCCGGCAGCGCCGCCAGGGCCGCCGCTTCATCGGCGCTGAAGAAGCGCCGGGCAATCTCCAGACTGCGCTGGCGCGGTCGCGCGCGCTCGAGGTCGATCCCGGGCGCCACGTGCCGTCCCACCGCTATCAGCGCCTGATCACCGCTGTGCGACCAGTTGAAGCCCAGCGACTGATCGTGGAACGCGCCCAGCGCGGGACGGCCATGCTCGCCATCCACCAGCGCCACCCGTTCCAGGCTGACATCGAGATAGGCGGCAAGCACCGCGCGCAGCGGGTTCCGTCCCAGCGCCTGTCGATAGTGCACCCGCCACACATGAATCTCGTCATCGCGCAGGGCCTCTGCTACGTTGGCAAGCACGAGTTCGGGCGGGGCGATCATCAGGGCATGGTGCCGTCCGGCTCGCCGGGGCACAAGCGCGGATCGCCCGCCGCGCCGCCCATCTGCCGGGGGAGATTGGCTTGATCCAGGGCTGGCTGCTGCTGCTGGTGTCGCTGCTCTACGTGGGACTGCTGTTCGTGGTGGCCTACGCGGGCGACCGGCGACCGCTGTATCCGCGTCAGCCGCGCCTGCGCCCGATCGTCTACAGCCTGGCGCTGGCCGTCTATTGTTCGTCGTGGACGTTCTACGGCGCCGTGGGCACGGCCGCGCGCGACGGCCTGGCCTATCTGCCGATCTATCTGGGCCCGATCCTGCTGTACGTGTTCGGTTTCGGCCTGCTGCGTCGGCTGGTGCAGGTGGTCAGGCAGCGCAACATCACGTCGATCGCCGACTTCATCGGCGCGCGCTTCGGCAAGTCGCACGGGCTGGCGGCGCTGGTCGCGGTGATCGCGGTGATCGCGGTGGTGCCGTATATCGCGCTGCAGTTCAAGGCCGTGGCGATGTCGTACGGCGTGCTGGGCGGCGCGGCGTTCGGTGCGATGAAGGCGGGCGGGATTGACAGCGCGATGTGGTGTGCCGTGCTGCTGGCCCTGTTCGCGATCCTGTTCGGCACGCGCAGCATCGATGCGACTGAGCACCACCATGGCCTGATGCTGGCGATCGCGCTGGAATCGCTGATCAAGCTGTTCGCCTTCGTGGCGCTGGCGGGCTACGCGCTGTGGCGTGGCCCCGGCCTGCTCGGCACCGTGCAGCCGCCGATGGCCCAGCTGAGTCACGGACTGAGCCCCGGCTTCATGGCGCAGACGATGCTGGCCTTCTGCGCGATGTTTTGCCTGCCGCGCCAGTTCCAGATCGGCATGGTCGAATGCGAGGACGCCAGCGATCTCAGCCGGGCGCGCTGGATGGTGCCGCTGTACCTGGTGATCGTCAGCCTTGCGGTGCTGCCGATCGTGGCGGCCGGCGCGCACATGCCGCTGGTGCGCGACGGCGCGGCTGACGCGTGGGTGCTGACCCTGCCGTTGTCGCACGGCGATCGGGGTATGGCCCTGCTGGCTTTCGTGGGCGGATTCTCGGCCGCCACCGGCATGGTGATCGTGGCGGCGGTGGCATTGTCCACGATGATCAGCAACGACCTGGTGATGCCGGCCCTGCTGCGCATCCGCCGCCTGCGGCTGGAACATCGCAGCGACCTGTCGCAGCTGGTGCTGGCCGTGCGGCGAATCGCGATCATCCTGCTGGCGGCGATGGCCTATGCGTACTACCGCGTCGCCGCCAATGCGGAGAACCTGGCCGCCACCGGACTGCTGGCATTCGCCGCGGTGGCGCAGTTCGCCCCGGCCCTGGTCGCCGCGATGTACTGGCGCGGCGCCAGTCGTCGTGGCGTGGTGGTGGGCCTGGCCGGCGGCTTCATCGTATGGGTCTACACCCTGCTGCTGCCGGCACTGATCCGCTCGGACCAGTGGCTGCAGCACGGTCCGTTCGGCTGGGACTGGCTGCGTCCGCAGGCGCTGTTCCACCTCAGCGGCTGGGAACCGGTGATGCACGGCACGTTCTGGTCGCTGCTGGTCAACGTGGGCTGCCTGGTGTTCGTCTCGCTGCGCTTCCGGCCCAGCCTGGAAGAGCGCCTGCACGCGGCGGTGTTCATGGATGCCGATCCGGCCAGTCGCAGCGGCGCGGGCGACTGGCGTGGCCGCGTGGTGGTGGCCGACCTGCGCACGATCGCCGAACGCATCGTCGGCGAGCGCAGCAGCACGCGCGCGTTCGAGGAGTACGGCCACCGCCTGGGCAAGCCGCTGCTGCCCGGCGCCGCCGCGGATCGCGCGCTGATCCAGTTCACCGAACGCCTGCTCGCCTCGGCCGTCGGCGCGGCGAATGCACGGCGCATCCTGATCAGCGCGCTCTCCGGCAGCGGGCTGGACCTGGCCGAGTCGATGGCGCTGCTGGACGAAGCCTCGCAAGAACTGCGCTTCAACCGCGAACTGCTGTCCACCACGCTGGAAAACGTGTCGCAGGGCATCAGCGTGGTCGACGCCAGCATGCGCCTGGTGGCATGGAACCGGCGCTACCTGGAGCTGTTCGACTATCCCGACGGCATGGTCCACGTCGGCGTGCCGGTGGCCGAGCTGATCCGCTGGAACGCCGAGCTGGGCGAGTGCGGTCCCGGCGAAGTGGACGGCCATGTGGCCAAACGCATCGACTACATGCGCGCCGGTTCCTCGCACCTGTTCCAGCGCATCCGGCCGGACGGCACGGTGATCGAGATGCACGGCCGCGCCCTGCCCGGCGGCGGCTACGTGACCACCTATACCGACGTGACCGCCTACAAGAACGCCGAGCAGGCGCTGATGGAAGCCAACGAGACGCTGGAGCTGCGAGTGGAGCAGCGCACCGCCGAACTGTCCGAAGCGCTGGTGGCCACCGCCCAGGCGCGTCGTGCGGCCGAGGCGGCGAACATTTCCAAGACGCGCTTCCTCGCCGCCGCCAGCCACGACCTGCTGCAGCCGCTGAACGCCGCGCGGCTGTTCACCTCGGCGCTGCGCCAGCATCCGGGGCTGGACAGCGAGGCCGAACAGCTGGCCGAACGCATCGATGCCTCGTTCCGCGCGGCCGAGGACCTGCTGGACGCACTGCTCGACACCTCGCGCCTGGACACCGGCAGCTATCGTCCCGACGTGTCGGGCTTTGCGCTGGCCGACCTGTTCGATTCGCTGAAGGCGCAGTTCGCCGTGGTGGCCGAACAGCGCGACCTGCGCCTGCGCGTGGCGCCGACGCGACTGGCCGTGCGCAGCGATCCCCAGCTGTTGCGGCGGATCCTGCAGAACTTCCTTTCCAATGCCTTGCGCTACACGCGCCACGGCGGCGTGCTGCTGGGCGCGCGCCGGCTCGGTGACCAGGTTCGCATCGAAGTATGGGACACCGGACCGGGGATTCCGCCGGAGCAGCGGGCGCGGATCTTCGACGAATTCCAGCGCCTGGAGCAGCCGTCGCCGTGGGGCGAGAAGGGCCTGGGCCTGGGCCTGTCGATCTGCGACCGGCTGGCCGGCATCCTCGGCCATCGCCTGGACCTCGACTCACGCGTGCAGCATGGCAGCCGTTTCGCGGTGAGCGTGCCACGCAATGAAAGCGTGCCGATGCGGCGTCGGCGCGTGGCGCGCAGCGGCCCGGACACGCAGCTGCCGCTGACCGTGCTGTGCCTGGACAACGACGAGTCGATCCTCGACGGCATGCGCGCGTTGCTCGGGCGCTGGGGCATCGACTGCCGCACCGCGGTCGACGTGGATCAGGCGCGGGCGGAACTGCGGCGTGGCCCGATCGACCTGATCCTCGCCGACTACCACCTGGCCAACGATGTCGATGGCCTGCAGGCCCTGCAGCAACTGCGCGACGCGGTGGTGCAGATGCCGCCGGCGGCGATCATCACCGCCGACGGCAGCAGCGAGCTGAAGCAGCGGGCGCGGGCGCTGGGCTATCCGCTGTTGCACAAGCCGGTGAAGCCGGCGGCCCTGCGCGCGCTGCTGGCTGCGCCGCTGCGCGGCCAGCACTAGGCTGACGAGGTCGTTTCAGCGGGGCAGCTTCGAACGGCCCATCAGATATTCGTCGACCGCACGAGCGCACTGCCGCCCCTCGCGAATCGCCCACACCACCAGCGATTGTCCGCGCCGCATGTCGCCGGCAGCGAACACCTTGTCGATACTGGTGCGGTAGTCCTCGGTGCCAGCCCTTGCGTTGCCGCGCGCGTCCTTCTCCACACCGAACGCGTCCAGCACATGCTGCAGCGGCGAGACGAAACCCATCGCCAGCAGCACCAGCCCCGCAGGCACCTCGAATTCGCTGCCGGCGACCTCGGCCATCTTGCCGTCCTTCCACTCCAGCCGTACCGCGGTGAGGCTGCGCACGTTGCCCGCGCCGTCGTCGTTGAAACACTTGGTGGCCACCGCCCAGTCGCGCTGGCAGCCTTCCTCGTGCGAGCTCGAAGTGCGCAGGCGGATCGGCCAGTACGGCCACACCAGCGGCTTGTTCTCCTGCACCGGCGGTTGCGGCAGCAGCTCGAACTGGGTCACCGACGCGGCACCGTGGCGGTTGGAGGTGCCCACGCAATCCGAACCGGTGTCGCCGCCACCGATCACCACCACGTTCTTCGCCGTGGCCAGGATCTGTCGGTCGAGCCGGTCGCCGGCGACCACCTTGTTCTGCTGCGGCAGGAAGTCCATCGCGAAATGCACGCCGTTCAGTTCGCGCCCGGGCACCGGCAGGTCGCGCGGCGTCTCGGCGCCGCCCGCGATCACCACCGCGTCGAAATCCTGCTTCAGCTGATCGGGCGTGATCGTCTCGCCGGCCCTTCCCGCGGCGGCATCGCCCACGAACACGCCGGTGCGGAACTGCACGCCTTCGCCGCGCAGTTGCTCCACGCGGCGATCGATCAGCATCTTGTCCAGTTTGAAATCGGGGATGCCATAGCGCAGCAGGCCGCCGATGCGGTCGTTCTTCTCGAACACCGTCACCGCATGTCCCGCCCGCGCCAGCTGCTGCGCGGCGGCGAGTCCGGCCGGACCGGAGCCGACCACCGCGACGCTCTTGCCGCTGGGCCGCGCCGCCGGTTGCGCGGTGACCCAGCCTTCTTCCCAGCCCTTGTCGATGATCTTGTGCTCGATCGACTTGATGCCCACCGCCTCGCTGTTGATGTTCAGCGTGCACGCCGACTCGCACGGCGCCGGGCAGATCCGCCCGGTGAACTCGGGGAAGTTGTTGGTCGAGTGCAGCACCTCGAGCGCGCGCCGCCAGTCCTGCTGGTGGACCAGCTCGTTGAAGTCGGGGATCAGGTTGTTGACGGGGCAGCCGTTGTGGCAGAACGGAATGCCGCAATCCATGCAGCGGGCGGCCTGGGTCGACGCGTCGGCGTCGCCCAGATGGCGGATGAACTCGCGCCAGTGCTTCTTGCGCTGCGCGGGCGCCTCGCTGGTTTCGCTGAGCCGCGGATAGTCGAGAAAGCCGGTGATCTTGCCCATCTGTCTTCCCCTGGCCTCAGGCCGTGGCCGTGGCCGTCGCGGTGGATGCCGTGGCGGACGCGGCGTTCGCATCGCCCAGTGCGCGCCGGTATTCGTGCGGCATCACCTTGACGAAGCGCGCGCGCGCGCTTTGCCAGTCATGCAGGATGTCCTTGGCGCGGAAGCTGCCGGTGTGACGGAAATGCGCCTCGATCAACTGGCGCAGGATCGCCTCGTCGGTAGCCCGCGGCGCACCGCGCGAAACGGCATGCCAGTGATGCGGCGGCACGCGGACCTCCTGCTCCACGCCGGCAAGCACCGGCTCCAGCGCCACCATGGCGAGGTTGCACTTGCGCTCGAACGCGCCGCGCGGGTCGTACACGTAGGCCACGCCGCCGGACATTCCCGCCGCGAAGTTGCGCCCGGTATCGCCCAGCACCACCACGGTGCCGCCGGTCATGTATTCGCAGCCGTGGTCGCCGACGCCTTCGACCACCGCGCTGGCGCCGGAATTGCGCACGGCGAAGCGTTCGCCGGCGACGCCGTTGAAATGCGCCTCGCCTTCGGTGGCGCCGTACAGCACGGTGTTGCCCGCGATGATGTGCTCCGGGCCGAAGCCGTGGAAGTCGTTCGGCGAGCGCACGATGATGCGGCCGCCGGACAGGCCCTTGCCCACGTAGTCGTTGCCTTCGCCGACCAGGTCGAGGGTGATGCCGCGGGCCAGGAACGCGCCGAAACTCTGCCCGGCGACGCCGGACAACTGCACGTGGATGGTGTCGTCGGGCAGGCCGGCGTGGCCGTAGCGCCGCGCCACTTCGCCGGACAGCATGGTGCCCACGGTGCGGTTCACGTTGCGCACGCCGAGCATGAAGCTGGTCTTCTCGCCCTGCTCCAGCGCGGCGCGGGCCTTCTCGATCAGCACGTGGTCGAGCGCCTTGCCGCCTTTCTCCAGGCCGTGGTCCTGCGATTCCACGTGGCGGCGGGCGACCTCGGCGGGCACCTCGGGGCGATGGAACACCCGCGAGAAATCCAGCCCGCGCGCCTTCCAGTGCGCGATGCCCTGGCGCACGTCGAGCAGGTCGGCGCGGCCGACCAGGTCGTCGAAGCGGCGGATGCCCAGCTGGGCCATGATCCGGCGCGCTTCCTCGGCGACGAAGAAGAAGAAATTCACCACGTGCTCCGGCTTGCCGGCAAACTTCCGGCGCAGCACCGGGTCCTGCGTGGCCACGCCGACCGGGCAGGTGTTGAGGTGGCATTTGCGCATCATGATGCAGCCTTCCACCACCAGTGGCGCGGTGGCGAAGCCGAACTCGTCGGCGCCCAGCAACGCCCCGATCACCACGTCGCGGCCGGTCTTCATCTGGCCGTCCGCCTGCACCCGGATGCGTCCGCGCAACCGGTTCAGCACCAGGGTCTGCTGGGTCTCGGCCAGGCCCAGTTCCCATGGCGTGCCGGCGTGCCTGATCGACGACCACGGCGAGGCGCCGGTGCCGCCGTCGTGGCCGGCGATCACCACGTGGTCGGCCTTGGACTTGGCCACGCCCGCGGCGACCGTGCCCACGCCGATCTCGGACACCAGCTTCACCGAGATCGAGGCCTGCGGATTGCAGTTCTTCAGGTCGTGGATCAGCTGGGCCAGATCCTCGATCGAATAGATATCGTGGTGCGGCGGCGGCGAGATCAGGCCCACGCCGGGCACCGAGAAGCGCAGCCGCGCGATGTATTCGGACACCTTGTGGCCGGGCAGCTGGCCGCCCTCGCCGGGCTTGGCGCCTTGCGACACCTTGATCTGGATCTGGTCGGCCGAGACCAGGTAGGCCGCGGTGACGCCGAAGCGGCCCGAGGCCACCTGCTTGATCCGCGAGCGCAGCGAATCGCCGGCTTCCAGCGCGATGTCGCTTTCGATGTGCTGCGCGCCGATCACGCTGGCCAGGGTGTCACCGGACTGGATCGCGATGCCGCGCAATTCGTCGCGGTAGCGCGCCTCGTCCTCGCCGCCTTCGCCGGTGTTGGACTTGCCGCCGATCCGGTTCATCGCCACCGCCAGCGTGGCGTGCGCCTCGGTGGAGATCGAGCCCAGCGACATCGCGCCGGTGGCGAAGCGCTTGACGATCTCCCTGGCCGGTTCCACCTCGTCCAGCGGAATCGCCGCCGCCGGATCGATGCGGAACTCGAACAGCCCGCGCAGCGTCATGTGGCGGCGGGTCTGGTCGTTGATCAGCTGCGCGTATTCCTGGTAGGTGCCGGGGCTGTTGGCGCGGGTGGCGTGCTGCAGCTTGGCGATCGAGTCCGGCGTCCACATGTGTTCGTCGCCGCGCGTGCGCCAGGCGTACTCGCCGCCCACGTCGAGCGCGTCGGCCAGCAGCGGGTCGTCGCCCCAGGCCGCCCGGTGCTGGCGCAGCGCCTCCTCGGCCACCTCGAACAGGCCGATGCCCTCGATGTTCGAGGTGGTGCCGGTGAAGTAGCCATCGACCAGCTCGCGGCTGAGACCCACCGCCTCGAAGATCTGCGCGCCGGTGTAGGACATGTAGGTCGAGATGCCCATCTTGGACATCACCTTCTGCAAGCCCTTGTCGATCGCCTTGATGTAGTTGTGGATCGCCTTGTCGGCGCTGATCCCGCCCGGGCTGGCGGCGAACTGCTGCGCCAGCACCTCCATCGCCAGGTAGGGATGGATCGCCTCGGCGCCGTAGCCGGCGAGCAGGGCGAAGTGATGCACCTCGCGCGCCGAGCCGGTCTCCACCACCAGGCCGGTGCTGGTGCGCAGGCCGCGGTTGACCAGGTGCAGATGGACCGCCGAGGTGGCCAGCAGGGCGGGAATCGCCACGCGCTCGCGGTCGGCGTGGCGGTCGGACACCACCAGGATGTTGTGGCCCTGGCCGATCGCGTCCACGGCCTGCGCGCATAGCGAGGCCAGCCGCGCCTCGATGCCTTGCTTGCCCCACGCGGCGGGGTAGGTGATGTCGAGTTCGAAGCTGCGGAACTTGCCTTTGGAGTAGCGGCCGATCTTGCGGATCTTCGCCATCTCGGCGAAATCCAGCACCGGCTGCTGCACTTCCAGTCGCAGCGGCGGGTTGATGTTGTTGATGTCCAGCAGGTTCGGCTTGGGCCCGATGAAGGACACCAGCGACATCACCAGCTGTTCGCGGATCGGGTCGATCGAGGGGTTGGTGACCTGGGCGAACAGCTGGCGGAAATAGCTGTACAGCGACTTGTCGCGATCGGACAGCACCGCCAGCGGTGCATCGTTGCCCATCGCGCCGATCGCTTCCTGGCCGTCCAGCGCCATCGGCAGCAGCTGGAATTTCAGGTCTTCCTGTGTGTAGCCGAACGCCTGCTGGCGATCGAGCAGGTCATCGCCCAGGCGCGCCTCGGCGCGCGGTTCCGGCAGTGCGTCCAGCTTGATCCGGATGTGCTCGATCCACTGCTTGTACGGCTTGGCGTTGGCGAGCTGGTCCTTCAGTTCCTGGTCGTCGATGATCCGCCCGGCCTCCATGTCGATCAGCAGCATCTTGCCCGGTTGCAGCCGCCACTTCTTCACGATGCGCGATTCGGCCACCGGCAGCACGCCGGCCTCGGAAGCCAGGATCACCAGGTCGTCGTCGGTGATCAGGTAGCGCGCCGGGCGCAGGCCGTTGCGATCCAGCGTGGCGCCGACCTGGCGGCCGTCGGTGAAGGTGATCGCGGCCGGTCCGTCCCACGGCTCCATCATCGCGGCGTGGTACTCGTAGAACGCGCGATGGTTGTCGTCCATCAGGGTGTGCCGTTCCCACGCCTCGGGAATCATCATCATCATCGCGTGCGACAGCGGGTAGCCGGCCATCGTCAGCAGTTCGAGGCAGTTGTCGAACGAGGCGGTGTCGGACTGGCCCGGGTAGATCAGCGGCCACAGCTTGGCCAGGTCGTCGCCGAGCACCGGCGAGGAGATCGCGCCGGTGCGCGCGTTGATCCAGTTGACGTTGCCCTTGACCGTGTTGATCTCGCCGTTGTGCGCGATCATCCGGTATGGATGGGCCAACTCCCACGCCGGGAAGGTGTTGGTGGAGAAGCGCTGGTGCACCATCGCCAGCGCCGACACCGTGCGCGGGTCGGCCAGGTCGAGGTAATACTGGCCGACCTGGTCGGCCAGCAGCAGGCCCTTGTAGACCACGGTGCGGGTGGACATCGACGGCACGAAGTATTCCTTGCCGTACTTCAGGCCCAGCGCGCGGATCGCGTGGCTGGAGGTCTTGCGGATCACGTACAGCTTGCGCTCCAGCGCGTCGGGCACCATCACGTCCGGGCCGCGGCCGATGAAGATCTGCCGGATCACCGGCTCGCGCCCCCGCACGGTGGGCGACATCGGCATCGTGGCGTCCACCCGCACGTCGCGCCAGCCCAGCACCTGCTGGCCCTCGGCCCGCACCGCGCGTTCCAGTTCCTGCTGGCAGGCCAGCCGCGACGCCTGCTCGCGGGGCAGGAACACCATGCCCACGCCGTACTCGCCCGGTGGCGGCAGCACGATGTCCCGGGCGGCCATTTCCTCGCGATAGAACTGGTCGGGAATCTGGATCAGGATGCCGGCGCCATCGCCCATCAGCGCATCGGCGCCGACCGCGCCGCGATGATCGAGATTGCGCAGGATCAGCAGGCCCTGCTCGATGATCGCGTGGCTTTTGCGGCCCTTGATATGGGCGACAAAGCCCACGCCGCAGGCGTCGTGTTCGTTGCGTGGGTCGTACAGACCCTGGGCCTGCGGCTGATCCATTGACTCCCCTCCACGGGCATGGCTGCTTATCGACTATAGTGCGATGCAGCAAAAGCGCAAGGGGTTTTTCGCAATTGGACGTCTATAGGGATGGACGGCTATTCGCCTGGTGGCCACGACCGACGGGCGGCGGCTGTCCGCGGCCCACTCAGTCTTCCTCGGGCGGCAGTACCGGCATCGCCTCCTGGTCCACCGCCAGCTGGCTGGCGGCCAGCGCGACCTGGGTGCGGTTGCTGACCCCGAGCTTGCGCATGATCGCGGTCATGTGGGCCTTCACGGTCGCCTCGGAAACGCCGAGCTCCCAGGCGATCTGCTTGTTCAGCAGGCCCTCGGCGATCATCGTCATCACCCGGAACTGCTGCGGTGTCAGCGTGGCGATCTGGGCGGCGGCGGCGGCTTCGTCGGGTCGCAGTTCGTCGGAACCGCCCAGCAGGGCGTGCGGCAGCCAGACGTCGCCATCGAGCACGGCGCGGATCGCCGCCACGATGTCCTCGCCCGCGGTGGACTTGGGCACATAGGCCGACGCACCGTGGGCCAGCGCGCGCCGCGCCACCTGGGCCTCTTCATGGCCGGACACCACCATGATCGGCAGTCCCGGATATTGCCCGCGGATATGCGCCAGCGCCGAATAGCCCCGCGCGCCGGGCATGTGCAGGTCGAGCAGCAGCAGCTCGGCGTCGGGGAATTGCTCGATCAGCCCGAGCAGCGCATGCACGCTGTCCGCACTGTGCACCCGCGCCTGCGGCACGGCCGCCAGCACCGCGCGCTGCAACGCGTCGCGGAACAGCGGATGGTCGTCGGCGATCAGGATGTCAGTCATAAGGCGAGTAGTGAGAGGTGAGGAGTGAGAAACGAGAGAGAACGTCGAGCTGGCCGGCCTTCTCTCACTTCTCACTTCTCTTCACTCACTCCTGCTTCACTTGATCAACCGCTCATCAACCAGGTTCTTCACCACGCCAGGATCAGCCAGCGTGGTGATGTCGCCGAGCTGGTCGGGCAGGTTCTCGCCGATCTTGCGCAGGATGCGACGCATGATCTTGCCCGAGCGGGTCTTCGGCAGGCCGGGTGCCCACTGCAGGTAGTCCGGCGTGGCGATCGGGCCGATCTCCTTGCGTACCCAGGCGATCAGCTCCTTGCGCAGTTCGTCGCTGCCGGTCTCGCCGGCGACCAGGGTGACATAGGCGTAGATGCCCTGGCCCTTGATCTCGTGCGGACAGCCGACTACGGCGGCTTCGGCCACTTTCGGGTGGGCCACCAGCGCGCTCTCCACCTCGGCGGTGCCCAGGCGATGGCCGGAGACGTTGATCACGTCGTCGACGCGGCCGGTGATCCAGTAGTAGCCGTCCTCGTCGCGGCGCGCGCCGTCGCCGGTGAAATAGTTGCCGGGGTAGGCGCTGAAATAGGTTTCGATGAAGCGCTGGTGGTCGCCGTAGATGGTGCGCACCTGGCCGGGCCAAGAGTCGGTGATCAACAGGTTGCCTTCGGCCACGCCCTCTTTCACTTCGCCATCGGCGTTGACGATGGCCGGCTTGATGCCGAAGAACGGCAAGGTGGCGGAGCCGGGCTTGGTGGCGATCGCGCCGGGCAGCGGCGAGATCAGGATGCCGCCGGTCTCGGTCTGCCACCAGGTGTCGACGATCGGGCAGCGCTCGTCGCCGACCACGCGGTGGTACCACTCCCACGCTTCGGGATTGATCGGTTCGCCGACCGAGCCGAGCAGGCGCAAGGACGCGCGCGAGGTCTTTTTCACCGGCGCCTCGCCCTCGCGCATCAGCGCGCGGATCGCGGTGGGTGCGGTGTAGAACAGGGTGACCTGATGCTTGTCGATCACCTGCCAGAAGCGGCTGAAGTCGGGGTAATTCGGCACGCCTTCGAACATCACCGTGGTGGCGCCGTTGCACAGCGGGCCGTACACCACGTAGCTGTGGCCGGTGACCCAGCCGACGTCGGCGGTGCACCAGTAGACGTCGTCCTCGCGCAGGTCGAACACCTGCTCATGGGTGTAGCTGATGAACACCAGGTAGCCGCCGGTGGAATGCTGCACGCCCTTCGGCTTGCCGGTGGAGCCGGAGGTGTACAGCACGAACAGCGGATGCTCGGCCTCGACCGGGGTGGCCGGGCAGTCGGCGCTCTGGCCTTCCATCAAGGTGTGCCAATAACGGTCACGCGGCGACTGCATGTGTACCGCGCTGCCGGTGTGGCGCACCACGATCACGGTTTCCACGCTGTTGGTGCCGGGGCGTTCGAGTGCGGCGTCCACGTTGACCTTGAGCGGAATGTGCTTGCCCGCGCGCAGGCCCTCGTCCGCGGTGATCACCACCTTGGCCTGCGAGTCCACGATGCGCCCGGCCAGCGAGTCGGGCGAGAAGCCGCCGAACACCACCGAGTGGATCGCGCCCAGCCGGGCACAGGCCAGCATCGCCACCGCGGCCTCGGGAATCATTGGCAGGTAGATCGCAATGCGGTCGCCCTTGACCACGCCAAGGTTCTTCAGCGTGTTGGCGAACTTGCACACTTCGGCGTGCAGCTCGCGGTAGGTGATCTTGCGCGAGTTGGCCGGATCGTCGCCCTCGAAGATGATTGCCACCTTGTCGCCGCGCTCGGCCAGGTGGCGGTCGAGGCAGTTCGCGCTGACGTTGAGCTCGCCGTCCTCGTACCAGCGGATGTGCAGATCCTTCGGATCGAACGACACATCCTTGATCTTCGTCGGCGGCTTGATCCAGTCCAGCCGCTGGCCGATGCGACCCCAGAAGCCCTCCGGGTCGCCGACCGACTCGGCGTACAGCCTGGTGTAGTCGTCGTGGCGCAAACGCGCTGCGGCGGCAAACGACGGGTCGACCGGATAAAGCTTGGACATGGCTGGCTCCTGCTGGCGGCGTCACCAGTGGCGACGGAATTCGCGCGCCTGGCGTCAGCGCCCGGCGCAGCACGGACTTCGAGTGTAGCCCGATCAAGCCGGGGCCTGCGGCGCCTGGCGCGATCGACTTTGGTCGAACTTCGACCAATGGCGAATAGTCGCGCGCGCTGCAGCATGGCCATGCTCGGCCTGTCATCGACCTGGGGAGACGCACGCATGACTACGCGACACACCAATCGCCGCAACGCGCTTGCCCTGAGCATGGCATGCGCGCTGATGCTTCCGCTCGCCGGCCACGCGCAAAGCGACACGCGCGAACAGCAACTCGAACAACGGGTGGCCCAGCTCGAACAACAGTTGAACGAACTCAAGGCGATGGTGCAGGCGCAGAAGGCCGCGCCCGCTCCCGCTCCCGCCCCGGTGCAGCAGGTCGCTGCCGCGCCGGCGACGCCGGTGTTCAGCAGCGCGCCCGGCGTGTCGGTGGCCCTGCATGGTTTCATCAGCGCCAGCGCCTTCAGCCAGAACAAGAGCTTTTCCTACGGCAACGGGCAGAACGCGCTGTATCCGACGCCCGGCTCGAAAGGCTCCCTCAGCGGCGTCGACGTTCGCAACACGCGCTTCTGGCTCGACTTCAAGGGCGCCAAGTTCGCCGGCAACTGGAGCGGCGGCGGTCGCATCGAGATGGACTTCTTCGGCGGCTTCAACGGCACCGGTGCCTACAGCCAGCAGCAGCCGACGCCGCGCCTGCGCCAGGCCTACATGGACCTGACCAACCCCGAGAGCGGCACCACGGTGCGCATCGGCCAGCAATGGGACCTGATGTTCCCGATCGACAACTCGGCCACCTCGCTGGCGCATATCGCATTCCCGCTGGGCTATGGCTCGGGCGTGATCGGCTGGCGCTTCCCCGGCCTGGTGGTGATGCAGGACTTGAACCACGGCAGCACCGGCGCACAGTGGCGGCTCGACGTGGGCGTGTTCGAAGGCCACTGGAGCGGCCCGGGCAACAACGTCAATTACCTGACCGCGGGCAGCGCCGGCTTCCGGCCGCAGCTGGAGGCGCGCCTGCACGTGCAGGACAAGAACTGGCTGGCCTACTTCGCGGCGCATTACAGCAAGGTCGACCTGCGCGGCGTGGGCGGCACCGCGCCGACGCCGGTGAAGTCCGAGGTCACCAGCGTGGGCTACGAGCTCGGCGGACAGTGGAAGCCCGGCCCGTGGACCTTCAAGGGTGCGGCGTACAGCGGCAAGGGCCTGGGCCAGATCTTCGGCGCGATGTCGCAGTTCGGCCACATCCAGGAAACCGGCGGCTATGCACAGGCCGGTTACAGCTTCACGCCGAACTGGAGCCTGTACGCGTTCTACGCCTACAACAAGCCGGACCGGAACGACGTGGTCGACTGGATGGGCAACGGCGCCACCGGCCTGCTGCGCAATCGGCAGACCGCGTTGAGCCTGCAGTACGCGGCCGGTTCCTACGAGCTGGGCATGGAGTGGCTGCACGACAAGCTGGATTCGACCAGCAACGGCACCGACCACAAGACCACCAGCGGCAACCAGGTCAGCCTCAACGCTCTTTACCGCTTCTGACTTCACCGGCGATGCCTGGCATCGCCGCACAGCCTCCCGCCTTGCGGGGGGATGACGGGGTGCGGTCCGGGGCTTGCCGGGGGACCGCATCGGTCGACTTCTCTTCCACCCTGGCGGAGAGCGGCATCCCACTATCCTGAGAGGGGAAACATCCATGGCCACCACCGCGATCGACGGGCGCGCCGCGCTCGATGTCAGCCACAAGCGGGTCATCCTGGCGTCCAGCCTGGGGACCGTGTTCGAGTGGTACGACTTCTACCTGTACGGCTCGCTGGCCGTGATCATCGGCAAGCAGTTCTTCTCCGGGCTCAACGAGGCCAGCCAGCTGGTGTTCGCCCTGCTGGCGTTCGCCGCCGGCTTCGCCGTGCGTCCGTTCGGCGCGCTGGTGTTCGGCCGGGTCGGCGACCTGGTCGGGCGCAAATACACCTTCCTGATCACCATCGTGATCATGGGCCTGTCCACGTTCTTCGTGGGCCTGCTGCCCAGCTACGGCTCGATCGGCGTGGCGGCGCCGGTGATCCTGATCCTGCTGCGCATGCTGCAGGGCCTGGCGCTGGGCGGCGAGTACGGCGGCGCAGCCACCTACGTGGCCGAACATGCACCGCCGGGCAAGCGCGGCCTGTACACCAGCTTCATCCAGATCACCGCCACCTTCGGCCTGTTCCTGTCGCTGCTGGTGATCCTGGGCTGCAAATGGATGATGGGCGACAAGTTCGAGGACTGGGGCTGGCGCATTCCGTTCCTGATCTCCTCCCTGCTGCTGGCGGTGTCGGTGTACATCCGCCTGCAGCTGGCCGAGTCGCCGGTGTTCCAGCAGATGAAGGAAGAGGGCAAGACCTCGAAGGCGCCGCTGACCGAATCGTTCGCCCGCTGGGGCAACCTGAAGCTGGTGATCCTGGCCCTGCTGGGCGCCACCGCCGGCCAGGCCGTGGTGTGGTACTGCGGCCAGTTCTACGCGATGTATTTCCTCGGCAGCACGCTGAAGATCGATTCGACCACCACCCAGTTGCTGATCGCGGCCGCGCTGCTGATCGGCACGCCGTTCTTCGTGGTGTTCGGCTGGCTGTCGGACAAGATCGGCCGCAAGCCGGTGGTGCTCGCGGGCTGCCTGCTGGCCGCGCTGACCTACTTCCCGATCTTCAAGGCGATCACCCACTACGGCAATCCCGGCATCGAGGCGGCCCGCACCACGGCGCCGGTCACCGTGCATGCCGACCCGGCCAACTGCCACCTGCAGATCAACCTCACCGGCACCTCCACCTTCACCAGCTCCTGCGACATCGCCAAGAGCACGCTGGCCAAGCGTGGCGTGCCGTACGACAACCAGGCCGCCCCGGCGGGCACGGTGGCAAAGGTCACGGTGGGCAGCGCCAGCATCGACGCCTTCGAGGGTGGCACGCTGGCCAAGGCCGACTTCGCGGCCCAGGGCAAGACGTTCGCGGCCAGCCTCGGCGCGGCGCTGGACCAGGCCGGCTACCCGGCCAAGGCCGATCCGGCACGCAGCAATTACCCGATGCTGGTGTTCCTGCTGTTCCTGCTGGTGCTGTACGTGACCATGGTCTACGGCCCGATCGCGGCGTGGCTGG
>NZ_LMHR01000060.1:0-52882 GCF_001428465.1 Rhodanobacter sp. Root179 | reverse complement strand
GGCAACGGCGGCACGCTGGTCTGGACCTCGTTCGAGAACATCGCCGATGCCGGCACCGGCACGCTGACCGCATCCAACCAGAACTGGAGCCTCACCGGCCACAACCAGGGTACGGTGACCAATCTGGCCGGGACCTTCTCCGGCATCGGCAACTTGATCGACACCGGTACCGGCCACTTCTTCATGCATTCGGGGGCCGACGGGGATATCTCGGGCAACCTCAATGCTGGCAGCAACGGCAGCCTGGATTACTCGGGCTACACCACGCCGGTCAATGTGAACCTGTCCAGTGCGGGTACGACGGGGGTCGGCGGCACCACTTCCGGCATCGCGGCGGTGACGGCAAGCAGCAATCTTGGCATCAGCGGCAACGCGGCCGGCACGCTCACGATCACCACGACCGGTGCCGGGACCAGCACGACGCTGGGCGCGACCACGGTGGGTGGCAACTTGCTCATCACCAGCAGCGGGGCGGTATCGCAGACGGGCGCGGCGCTGGCCGTGGCGGGCACGACCACGGTCAATGCCGGCACCAGCGCGATTACCCTCGCTGGCGGCAGCAATGACTTCGGTGGCGTGGTCAATCTCGCCGGTGGCGCCACGCAGATCAGTGACATCAATGCCTTGACGCTCGGGACGGTGAGCACGGGCGCATTGACGGTGAATTCGGGCAACCTGACCGTGGGCGGCGTGCTCAACGGCACGGCAGTGAGCCTGAACTCGTCCGGTACGATCAACGAAGGACCGGCGGGCAGCATCACGGCTACCACGCTGACCGGTCATTCGGCAGGCGCAACCAGTCTTGCCGGAGTCAACCATGTCGGCACCCTGGGCAGCTTCACTGCTGCCGGCTTTGCGCTGACCAATGCACAGTCGCTGGCCGTGACCGGAGCAGTCGATGGCGGCGCCAGCACGGCGTTGACCACGACGGCAGGGAACCTGGCCATCAACGGTGCGGTGAGCGGCACGACTACCACACTGAAGTCAGCCGGAACGATCAGCGAAGGAGCTGGCGGCAACATCACCGCCGCGACGCTGACCGGGCAGTCGGCGGGTGCGACCACGCTCAACGGCAGCAATCATGTCACCAACCTGGGCAGTTTCAGTGCTGCGGGTTTTGCCCTGACCAATGCACAGTCGTTGACCATCGCCGGCGCCCTGAACGGTGGCGCCAGTACGGCGCTGACCACGACCGCCGGCAACCTGGCGATCAACGCGGCAGTCAACGGCACGACGACGACACTCGCCTCCGCAGGGACGATCAGCCAAGGCGCCGGCGGTGCCATCACGGCAACCACGTTGACAGGCCACTCGGGCGGAGCAACGACGCTCAACGGCAGCAACCACATCGGCACGCTGGGCAGCTTCACGGCGGCTGGCTTCGCATTGACCGACGCGCAGGCACTGACCGTCACGGGTCCGGTCAGCGGCGGCACCAGCACGACCCTGGCCACCACGGCCGGCAACCTGGCCATCAACGGTGCGGTCAGCGGCACCACGACCACGCTGAACTCCGCCGCGGACATCACCGAAGGCAGTGGCGGCAGCATCACCGCGACCACCCTGAATGGCAGCTCGGTCGGCAACACGACGCTGAACCAGGCCAATCACATCGGCACGCTCGGGAGCTTCAGCGCCGCCAATTTCGCCCTGACCAATGCGCAAGCGCTGAGTGTGGGTGGTCCGCTGACCACCACGGGTGGCACTGGCGACATCAGCCTGACCACGACCAGCGGGGCGCTGAGCGTGAACACGGCCGTCACGGGTGACGAGGTTTCGCTGACCTCGGCTGGCGATCTGGCGTTGGGCAACAACGTCACCGGCACGACGGTGAACCTGGACTCCACCGGCAACATCAGCCAGGGCGGTGGCATCCTCACCGCCGGCACGCTGACCGGCAGTTCGAGCGGCAGCACCACGCTGAACCAGGCCAACAAGATCACCACGCTGGGCGATTTCAGCGCGACGGCCTTCAGCCTGACCAATGCGCGCTCACTGACTGTGAGTGGTCCGCTCCAGGGCGGCGCCAGCACCACGTTGATCACGACCGCTGGCGATCTCGCGATCAACGGGGCGGTCAGCGGTACCACGACCACGCTCAACTCCGCCGGGGCGATCACCGAAGGCGCGGCAGGCAGCATCACCGCGAATCTGCTGACGGGGCAGTCGACCGGCAATACGACGCTGGACGGAAACAACCACATCAACACGCTGGGCAGCTTCACGGCGGACTTCAGTCTGACCAATGCACAGACGCTGACGGTGGTCGGGCCACTCGATGGCGGCCCAGTCGTGGCACTCACCACCACCGCGGGTGACCTGATCATCAACGGTGCCATCAGCGGCACCACGACGACGCTGAAGTCGGCCGGTGCGATCAGCGAAGGCGCCGGCGGCAGCATCACGGCCGGCACCCTGAGCGGCCAGTCGGTCGGTGCGACAACCCTCACCGGCGCCAACCACATCGGCACCCTGGGCAGCTTCAGTGCAGCGAACTTCGCGCTGAGCAATGCGCAGGCGCTGACGGTCAATGGCGCGGTCAACGGCGGCTCCGCCCTGGCCCTGACCACGACCTCCGGCGGACTGTCCATCGACGGGGCGATCAGCGGCACCAAGACCACGCTGAAGTCCGCTGGCGCGATCACCGAAGGCTCCGGCGGCCTGATCACGGCCAGCACCCTGAGCGGAAGCGCGGCGGGTGTCACCACCTTGGGCAGTGCCTCGGGTCGCATCAACAACATGGTCGACACACTTGGCAACTTCTCGTCGCCGGGTGGCTTCAGCATGACCAACAACAAGACCCTGACCCTGGCGTCGGTCGATGGCAGCACGTTCACGGTCAACGCGGGCAACGCGGTCACCTATCTGTCGGTGACCAATGGCGACCTGTTCCAGCTGGGCACCACGCCGCTCTACAACAGCACGGGTACCTGGGGCTCAACCGGACGGATGGGCAAGGCCTCGGCGCCGATCTACGTGGTCGGTACCGGCTTGCAGATGATTGCGAATGTCGGGTTCCCACCCGCTTACTTCTACGCGATCGACAGCAGCAGCAACCTGCTGCCGCTGGGTGGCGGCTTCGCGATCAACGTGCCGACCGCAACCGGCGCAGGCAGTGCGCAGAACGGCAATCACGGTGACTCCTACATCGACCCGAGCGTGATCACGGCGAACTATCGCTCCTACGGCATCGTGCCGTCCGGCGTGCGTTTGCCGGCCGATCAGCAGAGCGGGTGCGATCCGGACCAGCCGGATCAGCAGGATTGCCAGGAAGGCGACACCGTGGGGATGGTGGGCTTCATGATGAATGGTCGCCGATGAGCATGCTGAAGCTCGGCGCGGCCGTCCTGGTCGGATTGCTGGCGCCGGGGTGGGTTACGCCACTCGCGGCGCAGCTTGCGCCGCGACTGAGTGGAACGGCGATCCTGGAAGAACTGGGCACGGCCCAGCATGAGCTGTCCGCTCGTGCGGCCGGCATGCCGGGCTCCAGCCTGGGGGCGACCAGCGAGCGTCTCGCCACGATGAGCGAGGCCTTGCGGAAATCGCTGGGCAAGGATGTCGACAAGCCGATCGACATCATCGACGCCAAACCCAAAAGCAACGCCTATCGTGCCCATGCGGCCAGCCAGCGGGTGCAGGCGTTTCTGGCAGCCAGCAAGGGTTGCCTGGACACGGACGCAACAGCCATGGCCGATGCGCTGGCGACGACGGTGGCCCAGCTTGCCGAAGCGTCGGACGGAGCGAAGCTGCCGCCGGTCGTCGATGCCGTCGAGACTGCCGATCATCGACCGCTGTTCGTGTTGCGAAACATCCCGGGCAAGACCAGCTTCGCGCTGGTGGGAGCCAACCTGTTCGATGCGCAGTGTGAGGACCCCAAGGTCACGGCCACCGATGCCCAGGGCAAGCCGCAGGCGGTGCAGCCGAAGGTGACCGGGGTCTCGCCCGTCCGGATCGAGCTGGAGTTGCCCGCAGGTGTCAAGCTCGATCCTGGCAGCTACGTGCTCCACGTGGCGTCCAGGCGCAAGGCTTTCCTGCTTGGCTGTGGCGCCCAGCCCGAGGCGGTGGCCGTGGTGCAGGTAGCCACCCCGGCGAGACTTTCGATCAGCTATGTATTGACCACCACGTGCCGTGCCGGAGATGGCAGCGAGAAGGTCGGGTCGCCCATTGCCGGCACCATGCCGGACTTTTCCGGCGGCAACACCGTTTCCAGGCAGGTGGACATCGGGGCGTGCACCGATCCGCTGCGCTACACGATCAGCGCGGGAGTCACCTTCGCGGATGGCCGCACCACCACGGTGGGGCCAATCAGCCAGATCGCTTCGGCCGGCATCACCGCGGGACTGCCGGCTGGGCTGACCCTTAGCTGGGACCCGTCGGTGCGTCAGCTCTTCGTTCGTTCCGGCGCGAACAGCTGCAAGGGCGTCTACTGAAGCCTGCCCCTGCAACTACCGGATCGGATCTGCGGGCGGTTCGTCTTCGGGATGGTCGTCTTCGGGCTATTCGTCTTCGGGCGTGCCGGAAACCACGCGCAGCTCGGAAATGCCGCCCGGGGCGAGATCCTTCAGCAGGTCCATGAAGTCCATGCCGACCAGTCGTTGGGCGCGCCGCAGCAGCAGCGGCACCGGGCTCGACGGTTCGTTGCGCGAGTAGTAGTCGCACAGCTCGTCCAGCCGCCGCATGACATCCTGCGGCCCGGAAATGGCGCCGTTGGATGCGCGGGTGCCGCCGGTTCCGCCTTCGCCGCCACCTTCGCCCGCCTCACCCTCACCACCCGCGCCTTCCTGCGGAAGCCGGCGTGCCAGCTGGGGGTCCAGGAACTTCTTCAGTTCGTAGATATCGCTGAGCAGATTCTTGAGGTCCGGGCCGGCGGTGCCGATACGGTCGTTGAAAATGCCGTCGATGGCCTTGGCGCTTTCCAGCGACTGGCCGATGGCGGCGGTGACCGCCACCAGGTCGTCTTCGGAGCAGTCCATGCAGCAGGCTTCGATCTCGGTCAATGACGGACCGGGCTCGCCTTCCGTCGTGACTTTCAACGTTCCGTTGGCGATGCGCAGGTCGCGCAGGTCGAAGCGGCCCATCCGCGGCGATTGCACGAACGGCGTGGTGCGGAAATAGCGCAGCACGCCCTGCAGGTCACCGAGTGGCACGACCGAATTGACCCGCATGGTCGGATCGTTGTCGTCCTCGGCGTCCAGTTGCGGATAGACGGTGTCCCAGAAGTGTTCAAGCAGCCCGCGGATCAGGCTGAGCCCGGCACTCCATCCACGCATGCCCGAGGTGCGCATCCAGGCGGTGGTGAGGTGGATGGCTGGACGCAAGTCCTTGGAACGGTGCAGCAGGGCCTCGGCCAGTTCGGCGACCTTTTCCCAGTCCGGCTCTTCCGCGGCCTTGACGTTGTCGCCGATCGCGCGCTCCGCTTTTGGCGCGGCGGCGCGCTCCAGTGCGAGAAATTCGGGATCGTATTCGAGATCGTCACCCGACGGGGATTCGTCTCCGATCGGTGCCAACAAAGACTCAAGATCATATTGCGTCATGGGTTTGCACCGCCTTCCAGGTGGGATCACGCCATTATCACGAATTATCCACACAAAACCAGTCACCAGCGGTTTTTCAAGGCCATGCATCGACGATTCATGGGGCGGCCGCGGAGTGGTTGCCGAAGGCGAGCGGATCGGGCCACACGGCAGCATCGGCCAAGCCGGCTTTCCGGTTACCCCGGCCTGTTGCGCCCCCTCCGTTTCCAGCGCACCCAGCGCCGTTCCATCCACAGCAGGGCGCGCCGCGTCGGGCGCCGCAGGAAGGGCAGGTCCTGGGCCAGAAGCAGGAGCCCCAGCGGCAGCATCCACAGGCCCAGCAGGGGCAGGATGCTGAAAATGCCACCAGCGATCAGCAGCAGGCCGGCCGGAATCCGGATCCACCGCGACGAAGGTTCGCGCAGCCAGCGCATGCTTCGACTCAACGACGCGGGCAACTCGCGTTCGAACCGGTCCAGCTGGCGGTTCAGTCGTTCTTCGTCTCGGTTGATCATGCCATGAGGGGTTCCGTCGACAAGCCGGAGGTCTTGCCGGAAAGCGTTCTCCAGGCCGCGGGGTGATCGGCCTGGCGCATGTCGACGGCTACTCTTCCTCTTCCCCCGAAGCCGGTGCAACGTAATTGCGGTCTTCCGCATCGCGCGCATGGCGGATGGCATTGCGCAGGCGCAGATCCAGCCTGTCGAAATCCAGCACGACCTTGCCGGAATGAACATCCTTGACGGCCGATATCGGTATCACGAAGTCTCCGGCGTTTTCGATGTAGACCAGCAGCTCGGGCAAGCCGCGCCTGATCTCCCGCACGGCACCGATGCCGTCGGCACCATCGGTGACGAAAACCATGGAGCCTTGACTGATCTGCTCGTGCATGGGCTTCCTCCAGGGGGAGATGACGAAACGGTACCCCTCGCGCGTTCCGGTTGCACGCGCGGGTACGGGTGCATCATGGACCCGCAGGACGTCTCGTGATGGTGAAGGGAGTTGCCCCGATCGCCTGTTCGATCCGCTGATCGGAGCACCCGAAAGTCCGTGTCACGGCGCCTGGCGCAGGAAGCCGCGACAGTTTCCGACAGCGCCGTGCCGACGCGCGCGACCAGCACACGCGTCGCGCTTCTTGCTTACCGAACGAATCGCCTGACCCAGGCGACATAGTTGTCGACAAAGCCCTGCAGGAATTTCCGGGTTCCATCATTGCCGATGCTGCCATCCTCGCCGACAAGATCTTCCTTGAAATGGATGAACACCTCCGGCTGGGCCAGCACGGGCATGTCCAGGTAGGCGAGCACGTTGCGCAGATGCTGCTGCGCCAGGGCGGTGCCGGTGGAACCGATCGAAGCGCCGATGACGGCCGCGGGCTTGCCGGCGAACGAGTTGGTGCCCCAGGGCCGCGAAGCGATATCGATCGCATTCTTCAGCACGCCCGGAATCGAGCGGTTGTATTCGGGCGTGGCGAAGAGCAGGGCATCGACGGACTCGATGTCCTTCTTCAGTCGGGTGGCGGCAGCAGGGTAGGCCGCATCGAAATCCTGCGAGTACAGCGGCAGGTCGTTGATCTGGATGTGCCGGAAGGCGAGATCGTCGGGAGCCAGCTTCTCCACGGCCCGGGCCAGTCGGCGATTGAACGAATCCATGCGCAGGCTTCCCACCATCACGCCAATCTTGATCTGGTTCATTTCCGACTCCGTTGAGTGCTGTGAAACAATGGATGCGCCGTCGTCAAATACGGATGAAGCCGGGCAGGCAAATGCCGATCCGGCCTGTATTCTTGGTGGCCGCACCAGCCGACCGTCATCATCATCTTCCGCGAATGAACCCCATGCAAGCCATCGAAACCCTGATCGACGAAGCCTTTGAACGTCGCAACACGCTGAACCCGGCCGAGATCGAGACCCGTCTGCGTCCGGCGATCGGCCAGGTCCTCGACCTGCTGGAATCCGGCGAGCGCCGGGTGGCCGAGCCGGACGGCCACGGCGGCTGGACGGTGAACCAGTGGATCAAGAAGGCGGTGCTGCTGTACTTCCGCATCAACGACAACCGCGTGGTCGACGGTGGTCCGGCCCAAGCCTTCGACAAGGTTCCGCTGCGCTTCGCCCACGGCGATGACACCGAGCTGGAGCAGCTCGGTGCGCGCGTGGTGCCCGGGGCGCTGGTGCGCCGGGGCGCGCACATCGCCAAGGACGCCGTACTGATGCCCAGCTACGTCAACATCGGTGCCCATGTCGGTGCCGGCAGCATGATCGACACCTGGGCCACGGTAGGTTCCTGCGCGCAGATCGGCGCCGGCGTGCACCTGTCCGGCGGCGTCGGCATCGGCGGCGTGCTGGAGCCGCTGCAGGCCAATCCCACCATCATCGAGGACGGCTGCTTTATCGGCGCGCGCTCCGAAGTGGTCGAAGGCGTGGTGGTGGAGAAGGGCAGCGTGATCGGCATGGGCGTGTTCCTGGGGCAGTCCACCCGCATCTACAACCGCGCCACCGGCGAAGTGAGTTACGGCCGCGTGCCAGCCGGCAGCGTGGTGGTGGCCGGCAGCCTGCCCGCAAAGGACGGCAGCCACAGCCTGTACGCCGCGATCATCGTCAAGCAGGTGGACGAGAAGACCCGCGGCAAGACCAGCATCAACGAACTGCTGCGGAGTGGCGAATGAACCCCGTGCTATATGGACTTCCGAATTGCGACACCTGCAGGAAGGCGCGCAACTGGCTGGCCCGTTTCGAGGTGGCGCACGACTTCGTCGACTACCGCGTCAACCCGGTGCCGGCGGCGACGCTGAAGGACTGGGCCGCGCAGCTCGGCGGCTGGGAGAAGCTGGTCAACAAGTCCTCGACCACCTGGCGCAATCTGCTGCCGCAGCGCAAGAATCCCGGCAGCGATCCGGAATGGACGCTGCTGCTGAAGGAATATCCCGCGCTGATCCGCCGCCCGGTGGTGGTACAGCCCGACGGCACGGTGAGCGTGGGCTTCAGCGACAACGGCTTCAAGAAACTGTTCGGCCGCTGACATGCCGACGCGGCTTTCGAAGATCGGGCTGATGGCGACGATCGCGCTGTGGCTGGCCCTGGTCGCATTCGGCAACCTCACCGACTACGGCAGCAACCTGGTCTTCGTGCAGCACGTGTTGGCGATGGACTCGATCTTCCCGGACGCCACCATCCATTACCGCGCGATCCATGCGCCGCTGCTGCAGCATGCGGCCTACGTGCTGATCATCGCCACCGAAACGCTGGCCGCCGTGCTGTGCGGGCTGGGGACGTGGCGCCTGTGGCGCGCACGCCGTTCACCGGCCGCGCTGTTCCATCGGGCCAAGCGCCTCGCCGTGGCCGGACTCGGCGTCGGCGTGCTGCTGTGGCTGGGCGGTTTCATGGCGATCGGCGGCGAATGGTTCGGCATGTGGATGTCCAGCCAGTGGAACGGACTGGCCAGTGCATTCCGTTTCGTCGTGGTGCTGCTGCTGGCGCTGGTCTACCTGGGCCAGCGCGACGACGAACTCGACGACTGACCATGATGAGTACGCACCGCATCCGCCGCTTCCGCAGCAACCTTCGCATCGAGCGCGACAACGCCGTACTGTACGCGCGGCTGGCCGAGCTGGCCGATGATGCGCGACTGAGCCAGGCCTATCGACGCATCGCGGCGGGCGAGCGGGCCAATGCGCAGTTCTGGGAGGAGCGCCTGCGAAAACTGGGCGAGGCCGTGCCGTCGCCGCGGATCGGCTTGCGCGTGCGCACGTTGAGCTGGTTCGCGCAACGCTTCGGCACCGAGTTCGTGATGCCGACCGTGGTGCGGCTGGAACACGCCGACCATGCCGTCACGCCGGTCGACCGTAGCGGCCATCGCGACCATTTCCCGTTGCCGCAGCCGGCCGGTCCGCACGGATTGCGCCATCGCGCCCAGAGCGGCAACACCTTGCGCGCCGCCGTGCTCGGCGCCAACGACGGACTGGTTTCCAACGTCAGCCTGGTGATGGGCATGGCCGGTGCCGCCTCGGGGGATCGCGCCGTGTTGCTGGCCGGTCTGGCCGGACTGGTCGCCGGGGCATGCTCGATGGCGCTGGGCGAATGGCTGTCGGTCAACAGTTCGCGCGAGTTCTACCAGGCGCAGATCACCGAGCGCGCCGAGCGCCTGGCAGTGGCGCCGGAAGACGGCCTGGAACACATCGCCGGCATCTATCGCGACAAGGGACTGGAACCGGCGGCGGCCGAACACCTGGCCGGGCACGTGGCCGAAACGCCGCGCGCGGCGCTGGACATGCTGGTGCGCGAAGACCTGGGCGTCGACCCGGCTGAACTGGGCGGCTCGGCCTGGGGTGCGGCGATCTCCTCGTTCTTCCTGTTCGCCTGTGGCGCGCTGTTTCCGGTGGCGCCGTACTTCTTCCTCGGCGGCGATGTCGCCATGCTGGCCAGCGCGTGCTCCACCGCCGCCGGGCTGGCCCTGATCGGCATCGGCACCTCGCTGTTCACCGGGCGCAGCATGCTGTTCTCGATCGCCCGCCAGTTCGGCATCACCGCCGCGGCCGCCGCGATCACCTACGGGGTGGGCCATCTGCTGGGCGTGGTGCTGACCGGTTGAGCGCCCGGGCAGGCGCGCTTGGTATGCTGCGGCTCTTGCCCTGCGTGACTATCGCGAGTGCCCATGTCCGACGTCTTCGAGCTTGCCTGTGAGCTGATCCGCCGCCGTTCGGTAACGCCGGAAGATGCCGGTTGCCTGCCGCTGATCGGCGAACGGCTGGCGCGTGCGGGTTTTCGCGTCGAGCACCTGCGCTACGGCGAAGTCGACAACCTGTGGGCCACCCATGGCGACGCCGGACCGACGCTGGCGTTCCTTGGCCACACCGACGTGGTGCCCAGCGGCCCGGAAGCCTCCTGGCAAAGTCCGCCGTTCGAGCCGTCCGTCAGGAACGGACGTCTATACGGCCGAGGCGCGGCCGACATGAAGGGCTCGGTTGCCGCGATGGTGGTGGCGCTTGAGCAGTTCGTGGCGGCGCATCCCGCGCATCGTGGCCGCGTCGGCCTGCTGCTGACCAGCGACGAGGAAGGCCCGACCAATCTCGACGGCGTGCGGCGGGTGGTCGAACATTTTCGCGAACGCGGCGAACGCATCGACTGGTGCGTGGTGGGCGAACCGTCCTCGAAGGAACGGCTGGGCGACCTGATTCGCGTGGGCCGCCGCGGATCGCTGTCCGGTACGCTGGTGGTGCGGGGCGTGCAGGGCCACGTGGCGTATCCGGAGAAGGCGCTGAACCCGATCCATGCATTTGCCCCCGCCCTGACCGAACTGGCTGCCGAACGCTGGGACGAAGGCAATGACAACTTCCCGCCCACCTCGTTCCAGTTCTCCAATCTCAACGCCGGCACCGGTGCCACCAACGTGATCCCCGGCGAACTCACCGCGCTGATCAACTTCCGCTACTGCACCGCCAGCCGCGCCGAGCATCTGCGTGCCCGCACTGAGGCGATCCTGCAACGACACGGCCTGGACTTCGCGCTGGACTGGAACCTCTCCGGCGAACCCTTCCTCACGCCAACCGGTGGTGTCCTGCGCGAAACCGTGGTGGCGGTCTGCCGCGAGCTGTGCGGCATCGATCCCGAGCAGAGCACCGGGGGTGGTACCTCTGACGGGCGCTTCGTCGCCCCGATGGGTGCCGAAGTGGTCGAGCTCGGCCCGGTCAATGCCACCATCCACAAGGTGGACGAATGCGTGGACGTGGCGGATCTGGACGCGCTTCCGGCGCTGTATCGGGCGGTGTGCGAACGCCTGCTGGGATAGGCGCGGGGCGAGCGCCTGGCACAAGGCGAAGGGAGGTGCCACCGCGAAGTGTGAAGAAGCCCTAGACATGTCGCCATGAGCATCGGCGGCATAATATCGCCCGATGCCGGCATCCGGGGCGTGCCAGGGGGCTTTCATGTGCTGTTCGGGTAGCGCTTGCGTAAGGATCGCGACATGAGGAGCATGGCGATGCGCGCGTGTCGGCCCGGCGTGGTCGCGCTGGGTCTGTTGGCGCTGTCGGTCGACGTGGCCAGCGCAGTGTCACTGCCGCAGGATCTCAGCCATCTTTCGCTGGAGGATCTGGGCAAGGTGGTGATCTCCTCGGTGGCGAAGACCCCCGAACCGCTGGGCGACGCCGCGGCAGCGGTGTACGTGATCGGCCACGACGACATCCTGCGATCGGGCGCCACCAGCCTGCCGGACATCCTGCGACTGGCGCCCAACCTGGCGGTCTTCCAGACCAGTCCGAGCAACTACGTGATCACCGCGCGGGGGTTCAGCGGCAACAACACCGCGCAGAATTTCCCCAACAAGCTGCTGGTGCTGATCGATGGTCGCAGCGTGTATTCGCCGATATTCTCCGGCATGTACTGGGATGACCAGTACGTGCTGCCCGAGAACATCGAGCGCATCGAAGTCATCAGCGGTCCCGGTGGTGCGTTGTGGGGCGCCAATGCCGTCAACGGCGTGATCAACATCATCACCCGCAAGGCTGCCGACACCCGGGGCGGGGTGCTGCACGTGGGCGTGGGCAACCTGCAGCGCGGCGCGTCCGTGCAATACGGCGGCGTGCTGGGACAACACGCGCATTACCGGGTCTACGCGCGGGACGTTCGCCGGGATTCGTTCGACAACAGCGCCGGGCACGACGCGCGCAACGGCTGGAGCAATCCGCAGGTCGGTTTCCGGCTGGACTGGGATGGCGGTGCGGCCGATGCCCTCATGCTGCAGGGCGACCTGCACGATGGCCGCGTCGAGCAGGCCGGCGCGCCCGATTCGCGCAGCACCGAAGGCGACGTGCTGGCGCGCTGGCAGCATGCGATCAGCGACACCTCGAGCTTCCAGGTGCAGACCTATTACGATCATGTGCATCGTCGCAACGACGCCAGTGGAGAAGGTTTCGCGCTCGACACCTGGGACATCGAGCTGCAGCACAACTTCGCCCTGGGCGAGCACAACCAGGTCGTCTGGGGCGCGGGCAACCGGAACTATCGCTACGACATCAAGCCGCGGATCAGTCCGGCCAGTTCACTGCTGTGGGACCCGGCGGTGAACACGCAGAACCTGGCGAACGCGTTCGTGCAGGACCAGATCGGGCTGGGCCCGCGCGTGCAGCTGACGCTGGGCCTCAAGGCCGAGGACGATCCCTACTCGGGCGTGTCGCTGATGCCCAGCGGAAAACTGTCATGGAAGCCGGGCGGGAACGTGCTGCTGTGGGCGGCCGCTTCGCGTGCGGTGCGCACGCCCACGCCGTTCGACCAGGATGTCATCGAGAAACTCGGTTCGACCACGTTCCTGGTCGGCAATCCGGACTTCAGACGCGAGCAGCTGACCGCCTATGAAGCCGGCTGGCGGGCACAGGTGGCAACCCGGGCGACCGTGTCGGTTTCGGTGTACTACAACGTCTACGACGACCTGCGGACCATCGAGTATTCCCCCACGTTGCTTCCATTGCTGTGGGGCAATGGCATGGAAGGCCATACCTGGGGGCTGGAAGCCTGGGGCAGCTACGCGATCGGCGACTCCTGGCGCCTGGGCGCAGGCTTCGCCACGCAGCGGCAACGGCTGCGCTTCAAGCCGGGTGCGAGCGGCCTGCTGGGCCTGTCGCAGGCCGGCGATGACCCCGAGCGTCACGGTTTCATCCGGTCGGTGATGAACCTCTCGGATCGCTGGACTCTGGTGGCCGAACTGCGCGGGGTCAGTGCCTTGCCGGACCCGAAGGTGCCCGGCTACGTGGAGCTCGACGCGCGACTGGCCTGGCGGGTGAATGAGAAACTGGATCTCGCCTTGTCCGGCTCCAGCCTGCTGCACTCGTGGCATCAGGAATACGTGTTCCCGGACAGCGACCGCATCGGACGCAGCGTGCTGTTCGATGCCCGCCTGAAATTCTGAGCACATGCCGATCCCGCCCCATCACGCCGCGTCCGGACACGCCCTGCGTGCCGTGGCCGCGTTGCGCACGGGATGGCACGCGGTGCGTACCCGCGGCCCGGCATGTCTGGTCGTCCTGCTGCTGTACGCGCTGGGTGTGGCGGCGGCGAACGCGGTGCAATTGCCACGACAGGCGTCGCCAGCGCCACCGGCGATCTCGCTGGAGTACGCGGTCAAGGCGACGTATCTCTACAAGCTGGCGCCCTTCGTCAACTGGCCGCCCGGGGAGTTCGCCAGCCCCGATGTGCCTTTCAGGATTTGCGTGGTCGGCGACGATCCGTTCCGCGGCTTTCTGGCTGACGCGGTGGTCGGGCGTCGCTTCGGCACGCATGCCTTTGAAGTGCTCCGGCTGGATGCGCTGACGGCCGACGCGGATTGCCAGATCGCCTTCATCGGCCAGCTGCCGGTGCAGACCACGCGGCAGGCGCTGGCTGCGGTGAACGGCAAGCCGGTGCTGACCGTGGTCGACTCCGCCACGCCGGATGAGCGGGGCATCGTGCAGTTCGTGATACGCCAGGGCCGGGTCGGCTTCGAGATCAATATCGCCGCCGCCGCACGCAACCATCTCACGATCAGTTCGAAGCTGTTGAGCCTGGCCCTGAAGGTCAATTCGCGATGAAGGCACGCGCGGACCAACGGCCCTACAAGTTCCGGCCCGTGATGCTGCTGGTCGCGGCCGGCATGCTGCTGATCGCCGGCGCGCTTGCCGCTGCCTACCAATACCATTCGGCGCGGGTCGAGCGGCGACACCAGCTGATCACCCAGGCCAACATCCTGGCCGCCAGCGTGACCGCGGCGATCGCGTTCGATGACCGCGCGGCCGCGCAGGAATACGTGAACGCCCTGATGCTCGACCCCCGGCTGGATGCGGCGGCGGTGTACAACGAGGCGCACCGCCAGGTGGCCGGCTTCCAGCGGGCGGGCAGCGAGCCGATCGCCGACAGCCTGGCCGCTGACGGCCGCGCGCCGCAGCAGCGGCAAGTGGTGGAAGTGCCGGCGCGCCAGGGCGCCACCACCGTCGGCCGGGTATATCTGCGCGTCGCAGACACGCCGCTGATGGTGCAACTGGCGCGCTACAGCGGCGTGGCGCTCTTGACCATCATGGCGGTGCTGATGCTTTCCGCGCTGGCGGTGGCGCAGGGCGTGCTGACCCGCGCCCACGATGCCCTGCACCGGCGCGCCACCGAACTGGCCGACGCCAACGAGCGACTCAACATCGAGATGGCGCAGCGCGCGCGTACCGAGGAGGCGCTGCGGCAGAGCCAGAAGATGGAAGCCATCGGCCAGCTTTCCGGCGGCATCGCGCACGACTTCAACAATCTGCTGATGATCATCAAGAGCAGCCTCACCCTGCTGCAACAGAAACTGCTGCAGGGCGACCCGTCGGCGGATGGCACGCCCGCCTCGCCGCCGCGGAAGCGCGAGTCAGACGATGGCCGCGAAGCGCGGGAACAGCGGATCAGGCACTACCTCGACGTGGCGCAGGACGGCATCGATCGGGCGGCCAGCCTGACCCAGCGCCTGCTCAGCTTCGCGCGGCAACAGCCGCTGTCGCCCCGGTCGCTGCGGCTGGATGTGCTGGTTCGCGACATCCACCCGCTGCTGGAGCATTCGGTGGGCAGCGGCGTGGAAATCGATTACCGGCTCGACTCGCATCGCCCCGTGCTGTGCGATGCCAACCAGATGGAAAACACGATACTGAACCTGGTCGTCAACGCGCGCGATGCGATGCCCGACGGCGGGCGCATCGTCATCGGCGTGGACGACCTGCGCATCGATGCCGATCACCCCATGGAAGGCCTGCCGGACGGCGACTACGTGCATCTGCGGGTGGTCGACAACGGCATGGGCATGAGCGAGGAAGTTCGCCGCAAGGCCTTCGAGCCATTCTTCACCACCAAGCCGGTCGGCAAGGGCACCGGCCTGGGCCTCAGCACCATCTTCGGTTTCACCGTGCAGTCCCGCGGACTGGCCAGCATCGACAGCGAGCCCGGCCGCGGCACCACCATCCACATCGTCTTGCCGCACGTCGCCGGCGAAGCGACTACCGAGGTAGCGTAATGTCTTCCCCCGATCCCTCCGCACCATGCATCCTGCTTGTCGAAGACGAGACCTTCCTGCGCGAACTGGTCATGGAAAACCTGCAGGACGCAGGTTACGGCGTCGTCGAAGCCAGTGACGGCAGCAGCGGGGTCGAAGCGCTGAAATCCGACCAGCGCATCGACGTGCTGCTGAGCGACATCAAGCTGCCCGACATCGACGGCTATACGGTCGCCCGGATCGGCAAGACGCTGCGTCCGGAACTGAAGGTGATCCTGATGACCGGTTACGCGCCATCGCCGCTGCCGCCAGCGCTGCAGGCGCTGGTCTATCGCGTGCTGCAGAAGCCGTTCTCGCTGAACACCTTGCCTGAGACGGTGGCTGCCGCGCTGGAGGCGTGAGCCTTCGAAGCGCTCGCCAGCCGCAATCTCCGATGACGGTCAGCGCGTGGCGGGTTGCAGGGTCAGCGTGTGCACGGTTGAACCCGGCAGCAGTGGGGTCGGTCGTCCCGCGACCCAGTCTTCGTGGCCCGCGCCGAAGTACGGCGACAGCGGGTGGTCGCTCTGGCCGCCGGGCATGTTGAGGATGGCATCGGCTTCGTGGCCGGGCGCGACGTCCAGGTGCTCGGATGCGCCGAAGCCGGGCGCGGCGACGTGGGGCATGTTGTTGTCGCCGGGGATCGGCTGGTCGGGCATGTCGATGTAGTGGCCCAGCCAGCGCGGCAACGCGGCGGAGAGTGGGTGGCGGATGTCGGCGCGGTTGCGCTCGCCCCAGCTGCGGGCGGCGAGGCCGCCCGGTTGCCGGCCGAGTCCGGTCGTCACCTGTTTCGCGGCGTCGACGAGCAGGGCGTGCCAATCGGGATATCGCGGGTCGAGCAGTTGCGGCGGCCGCGCGTGGATCAGCGTCCACACGGCGGCTTCGGCACTGTTTTCGCCGGGCCAGCTGAAGTCTGCGTAACGCTGTTTGACGCGGGCGGCGAACGGCGCCAGCACGGCCTCGCTGACCTGGTTGCGGAACGCGCGCACCAGCCGGTAGTCGACGCTGTCCACCGCGGCGCGGCCGCGCCAGGTGGCGGTGAGCTGGCGCAGTTGCTGCAGCGCCGGGTCGGTGCTGCCGGCCAGGGTGTCCTGCAGCAGGCGCTGCCAGCGCGTGAGGAACACCGCGCGGTTGTCCAGCTGGATGTCGAGCAGGTTGCCCGGGGTGAAACTGGGGCGGGCGCGCAGGTCGTCGCGGATCTGCTGGGCGCGGGCGCCGAGGTCGTGGCCGCCGTTGCCGAGCAGGGCCAGCGCGTCGCCGTCGACGGTGCGGTTGTTGGCCGTCCACAATCGCCCATCGGCGGGATTCTCGATGCGCGGGTAACGCTCGGGTGCGGCCCAGCCCTGCCAGCCGCTGCCGGGTTTCGACCAGTCCGACGGCAGCAGCGGGTCGATCCCCGCGCGCAGCGGGATGCTGTTGCCGGCGAGGGTCCAGCCGATGTTGCCGTGGCTGTCGGCGACCAGCAGGTTCTGCGGCGGCATGCCGAGATGCGGCGCGAGGTCCAGCGCCGCAGCTACGTCGGGCGTGTGCTCCAGCTGCATCAGGTCGAGGTTGTAGCCGTGCGGCCGGCCGGCGATCCACGCCAGCGCCAGCGGCGTGCCGTCGGCGTCCTGGCCCATGATCGGGCCCCAGCGGGTGTCCTCGACCTTGAGGATGGTGTCGGGCCGACCCTTGACCCGGATGTGCTCGTCGTGGGTCTCGATGTTCGCCCAGCCGTCCGGCACCTTGTAGCGCGTCGGGTCGGCCGGATCGCGCAGCACGCGCACCCAGTCCTGCCAGTCGCCGTAGCTGTTGGTGAAGCCCCAGGCGATCTGGCCGTTGGAGCCGACGATGACCGCCGGCGTGCCGGGCAGGCTGACGCCGTTGACGTCGCGCTGGCCGTTCGGCGCGCCGGAATCGGGATAGCGCAGGCGGGTGCGGAACCAGATGTTCGGCACGCGCAGGCCCAGGTGCATGTCGTTGGCCAGCATCGCCGCACCGTTGCCGGTGAGCGTGCCGGCCACGGCGAAGTTGTTGCTGCCGGGGCGCGGTGCATCCAGCGCCGGTGCCAGCGCGGCGGCCAGCGCCGTCGACGCTGCAGTCGGCGCGAGCTGGCGCAGGTCGAACACGCTGGCGGCGGGCAGCACCGGCGTGCGTGACAGCCGGCCGCTCAGCGGCGCTTCCCAGTCGGGGTCGGGCGCGAGCAGGAAATCCACCAGCGAAGCGGGCAGCACCGCGCGCATCTGCGCCATGCGCAGCTCGCGTTCGTTGCGGCCGTCGCTGTTGAGATCCAGGTACATCGCGGCGATCACCAGCGCGCTGTCTTCGGAGCGCCACGGTTGCGGCTGGCTGCCCAGCAAAAGGTATTCCCACGGCCGCACGCGCAAGTCGGCAAGCCCGGCATTGACGCCGTCGCGGTAGCGGTCGAGTTCGTGTTTCTCTGCAGGAGCCATCTGCGCATAGGCGGCCACGGCCACGGCGCGCAACCGATGGCGGCGATGGTTGAGGTCGACCTTCAGTGCGGCCGGCCCGACCAGCGCGGACAGTTCGCCGGCGCTCACGCGGCGCATCAGGTCCATCGCGAAGAAGCGCTCCTGTGCATGCACGTAGCCCAGTGCATAGCTGATGTCGGTGCGATTCTTCCCCTCGATGGTGACCGTGCCCAGCGCATCGCGACGGATGCTGACCGGAGCGGACAGGCCGGTGGTCTGGCGCGTGCCGTCGAGCCGGGCGCGGCTGCCGGCGAACAGGTACCAGCCGACGAGGAAGGCGGCCAGCAGCAGCGCCAGCAGGCTCGGCAGCGCGATGCGCAGGATGCGGCGACGACGCGTCGTCATGGCTTGGCGAACACCGCGAAGATGCCCGCGTACGGCTTGACCATGAACGCCGGCGCGCCGGCGTAGCCTTCGCCGTCCACGTACAGCTGCGAGATGCTGCCATCGAGGTACAGCGCGTCGCGGCAGCCCAGCTTGTCGCGGAACAGCCGTCCAAACGTATGGAAGTTCACCGGCGCCTCGCTCACGGCAAAGACCACTTCGGTCGGGGTTTTCACGCAGACGCCGCTGCGCCATTTCAGGCTGGACGAATCGTCGACGAACTGCTCGTTGAGCTTGCCGTCGATCAGCAGCATCGGGCCGGACTGGGTGGCCCACTTCGCGCTCTTGCCGTCGGCCTTGAACGCGGCGCTGGTACGCACTGCGGCGTGGCCGTCCGGATACACCGCGAACACGCCGTTCGGCAGCAGCGAGAAATTGCCCGAGGCCGGGTTGCCGTGGGCCAGGTTCAGCGGCACCACGGTCTTGCCGTTTTCCACGTACAGGCCGAGCGGCGCGAACTTGTGGTCGTAGATGCCGGCGTTGGCGGCGAACAGCAGGTGCCGGCCGTGCTGCTCGCCCCACTGGCGCAGCGTCTCGATGCTGCTGAAGGGCTGGCCGCTCTGCGGGTCGCGCCAGTGCAGGGACAGGTTCTCGCGCCTGAGGTCGACGTGCACGATCCGGTAGTTCTGTCCTTCGAAGGCGATCTCGCCGCTGGCCAGTGCCTGCGCCGTGGGCGCGCAACCGGGCGCGCCGAGCAGCAGCAATACGGGCAACAGCGCGCGCTGCCATCGGGAATGGCGGGGGCGGGGGTGGAGCGGGGGAGAAGAAGCCATGCGTCGATGGTCGCCGCCCTGCGTTGCGCGTGCAAGTCCGCCGCCGCCTGCGCCGGAGCCCGGCTGCCGTTAAACTTGCGCTTTTCCCCGGTGCCCGCCCATGCCCTATACGCCGATAGTGGCAACCCTCGGTTACGTGTTGTCGCCCGATCGCAGCGAAGTGCTGATGATCCATCGCAACGCCCGCCCGGACGACCAGCACCTGGGCAAGTACAACGGCCTGGGCGGCAAGATGGAACCGGGCGAGGACATCGCCGCCTGCATGCAGCGCGAGATCCTGGAGGAGGCCGGCATCACCTGCGAGTCGATGCAGTTGCGCGGCACGCTGAACTGGCCCGGCTTCGGCAAGCAGGGCGAGGACTGGCTCGGCTTCATCTTCGTGATCGACCGCTACGCGGGCACGCCGTTCATGGTCAATCCCGAAGGCACCCTGGAATGGGTCGCGCTGGAGCGCCTGCTGACCCTGCCGATGTGGGAAGGCGACCGCCACTTCCTGCCGCTGGTGTTCGACGCCGACCCGCGGCCGTTCCACGGCGTGATGCCGTACAGGGACGGCCGCATGCAGTCGTGGTCGTACACCCGGCTGTGAGCGCGGCGGAACCGGTCATCCGCATCGTCGCTGCGGTCATCCGCGACACGGCGGGACGCAGCCTGCTGGTGCGCAAGCATGGCGCCGCGGTGTTCCAGCAACCCGGAGGCAAGCGCGATCCGGGCGACATCGACGAGCTGGCTACCTTGGCCCGCGAACTGCGCGAGGAGCTGGGTTGTGAACTGCTGCCGGACTCGGCCCGCCTGCTGTGCCATTGCCGCGCGCCGGCGGCAAACGAGCCCGGCCACGTGGTCGAGGCGGCCGTCTATGCGGTGGAAGTGCGCGGCACGATCACGGCCTTGGCCGAGATCGCCGAACTGCGCTGGATCGATCCGGCCCGGCCCGACGTGCCGGTGGCCCAGCTCAGCCGCGAGCACATCCTGCCGCTGTTGTGAGCCTGCTTCTTGTATGGGTAGGGCCGGGTGCGCAGCCTTGCTCCCTCCCCTGCGAGCAGGGGAGGGCCGGGGTGGGGTCGCTCTTCGCCGCAAAGTCAAAAGCCACCCCCTCCTGACCTCCCCCTGCTGCGCAGGGGGAGGGATCGAGCGTGCGGTTTTGCTCCTGCCCTGTCATGCAGAAGACGAGCGTGAATGCGCGTCCTTGCTCCCTCCCCTGCGTGCAGGGGAGGGTTGGGGTGGGGTCGCTCTTCAGGGCTTGAACGCCGCAAACGTCCCGTACGGCTTCAGCTGCGCATCGATCGCCTTGGGATCGCCGACGATCACGATGCTCTGGTCCTTCGCGGCGAAATACTTGCGGCCCATCGCCTGCACCTGCGCGGCGGTGACCTTGTTCGCCTCGGCCACGTAGCTGCCGAGGAAACTCGGCGGCAGGCCGTCCACCCAGTAGTTCGCCAGCGTGCCGGTCAGCGAGCCCTGGATCTGGTTGCGCAGCAGGTAGATGCCGCCGACCAGGCGCTTGGCGCCGTTGAGTTCTTCCGCGCTGGCCGGCTGGCTGGCCATGCTGTCGAACAGTTTGGACAGTTCGGCCAGGGTGGCGCCGGTGACCTCGTTGCGCACGTCGACGGTGGCCACCGTGCTGCCGCCCACGCGGCTGGCGCTGAAGCGCGACCACGGACTGTACGAGTAGCCCTTGTCCTCGCGGATGTCCTGGGTGATGCGGCTGGTGAAGCCGCCGCCCAGGATGGTGTTGGCCACGGTCAGCGGGATGTAGTCCGGGTCGCTGGCGGGGACGGCTGGACGGCCATAACGGATGTTGCTCTGCACGGCGCCGTCGCGCGCCACCAGCAGCCGCTGCGGCGCTGCTTCACGCGGTGCCGGCGCAGTGTCGGGCAGGGCCTTGCCGTCGGCCTTCCAGCTGCCGAACTGCTGTTCGGCCAGCTTGAACGCCGCGTCCGCGTCGATGCGCCCGACGATCACCAGCAGGGCACGATCGGGCCGGAAGCGGGCGTCGTGCAGCGCGCGCAGCGAGTCGCTGGAGGTGGCCTGCACGGTGGCTTCCACCAGCGAATCGCGCGCATACGGATGCTCGCCATAGACCGCATGATTGAACGCACGGCCTGCCTGCCAGTCCGGGTCGGCTTCCTGCACCTTCAGGCCCTGCAGCGCATTGGCTTTCGCCAGGGCGACTTCGCTGGCCGGGAAGCTGGGATGCAGCGCGGTGTCCGCCACCAGCGCCAGCAACTGCGAAGCGTGCGAGGCCAGCGCGCTGGCGCGGATGCCGATCGCATCGTCGTCGGCGCCGGCGCCGTAGTCGCCGCCGATCGCCTGCAGCGCCTCGGCGATGTCGCGCGAGCTGCGGCTGGCGGTGCCTTCGTCGAGCAGGCGCGCCATCATCTGCGACATCGCCGGCGTGGCGGGGGCGTCGGCCGCGGTGCCGCCGAGCACGGACAGCGCCACGTTGACCTTGGGCAGGCCCTCGCGCGGCACCACCCACACGGTGAGTCCGTTCGGCAGGGTGCGCTGGGCGATCTGCGGCACCGGCAGCGGCTTGTCCGGACCGTAGGCGGGCAGGTCCTTCGGCAGCGCGGTGGTGGAGGCCTGCGCCATGCCGGCCAGTGCCAGGCCAAGCGCGATGGCGAGCGTCCTGAATGTCATGTTCGTCTTCATGGCGGTCCTCACTTGGCGGTCTTGGTGGCGGGAGCGGCAGCAGCGGCCGGGCGGCGCACGATCACGCTGCGGTTGGCGTCGGTGAGATAGGCGCGGGCCACGCGCTTGATGTCATCCGAACTCACCGCCTCGATCCAGCCCGGCATGCGGTTGGCCACGTTGGCGTCGCCCCACAGCGTCTGCAGCTTGGCCAGCGTGTCGGCACGGCCGAGGAAGGACTCCAGCCCGCCGTACCAGTCCGACAGCATCTTGGTCTTCAGCCGCGCCAGGGTAGCGTCGTCGACGCCGTCTTTGGCGACCTTGCCGATCTCCTCGTCGATCGCGGCCAGCACCTGCTCCGGCGTGGCGTTGGGCTTGTACAGCGCGAACAGTCCCAGCAGGGTCGGACCGGCGTAGTCGCTGCCGTCGCCGAGCGGGAAGTTCACGCCGCCGTTGATGTTGAGCAGCAGCTCGCGGCCCTTGACCAGGCCCTGGTAGAAGCGCGAGGCATCGTCGCCCACCAGCAGTTGCGACAGCACCATCATCGGCACCTGGTCCTTGCTGCCGCGGGCCGGCATCTTCCAGCCGATCGCCAGCGCCGGCACCTTGGCCAGCGCGTCGGTCTGCTCCTCGTGGCGCGGCTTGGTGTTCAGCGGCTCGGTGACGTCGGGACGCTGCGGCAACGCGCGGGCGGGCAGCTGGCCGAAGTATTTCTGCGCCAGCGCGAAGGCCTGCGCCGGGGTGACGTCGCCGGCGATGCCGAGCACCGCATTGGCCGGCTGGTAGAAGGTGTCGTGGAAGGTCTTCACGTCGGCGATGCTGGCGTGGTCCAGGTCCTTGAACGAGCCGTAGCCGTCGTGGTTGTTGGCCCACTTGTCGAACGCGAGGCGGTTGAGGTCGGTCCAGTAGAACAGGCCGTAGGGCTGGTTCTTCACGTTGACGCGGATCTCCTCCTTCACCACGTTCTGCTGGTTGGCCAGGTTCTTCGCGCTGAAGTCCAGCGACTTCATGCGGTCGGCCTCCATCCACAGGATCGGCGCCAGCGCGGACGAGGGTGCCGACGCGATGTAGTTGGTGTAATCGGCGCGGGTGGAGCCGTTGAACACGCCGCCGCCACCCTGGATCACCCGCTCGAAGGTGCCCTTGGGCGCGTCCGGCGTGCCCTCGAACATCAGGTGCTCGAACAGGTGGGCGAAGCCGGTGCGATTCTGCGGCTCCAGCCGCATGCCGACGTGGTAGACCATGCTGATGCCGACGGTGGGCGAGCTGTGGTCTTCGGAGACCACCACGGTGAGGCCGTTGTCGAGTTTCTTCACCGCGACCGGGAGCTTCCAGGTGTCGGTGTCGGCGGCGTGGGCGGCGAAGGCCAGGCAGAGCCCGGCGACCAGGACGGATAGTCGTGAAGCACGCATCTACTTCTCCTTGTCAGCGCGAACGGAAGCCCGATCCTCTGCCTCGCGAACCACGGCTGACAAGTGACGAATGGCAGGTATGGCCCTGCCGTGCAGCTGCTCAGGCCACGTCGGCCGTCCATTCGCGGCTGCCGAACTTGGACTGCGCCAGGGTTTCGGCCTGGGTCAGTTCATCCATCCGCAGCATGCCGTCGCCGAGGCCGTGCAGTCGGCGGAAGGTGGCGATCATGTGCTCGATCACCGCCTCGCGGGGCAGGCCGGTCTGGCTGCGCAGCGGATCGACCCGCTTGGCCGCGCTGGTGGTGCCCTTGTCGGACAGTTTCTCGCGGCCGATGCGCAACACGTCCAGCATCTTCGTCGCGTCGATGTCATAGGCCATGGTGACGTGGTGCAGCACCGCGCCGCCGCGATGCACCTGGGCGGCGCCGGCGATCTTGCCGCCTTCGGAGGTGATGTCGTTGAGCGGCTGGTACCAGGCCTTGATGCCCAGCTCGGCCAGCGCTTCGAGCACCCATTCGTCGAGGAAGGCGTAGGCCTCCTGGAACGACAGGTCCTTGACCAGCGATTTCGGCGCGTAGATCGAATAGGTGATGGTGTTGCCGGGCTCGATGAACATCGCGCCGCCGCCGGAAACCCGGCGCACCACCTCGATGCCGTGACGCTGCGCCGCCTCGGCGTCGACCTCGTTGCGCAGCGACTGGAAACGACCGATCACCACCGCGGGCGAAGCCCATTCCCAGATGCGCAGGGTGGGCGCGCGGCGGCCCGCACCGACCTCGTGGGTCAGTACGTCGTCCAGCGCCATGTGCAGGGTGGGCGATTGCGGCGTGGTGTGGATCAGCTGCCAGTCGTGGTCGCGCCAGTCGGTGCGGATCATGCTGCAGATTCCTTGTGCAGGGCGCGGCGCACGGCGACCGCGATCGCCTCGGGCGAAATGCCGTACATCATCACGTCGCTGTCGAGCGGGCCGGCGATGGCGCGGGCCAGTTCCGCTTCCGTGGCCGCCGCGGGCTGGCCTTCCAGCGCGCGATTGATGAGGTCGAGCGCGCCGTCCGGCTCCAGGAAGAAGTCGCCGCTCAGCTGCACCTTGGCCAGGTGATCGCCATGCAACTCCAGGTCGATCACCACCAGCTTGCCGCCGGGCATCTTGTATTCGCCGTGCATGGGCGCGTTCCGCGTGTCGTCTGGACAGACGCGCAGTTTGCCTCGTTGGCGGCACCGATGCCAAAGACGGCGGCCTCAGGCCGCCGTCTTTGTGAGTTTCAGCGCATTTCCAGCTTCAGCGCCCGGGCGATCGACTCCCAGGGAACGTATTTGTAGTTCTGGTTCTGCGTGGGCAGCACGTTGCGGCCGTCCTGGGCGATCATCGCGCCGTGCTCGAAGCCGGGGCCGAGGTTGCGGCTGGTGACCTCCAGCCCGTCGGTCTCGGAGATGCCGTCGATGCCGCGGGCACCATCGGCCACCACGGCGAACGAACCCAGGTAGGCATGATCGCCCTCGCGGCGGTACACCGCGTAGGTGTTGTTGCCCTGGCTGGAAACCACGATGTAGCCGCGGCCGCCGCCCAGGTCGTAGATGCCGACGCCTTCGAGGTCGTCCCTGATCGCCTTGTTGCCGGCGACGCGGTCGATCGCCGTCATCGCGTTGCCGCCATCCGGTTCGGCGTCCATCTTCCACAAGGCCACGTCTTCCTCGCCGACGTAGAGCACGCCGCTGGCATCGTCGGCGACGCAGCCCTCGGCCTGGCTGGCCATGCGGAACTCGCGCACCTGCTTGATGCGCACGCGGCCCTTGCCGGCGTCGAGCAATTCCCACTGGCGCATCAGGCCGTCGCCGGTGTTGATGAACACGTAGGTCTTCGCGCTCTTCGGGCTGCGATACATGCACAGGCCGTAGGGATCGGCCATGCCGGTGGCCTGCACGCCGTCGGCGACGTCCACCAGTTCGCGCCGGTCGGGATCGAGCCGGTAGATCGCCACCGACTTGTGCGTGCGGTCGCTGGCGGTGACCAGGGTCACCTGGTCCCCGCCCAGCGGAAAGCCGTCGCGCAGGTCGGTGTTGTTCATCTTGCCGTCGGGACGGAACTGCACCACCTTGCCCTGCATGTCGTAGACGAACATGCCGGCTTTCTTGTCGGTGGCCACGATCAGGCTTTTTGCCGGATCGGTGGGATGCGCCCAGATCGCCGGGTCGTCGGCCGCGTCGCCGAAGCTCGCCACCGGCACGGTTTCCACCAGGGCGGTGACGGTTGCCAATGACGGCTTCGCCGCTGCGCGCGGGTCCTGCGGCGTGCCCGGCTGCAGCTTGAGCGCGCGGGCGACGTCGGCCATCGACACGCCCTTGTGGTTGGCGCCGCCGTCCTCGTCGCTGATCAGCAGCACGCCGTGGGGAAGCTTCGCGCCCAGCGCCACGCTGGTGGCGAACAGCGGGCCGGGACCGTCCAGCGGCTTGCCCTGTGCCGTGACGGCGAAGCTACCCAGGTAGGCATCGTGATCGGCGCGGTCGTAGAGATTGATGCGCCCTTCGGAGGTGTCCGCGGCGAGCAGCCACCGGCTGCCCTTGCCGCCGTCGTACAAGGCCACGCCCTCGACCTTCTTGCCGAGGTGGCCCAGTCGCGGCGCATCGACCAGGGTGGCGGACAGGTCGGCCTCGGGATTGCCGTCGAGGTGCCAGATGCCGACGGCCTGCTCGGCGGCATACAGGTTGCCGTCGCCGTCGGCAGTGCACTGCTTCAGCTTGGAGGGAAGGCTGATCCGCCGCACCTGGCGTGCATCGAGCTTGCCGTCGGCGGTGGCGTAGATCATCTGCTGATCCACTTCGCCGCCGTCGCCCACTGCAACGGCGTAGAGCGCGTCGTCCAGCCGCTGGCGGAACAGGCACACGCCTTCGACCGCGAAGCCGAGCGGGATCGCGCGCGCGCCCGCTTCGACCGGCACGCCGCCGTCCATGGTGAACAGGCGCAGGCGGTTGCCGGTGGCGTCGACCGCGGCAAGCACCGTGCGCGGCTTGCCCGCGATCGGAAAGTCGTAGCTGACATCGACACCGGCCACTTCGCCGGCGGGCACGCTGGCCTGGCGCTGGCCATCGACGCCATACACCTCCAGCCCGCCCAGCGCCGCGGTGGCGACCACGTGTGGCACCGCCGAAGGCGATGTGCCGGTGACGATCACGCTGGCGTCGGTCTTGCCGCTCCTGGTGGCCTGGGTCTGCAGGCTTGCCTGCACCACCGGTGCGGCGGCGTCGCGTGCGGCGGACTTGCCGGTTCCGGCTGCCGGCAGCAGGGCAAGCGATGTCGCGACGCTGTAAAGAAGCAGTGTTTTCATTCCCCTTTCTCCTCGGATGACCGCTGCGCCCGCGCGGTGTCTTGGCTGTCGTGCGGCCACCATACGGCATCAAAAACTTTTTTGCACTAAACATTCTAAACGTGTTGCATTTTAGAATCTTTGTTCGTATTCTCGGATTGCCAGCACTTCGCCGCGGGGGTCGCAGGGGAGGGTGGCCAAATCTTTGGGGGTAGATGATCCATGCACACTTTTCGTCGAAATGCGTTGCAGGCGGCACTACTGTTGAGCGGTTGCGCCTTGGCTACGCCCAGCCTGGTGTTTGCGCAGGAGGCCGCCCAGCCGGCTACGGGCGTCCAGGCTGGCGGTGGCGATCAGGCCGCCGCGCAGGCGGATGAGAAGAAGAAACAGGAGGCCATCGACCTGCAGGCGATGGTGGTCACCGGCAACATCGGCTATCGCAGCCACATCGATGTGCCGGCGCCGGTGCTGGTGTACGACCAGCAGTTCTTCGCCAAGTTCGAGCCGGTCTCGGTGGGCGACCAGCTGCGTCGCGTACCGGGCGTGGCCTTCGTCGGCGACGTCGGCGAATCGGTGGCGCCGGAAATGCGCGGCCTGGGCAACGGCTATACGCAGATCCTGGTCAACGGCCGCGCCGTGCCCGGCATCGGCAATGACCGTTCGGTCGCCGTCGACCGCATCCCCGCCGAGATCATCGATCGCATCGAGATCGTCCGTTCGCCATCGGCCGACTTCGACAGCCAGGGCGTGGGCGGCACCATCAACATCATCCTCAAGGACGGCGCGACCTTGCCGCCCGGCGTCATCGTCCGCGTCGGCGAAACCTGGGACAAGAAGACCGGCCGGATCCGCCCGAATGCGGCCGTGTCCTGGTCCGGCCGCAACGACGCGAACACGGTGTTCTATTCGCTGACCGTGGATGCGCAGAAGCGCTTCAACGAGAAGCATGCGATCCAGGAAGTGGTCGACGGCGACACGGTCGGCTTCAGCGATGCGGTGGCCGCCGGCAGCAACGGTCGCGGCCTGCAGAGCTGGGACGACATCAGCAAGTCGCGGGCGACCGGGCGCGAAGAGCAGGGCGACGAGCGCGAGTCGAAGGACCTGTCCTTCAACGGCGACGTGACCTGGCGCATGTCCGATGTCTCCAGCCTGCGGCTGGACGCCTTCGCGATCAAGACCCGCCGCACCGAATACGAGAACACCCGGACCTACGAGGGCGATGGCAGTGTCGGCGGCCTCGACCTGGCCAATCCGGAACTGAAGTTCGAGAACACGCCGATCGACGAGGACAGCTACGGCCTGTCCGCGCTGTTCAACACCTCGTTCAACGACCGCACCGATTTCGAGGCCTACCTGGGCCGCAACAGCACCAAGGGCAGCGAGGTCAAGCACTACTTCAAGGACACGCCGGATACCCGGGACAAGAACAAGGGCACGGCGGCCGATGACAAGAACTGGATGGCTGATGCCTCCATCACGCGGCGCATGCCGGATCTTGCCAGCTCGATGGGTCTCGACGCGGCGACGCTGAAGGTGGGCGTGCAGGTCAAGAACAAGGACCGCACCTATACCGAATCGGAGCTCTCGGGCCTGAGCAAGTCGACCCAGAAGGGCACCGAAGGGCGGTTCGATTACAAGGAAGACCGCTTCGACACCTATGCCACGGTGGACTGGGAATTCAGCCCGACGTTCACCCTCACTACCGGCGTGCGCGGCGAAAAGACCCGGACGAAGCAGGACTACGTCACCACCAACTACGTCAACTACGTGCAGGACGCGCAGACCACCGGTCACGCCGACAGCCACGAGTTCATGCTCAACCCGTCGTCGCACCTGCAGTGGAAACTGACCGATGCCGACCAGCTGCGTTTCAGCGTGGCGCGCACCGTGCGTCGTCCCAGCGTCGAGCAGCTGGTGCCGTCGGTGACCCTGGAATCGCCGGGCGAGTGGGACGTGACGATCGGCAACCCGGACCTGAAGATGGAGCGCTCGCTGGGCTTCGACCTGGGTTACGAGCACAGCATCGGCAAGAGCGGCATCGTCGGCGTCAACCTGTTCCAGCGCAACATCTCCGACCTGATCGGCATGGTCCGCACCACGCGACCGGTCACCGATGCCGGCCAGGACCCGGACGATTTCCCCGGTGGCCTGTACACGTTCCAGAACATCGGCAGCGCCAAGGTCCGCGGCGTGGAGTTCGACATGTCGATGCCGCTGAGCGCGCTGGGCATGCCCAACACCGGCATCTTCGGCAACTACACCCGGCTGTTCTCCAAGCGGCTCAACCCGATCACCGGCCGCGACGTGACCGTCGACGACCAGCCGTCGTTCGTCTACAACGTCGGCGTGACCCAGGACATTCCCGCGTGGAAGGCCAGCTTCGGCGCCAGCTACCAGAAGCAGGGGCCGTCCTACCAGCACAATTCGCCCGGCGAAATGCAGAGCACGAGCTACGGCGGCAATCTGGAAGTGTTCCTGGAAAAGCGCCTCGGCAAGTCGTTCGTGCTGCGCCTGACCGGCAACAACCTGCTCGACTCGTGCAGCGAACAGCTGGAACAGGATTTCGCCGGTGACGACGCCACCGAGATGATGGCCAACAACCGGGCGTACAACGTCGACTTCATGGAGCTCGAGCGCGAGTGCTCGTCGCCACGCTGGTCGCTCACGCTGCGCGCCGTGTTCTGAGCCTTCGAATTCCGTCCCCACGGTGTCTGGCGGCGATCCTCTCCCCGGGATCGCCGTTTTTTTGAGCAACATGGCAAGGTCCGGTTTGCGAGGAGCAATGAACATGCAACTGAAGCACTCCAGAAATTCATCCGCGCTTGCGCTGAAGCTGCTCGCCGGCATTCCGCTGGCGGTGTTCTCGATGAGCATGGGCGGGTGCACGCGCGCATCGGACGCGCAGTCGCCCACGCCGGCGTCGGCCGCGACATCGGCCGTCGCGCAGCCAGTCGAACTGAAGCTGCAACGGGTGGTGATGCTGATGCGCCACGGCGTCAGGCCGCCGACCAAGCAGCAAGTCACGCCGGCCGGCACCAATCCGTCGCCGTGGCCGCAATGGGACGTCGACTTCGGCGAGCTGACCGGGCACGGCCGCGATGCGGTGCGCCTGCTCGGCCAGTGGGATCGCATCAACTGGGCCGCCCGCGGCCTGCTGCCGGCCACCGGCTGTCCGGCGAACGGAGACGTCGAGGTCGCCGCCAGCGCGAAGTCGCGCACCCAGGCCACCGCACGGGCACTGGTCGAAGGCATGGCTCCCGATTGCGGCATCAACGTCGCGTTCCCGGCCGACAAGCGCGACGACGTGGAATTCCATCCGCTGGATACGCGGGCGGTGGCGATCGATGCCGATGCCGCGCTGAAGGCCGTGCAGGCGCTGATGCCTGCCGGTGGCATGGCGGCGGAAGTGCAGGCGCAGGCGCCGTTGTTCGCCCTGCTCAACCAGGCGATGGGCTGCGCGCCCGCCGCAGCTTGCGACATCTCGAAGATGCCGGCCGGGCTGGAGCACAAGGACGGTGATCGCCCCGGCGTGGGCAATCCGTTCGGCGTCGCCTCCACCGCCAGCCAGACCTTCCTGCTCGAATACCTCGAAGGGAAGCCGATGAAGGACGTCGCCTGGGGGCACCTCACCCGTGAGCAGATTTCCACCCTGCTGAAATTCCACGCGCTGAAATTCCGCTACGAAGGCCGCGCGCCCTACGTGGCGGCACGCGCCGCCACGCCGCTGGCCGCGCGCATGCTGGCGGCGGTGGAACACGGCGCGAAGCTGACGGTGCTGGTGGGACACGACACCAACATTGCCGACCTGGGCGGCATGCTCGACCTGCACTGGCAGGTGCCCAGCTATCCCAGCGACGATCCGCCGCCGGGCGGCGCGATCGGTTTCGAGGTGCTGGCCGATCCGCAGGGCGCGCAGTTCGTCCGTGCGTTCTACCGCTCGCAGACGATGGACCAGGTGCGCGAACTGCAGAAGCTCGACGCCGGCAATCCGGCCTCGTACCAGTACATCCCGATTCCGGGTTGCGCGGAGCGCTGCCCGCTGGCGGACTTCGAGAAGATCGTGAAGGACAAGCTGGTGCCGGTGCTGCGCCGGCCCGTGCTGCCCTGATCAAGACCGCCTGGAACACGATGGCGGCGACCGTGATGGTCGCCGCCATCGCTTCACTCAGAGCCTGACCGGCGCGCCGGAGCGTACCGATTCGCTGGCCGCCTCGGCCAGCGCCAGCGCCGCCACGCCGTCGGCATAACCGACCGCGGCACGCGTGCCGTCCAGCATGTCGGCGAAGTGCTCCATCTCGCTGCGATAGGCCTCGGCGTAGCGGTCGAGGAAGAAGTTCTGCAGGCGGTCGCTGGCGACGCCGGCCTCGGTGCAGACCTGGGTGGTGCTCTCCAGCACGTTATCCGCCCGCACCATGCCGCCGGAGGCGAAGGCCTCGATGCGCTGGTCGTAGCCGAAACCGCTGCGGCGGCTGTTGGAGATCACGCAGAGCCTGCCCGAGGCGGTTTTCAGCAGCGTGCGCGCGGTGTCCACGTCGCCCAGTTCGCCGATCACCGGGTCGACCAGGCAACTGCCGGCGGCATAGACCTGGACCGGTTCCTCGCCGAGCAGCCAGCGGGCCATGTCGAAGTCGTGGATCGCCATGTCCTTGAACAGGCCGCCGGACACGGCGACGTAGGACGGCGGCGGCGGCGCGGGATCGTTCGAGGTGATCTGCAGGCTTTCGATCGTGCCGATCCGGCCGCTGTCCAGGCGCGCCTTCAATGCCCGGAAGTTCGGATCGAAACGCCGGTTGAAGGCCAGCAGCAGGTTGGCGCCGGACAGCTTCGCCGCCGCGCCGCGGGCGCGGGCCAGATCCTGGTCGATGGGTTTCTCGCAGAAGATCGCCTTGCCGGCGGCGGCAGCGCGCACGCAGTAGTCCAGGTGGGTGTCGGTGGAGCTGGCGATGATCACGCCGCGGACCGATGCATCGGCCAGCGCGGCGTCGAGGCTGGTGACCGGGGCATTCCACTCCGCGGCAAGCGCCTGTGCCGACGCGTCGATCGCGTCGATCACGCCGGCCAGTTCGATGCGTGGATGCAGGGCGGCGTTGCGGGCATGGATGCGACCGATGCGGCCGGCTCCGACTATGACGACTTTGTGCATGATCGTGTCTCGCTCAGAGGGTGAAGACTTGTTCGTGCTGCGCGGACCATGCGCAGGCCTCGGCCAGGATCAGCGCGGCCACGCCGTCGGCATAATCGGTGCGCGAAACGGCACGGCCGTGCACCACGTCGGCGAAGTGGTCGATCTGGGCGCGATAGGCCTCGCGGTAGCGCTCGGCGAAGGCGGGCATGATCGGCGCGCCGCAGCTGCCGGCCTCGGTCAGCGTGTGCACGGTGTCCTGCGCCACGTTGTCGGCGCGGATCATGCCGGTCGAGCCGAACGCCTCGATGCGCTGGTCGTAACCGTAACCGCTGCGGCGCGTGTTGGAGATCACGCACAGCCGGCCGCTGGCGGTCTTCAGCACGCAGCGGGCGGTGTCGACGTCGCCCTGGCGGCCGATCTCCGGGTCGACCAGGCAACTGGCGCTGGCGAACACTTCGACCGGCTCCTCGCCCATCAGCCAGCGCGCCATGTCCAGGTCGTGGATGGTGAAGTCCTTGAACAGGCCGCCGCTGGTGGGAATGAAGCCCGCCGGCGGCGAGGCCGGGTCGTGGTTGACCAGGTGCAGGGTTTCCAGCCGGCCGATCGCGCCCGCGTCCAGCTGCTGCTTCAGTCGCGCAAACTGCGGATCGAAGCGCCGGTTGAAGCCGAGCAGGAAGCGGGCGCCGGCGAAGCGCGACTGCGCCGCCCGCACCTTTTCCAGATCCAGATCGATCGGCTTCTCGCAGAACACCGCCTTGCCCGCCTCGACCGCCGCCAGCGCGTGGCCCAGGTGCTGGTCGGTCGAGCTGCAGATCAGCACGCCGCCGATCGAGGGATCGGCCAGCGCCTGTTCCAGGCTGACCATGCTGGCGCCGTGCAGGGCGGCGAAGCCCGCGGCCTCGACGCGGGGATCCACCACGTACTTCAGGTGCAGGCCCGGGTGACGGGCGGCATTGGGCCCGTGCACCTGGCCCATGCGGCCCGCGCCGATCAAGACAACGTCGATTCTGTCCAAGAGTAGACTCCCCCGAGCTGAGTTGCCGAAAAAAATAGAACTGATATTCTGTTTTTGAGTGTAATAGAATTTCTGGAAAGTTGCGCCATATTTCAACAAAGGCCGGTGTTGCGCGTGCAGCCCGGCGAAACACGAAGGAAAGCCCCATGGTCGAAATGGACGTGCCGCCCGCCAGCGCCGAAGAACTGCGCTCCGCCATCCTCGATCGCTACGAATCGCTCAGCAAACGCCTGCAGCAGATCGCCCGCTACGTGCTCGACGAACCCAACGCGGTGGCGCTGGAAACGCTGGCCGTGCTGGCCGAGCGCTGCAGCGTGCAGCCGTCGGCGATCGTGCGTTTCGCCAAGTCGTTCGGCTTCGAGGGCGCCAGCCAGATGCAGCGGCTGTTCCGTGACGGCCTGCTGTCGGGCAACGCCGCGCTGGGTTACGGCGAGCGCGTGCGGCAGTTCAGCCAGAACGTCGACGGCAAGTCGGTGGGCGACCCGGTGCAGGTGCTGGCCGAATTCGTCGAGGGCAACGTGCTGGCCCTGCACAACCTCGCCGACGCGGTGGGCCGCAAGAACCTGGCGGCCGCGGTGAAACTGATCGAGGAGGCCGACACCGTCTACGTGGCCGGCTTCCGCCGTTCCTTCCCGGTCGCCGCCTACCTGGCCTATTCGCTGCACCAGGTGGACAAGAAGACCGTCTTCATCGACAGCATCGGCGGCATGACCCGCCAGCAGATCCACGCGATCACCCGCCGCGACCTGCTGATCGCGGTGAGCTACCACCCGTATGCGGAAGAGGCGGTGCAGATGATCGATGCCGCCGCGGAGAACCACTGCAAGGTGCTGTCGATCAGCGACAGCCTGGTCAGCCCGGTGGCCAAGCCTGCCACCGTGGTGCTGCAGGTGCGCGAGGCCGAAGTGCGCAAGTTCCGCTCGCTGTCCGCTTCCATGTGCCTGGCCCAGGCGCTGGTGATCTCCTACGCCTTCGCCAGCAGCACGCCCCGGCGCAACAGTTCGCGGCTGCCGTCTTCCAGGTCTGCCAAGAAATGAAACATATGTTGCTAAAAAATAGAAAATAGAATATATATTACGTGCATCCGGAGCGGTGGGCGCCGGAGACCCGTGAGAGAAGTGCATATGGAAGGGGCAAAGCGTCAGCTTGACCTTGTAACCATCGGACGATCCTGCATCGACTTGTACGGCGAGCAGACCGGTGGTCGCCTGGAGGACATGACCTCTTTCGCGAAGTACATCGGCGGCAGTCCGACCAACGCCGCCGTGGGCGCCTCGCGACTCGGCTTGCGCAGCGCCCTGGTCACCCGCGTGGGCGCCGACCATTTCGGCCGCTTCATCCACGAGCAGCTGCGGCGCGAAGGCGTCTGCGTCGACGGCCTGGTCACCGACCGCGAGCGGCTCACCGCGCTGGTCTTCCTCGGCATCCGCGACCCGGACACGTTCCCGCTGATCTTCTATCGCGAGAACTGCGCCGACATGGCGCTGGGCGTATCGGACATCGACGTGGAGCTGGTGCAGTCCGCGCGCTCCGTGCTGATCAACGGCACGCACCTGTCGCGGCCGAACGTGTTCGACGCCTCCGTGCACGCCTGCGAACTGGCCCGCGCCGCCGGCGCCAGGGTGGTGTTCGACATCGATTACCGGCCCGTGCTGTGGGGGCTGACCGGCAGGGACATGGGCGAGAACCGCTTCGTCGCCGACGCCGAAGTCACCGCGCGGCTGCAGCAGGTGCTGCCGCTGTGCGACCTGATCGTGGGCACCGAGGAGGAGATCCACATCCTCGGCGGCAGCACCGACACCATCGCCGCGCTGCGGGCGATCCGCGCGCGCAGCGACGCGTTGCTGGTATGCAAGCGCGGCGCGCTGGGTTGCTCGGCGTTCCCCGCCGCGATCCCCGACCGCCTCGACGACGGCGTGGTCGGCCGCGGTTTCCAGGTCGAGGTATTCAACGTGCTGGGCGCCGGCGATGCATTCATGGCCGGCTTCCTGCGCGGCTGGCTGCGCGACGAGCCGTTGTCGACGTGTTGCGAATACGCCAATGCCTGCGGCGCCATCGTGGTCTCGCGCCACGGCTGCGCGCCCGCGATGCCGACCTGGGACGAACTGCAGGCGTTCCTCGGTGGCGGCGAACGACCGTTCCGGCTGCGCGACGATGCCGCGCTGGAACAGCTGCACTGGGCGACCACGCGGACCCGCGTGCACGAGGACCTCACCGTGCTGGCGGTCGATCATCGCAGCCAGTTCGAGGACATCTGCCGCGAGACCGGGGCGGACCCGGCCCGCATCCCCGCGTTCAAGGCGCTGGTATTGCAGGCGGTCGACCGGTTGGCGCGTGGCGACGACCGTTTCGGCGTGTTGCTGGATGGCCGCTACGGCATGCGCGCGCTGGAAGCCGCCGCCGATCGTCCGTACTGGATCGGCCGTCCGATCGAGCTGCCCGGTTCGCGCCCGCTGGTGTTCGAAAGCTCCGCCGACGTGGCCACCGAGCTGGCCACCTGGCCGTACAACCACGTGGTGAAGTGCCTGGTGTTCTATCACCCGGACGACCCGCGCGAGTTGTGCGAACAGCAGGAACGCCAGCTGCTGCGCCTGCAGGACGCCTGCCGCAAGACCCGCCACGAGCTGCTGCTGGAAGTGATCGCCTCGCGCCACGGACCGGTCGACCAGTACACCGCGGCGCGGGCGATCCAGTGTCTCTATGATCGGGGCATGAAACCGGACTGGTGGAAACTCGAACCGGCCGCCGACGGCGCCACCTGGGGCCATATCGAGCGCGCCATTCGACGCAACGATCCGCTTTGCCACGGCGTCCTGCTGCTGGGCCTGCAGGCGCCCAGCGAAGTGCTCGCCGATTCGTTCCGCAGCGCCGCGGCCAGTCCCATCGTCAAGGGCTTCGCGGTGGGGCGCACGATTTTCGCGGATGCCGCGGCGCGCTGGTTGTCCGGCAGCTTCGATGACGAGGCGGCGATCGCCGATCTCTGCGCGCGCTTCGCCGTGCTGGTCGAGGCCTGGCGCGAGGCCCGCGCAGCGGCCCTGGCCTGCCGCAGCGAGGCGGTGTGAGATGGCCATCGTGCGACTGACCGCGGCACAGGCGACGGTGCGCTGGTTGGCGGCGCAATACGTGATCGTCGACGGCGAGGAAGTGCCGTACTTCGCCGGCGCCTGGGCGATCTTCGGCCATGGCAACGTGGCCGGTTTCGGCGAGGCGCTGCACGCCGTGCGCGACACGTTTCCCACCTGGCGCGCGCACAACGAGCAGGGCATGGCCCACGCCGCGATCGCGTACGCGAAACAGATGCGCCGTCGCCGCGCGATGGTCTGCACCAGCTCGATCGGCCCGGGCGCCACCAACATGGTCACCGCGGCGGCGCTGGCCCACGTCAACCGCCTGCCGGTGCTGCTGCTGCCCGGCGACGTGTTCGCCAGCCACCAGCCCGATCCGGTGCTGCAGCAGGTCGAGGACTTCGCCGACGCCACGGTAACGGCCAACGACTGCTTCCGTCCGGTGTCGCGCCATTTCGAGCGGATCACCCGGCCCGAACAGATCATCGACGTGCTGCCCAAGGCGCTCGCCACGATGCTCGACCCGGCCAGCTGCGGCCCGGCCACCATCGCGTTCTGCCAGGACGTGCAGGCCGAGGCGTTCGACTATCCCGAAACATTCTTCGCGCGACGCTTGTGGCGAGAGCGCCGGCCCGGCGCCGACGCCGCCGGATTCGCGGCGCTGGTGAGCGCGCTGAAGGCGGCGCGGCATCCGCTGCTGATCGCCGGCGGCGGCGTGCTGTACAGCGGCGCCGAAGCGGCGCTGGCCGCCCTGGTCGAAGCCACCGGCCTGGCCGTGGCCGAGACCCAGGCCGGCAAGGGCGCGTTGCCGTGGAATCATTCCTGCTCGCTGGGCTCGATCGGCGTCACCGGATCGAGCGCGGCGAACGCGGCGGCCGCGCGTGCCGATCTTGTCGTCGGCATCGGCACGCGGCTGGCGGATTTCACCACCGGCTCGCGCAGCCTGTTCGAGCAGGCGCGGAAGTTCCAGATCAACGTGCAGCCGTTCGATGCGCACAAGCACGATGCGCAGGCCGTGCTCGGCGATGCGCGCACGGTGCTGCAGGCATTGTCCGCGGAGCTGGCCGGCTGGCGCGCGCCTGCCATCGATGCGGGCGAGGTGCGGGCGTGGAATGCGGCCGTCGATGCGGCCACCGCCGGCGCCGCCGCACAGGTCCTGCCCAGCGATGCCCAGGTGATCGGCGCGGTGCAGCGCAGCGTGGACGAGGACGCCATCGTGGTGTGCGCGGCCGGCGGCCTGCCGGGCGAGTTGCACAAGCTGTGGCGCACCGCGCGCAGCGACGGCTATCACGTCGAGTACGGCTATTCGTGCATGGGCTACGAGATCGCCGGCGGCCTCGGCGTGAAGATGGCGGCGCCCGGTCGCGAGGTGGTGGTGATGGTCGGCGACGGCAGCTACCTGATGATGAATTCGGAACTGGCCAGCTCGGTGATGCTGGGCCGCAAGCTGATCGTGGTGCTGCTGGACAACCGGGGCTACGGCTGCATCAACCGCCTGCAGCACGCCACCGGCGGCGCCGGCTTCAACAACCTGCTGGCCGATGCCGCGCACGACGTGCTGCCGTCGATCGACTTCGCCGCCCACGCGGCGAGCCTGGGCGCGCTGTCCGAACACGTCGCGACGCTGGGCGAACTGGAAGCCGCGCTGGTGCGTGCACGCGCCGCCACACGCAGCTACGTGGTGGTGATCGACACCGATCCGCTGAAGAGCACCGAAGCCGGCGGCTGGTGGTGGGACGTGGCGGTCCCGGAAGTTTCCGAACGCCCTGAAGTCGAGGCCGCGCGGCGTGCCTACGAGCAGGGCATCCGACAGAAGAAGGATTTGTCATGAGCATCCGTTTCGGCGTCAGCCCGATCGCCTGGGCCAACGACGACATGCCCGAGCTGGGCGGCGACACGTCGCTGGAAAGCATCCTGCATGACATCCAGGAGCTGGGCTTCGAAGGCGTCGAGCTGGGCGGCAAGTTCCCGCGCCAGGCGGCCGCGCTGAAGCCGCTGCTGGCGCGCTATCAGCTCGACCTGATCGGCGGCTGGTACAGCGGCTCGCTGCTGACGCAGTCCGCCCACGACGAGATCGTGGCGCTGCAGCCGCATCTGGAACTGCTCAAGGCGATGGGCAGCACGGTGTTCGTGTTCGCCGAAACCAGCAACGCGATCCATGGCCAGCGCGACCAGGCCATGCAGGACACGCCGCAACTCGGCCCGGACGAGTGGACCGTGTTCGGCCAGCGCCTGACTGAGGTGGCCGATTACATCCAGGCGCAGGGCATCCGCTTCGCCTACCACCATCACCTGGGCACCGTGGTCGAGCGCGCGTCGGACCTGCAGGCCTTCCTGCGCCACACCGGCGCATCGGTGGGGTTGACCCTGGACACCGGCCACGCCGCGCTGGGCGGCATCGACGCGTTGCAGCTGATCGCCGAGCACCCTGCGCGCATCGCCCACGTGCATTGCAAGGACGTGCGCCGCGAGGTGTTCGACGAACTGCGCGCAGCCGGTTCGAGTTTCCTCGACGGCGTGCTGGCCGGCATGTTCACCGTGCCCGGCGACGGCGGCCTGGATTACGCGGCGCTGATGGCTGCACTGGCGAAGATCCGTTACAGCGGCTGGATCGTGATCGAGGCCGAGCAGGACCCGGCCCTGGCCGATCCGCGCACCTACGCCCAACTCGGCCTCGGCACGCTGCGGGAGCGCGCCGCCGCCGCGGGGTTGCAGTGATGGCCGGCCTGCGCGTCCGCCCCCATGCGCCCGACGCCACGGGCACCGTGCTGGAAGTGACTCCGGCCAGCGCCGGCTGGAAACATGTCGGCTTCCGCCTGGTGAAACTGGCGGCCGGTGAGCGGTTCGCCGGCGGCGAGGCCGGCCGCGAGGCCTGCCTGGTGATCGTTGCCGGCATGGCCGACGTCGATGCGGGCGGACTGCACTTCGCGCACGTCGGTGGTCGCAGCAACCCGTTCGAGGATCGCGCGCCCGGTGCCGTCTACGTGCCCGCGGGCGTCGCCTATGAAGTCGTCGCCAGTGGCCCGATCGAATTGGCCGTCTGTACCGCGCCTGGCACGGGGCAGGGCGAACCGCGGCTGATCGCCGAATCCGCGATGAGCCGCGAAGTGCGCGGCGCAGGCACCAACACCCGCCACGTGCGCAACATCCTGCCGCAGACCGAGCCGGCCGACAGCCTGCTGGTGGTGGAAGTGATCACGCCCGGCGGGCACTGGTCCAGCTACCCGCCGCACAAGCACGACACCGCCGAGGCAGGCACGGAATCCGCGCTGGAGGAAACCTACTACCACCGGCTCAACCCGCCGCAGGGCTTCGCCTTCCAGCGCGTCTACACCGATGACCGCTCGCTCGACGAAACCGTCTGCGTGGAAGACGGCGACGTGGTGATGGTGCCGCGCGGCTACCACCCGGTCGGCACGGCGCACGGCTACGACCTGTACTACCTCAACGTGATGGCGGGCCCGCATCGCCAATGGATTTTCCGCAACGACCCGGCCCACGACTGGATCGCGCGGCGTCCGCCCGGCTAACCCCGATTTCCACACGCGGGCACCAAAGGCGGGGCGGAGGGGCAGGTCTCCTGCCCTGCTGCCGGCGGGAGAAGCGAAAGATTCCAGACCTCGCGGGGAACGGGTCATCGGGCCGGCCATCCGGCGCCCACCAGAAAACATCATGCAGGAGTGAGTCATGCGCAGCATCGAACATTTCATCGGCGGCCAGACCGTTGTCGGCACCTCCGGTCGCCACAACGACGTCTTCGATCCGAACAGCGGCCAGGTGCAGGCGAAGGTGTCGCTGGCCAACGCCGCGGAGCTTGATCGCGCGGTGCGCAACGCCGCCGAGGCGCAGCCGGCGTGGGCCGCGGTGAATCCGCAGCGCCGCGCGCGGGTGATGTTCGAGTTCGTGCGCCTGCTCAACGTGCACAAGCAGGAGCTCGCCGAGCTGCTGGCTAGCGAGCACGGCAAGGTGGTGTCCGACGCGCACGGCGACGTGCTGCGCGGGCTGGAGGTGATCGAGTTCGCCTGCGGCATCCCGCACCTGCTGAAGGGCGAGTACACCCAGGGCGCCGGCCCGCGGATAGACGTCTATTCGGCGATGCAGCCGCTGGGCGTGGTGGCCGGCGTCACGCCGTTCAACTTCCCCGCGATGATCCCGATGTGGATGTTCGGCCCGGCGATCGCCACCGGCAACGCGTTCATCCTCAAGCCATCCGAGCGCGACCCGTCGGTGCCGGTGCGGCTGGCCGAGCTGATGATCGAGGCCGGCCTGCCGCCGGGCATCCTCAACGTGGTGCATGGCGACAAGGAGATCGTCGACGCGATCGTAGCGCATCCGACGATCAAGGCGGTCAGCTTCGTCGGCTCGTCCGACGTGGCGCAATCGGTGTACGCGGCCGGCGCGGCCCACGGCAAGCGCGTGCAGTGCATGGGCGGCGCCAAGAACCACGGCATCGTGCTGCCGGATGCGGACCTCGACCAAGTCGTCGCCGACCTGATGGGCGCCGCCTACGGTTCGGCCGGCGAACGCTGCATGGCCTTGCCGGTAGTGGTGCCGGTGGGCGAGGCGACCGCCGAGGCGCTGCGCGCGAAACTGCTGCCGGCGATCGCCGCGCTGCAGGTGGGCGTCTCCGGCAATCCCGATGCGCACTACGGCCCGGTGGTGTCGGCGGCGCACAAGGCGCGCATCGAGGGCTATATCCAGCTCGGCGTGGACGAGGGCGCGGAGCTGGTGGTCGACGGCCGCGGCCTCAAGGTGCCCGGCCACGAAGGCGGCTTCTTCCTGGCGCCCACGCTGTTCGATCACGTGAAGCCCACGATGAAGACCTACCAGGACGAGATCTTCGGCCCGGTGCTGCAGATCGTGCGTGCGCACAGCTTCGAGGAAGCGCTGGCGCTGCCGTCGCAGCATCCCTACGGCAACGGCGTCAGCATCTTCACCCGCAGCGGCGACGCGGCGCGCGAGTTCGCCGACCGCGTCGAGGTGGGCATGGTCGGCATCAACGTACCGATCCCGGTGCCGGTGGCGTACCACAGCTTCGGCGGCTGGAAGCGCTCGGGCTTCGCCGACCTCAACCAGTACGGCATGGACGGCGTGCGCTTCTACACCCGCACCAAGACGGTGACCCAGCGCTGGCCCCGGGGCGGCGAAGCGATCGAGCAGAGCTTCGTGATCCCGACCTTGTGACGGCGTGACACGAACGATCCTTCCTCCGCGCAGCGGGGGAAGCAAGGCGTTTCGGTGTATATGGAATAATTCTTCCAATTTGTTCAAATATGAAATAGTCTGATTGCAACGAGGCCGGTGCGTGCTGCGCCGGCCGCTGAGGGGGGGAGTCCGATGGCGCGTGGATGGCTGGCGTTTTTCGCAACTGGAGCTGACCAGCCCGAGATCACCGACAGGGACGTCATCGACCGGCAATATCGCAAGCATCGCCTGCGCGTGATGCTTGCGATAACGCTGGGCTACGGCCTGATCTACACCTGCCGCCTGGCGCTCGGGGTGGTCAAGAAACCGATCATCGACGCCGGCATTTTTACTCCCGCCGAACTGGGCATGATCGGTTCGGCACTTTTTTATACCTACGCGATCGGCAAGCTCACCAACGGCTTCCTCGCCGATCACGCGAACATGAAGCGTTTCCTGGCCTTCGCCTTCCTCACCACCGCGGTGTGCAACCTGGCGATGGGCTTCGTCACCACGGTGTGGCTGGCGGTGATCCTGTGGGGGCTCAACGGCTGGTTCCAGAGCTTCGGCGCGCCGGGCGGCGTGGTGGCGATGACGGCGTGGTTCTCCAACCGCGAGCGCGGGCGCACCTACGGCATCTGGAGCACCGCGCACTCGATTGGCGAAGGCCTGACCTTTCTCGTCGTGGGCGCCACCGTGGCTACCTTCGGCTGGCGCTTCGGTTTCTGGGGGCCGGGCATGATCGGCGTGGCCACCGCGATCGGCGCCTACCTGCTGCTGCAGGATCGCCCGCCCACCCTGGGCCTGCCCGCGGTCAACGACTGGAAGAACGACAACTTCGGCGAAGCGTCGAAACCGAAGATCGCCTCGGTGCTGAAGCTGCAGCTGTCGATCCTGAAGATGCCCGCGATCTGGGTGCTGTGCCTGGCCTCGGCCACCACCTACGTGACGCGCTACGCGATCAATTCCTGGGGCGTGCTGTACCTGCAGGAGATCCACGGTTACTCGCTGACCATGGCCGGCACCTTGCTGATGATCAGCACCCTGGCCGGCATGGCCGGCGCCATCGCGTTCGGCTTCATTTCCGACAAGCTGTTCGACGCGCATCGCCCGCCGGTGAACCTGATCTTCGCGCTGCTGGAACTGGCTGGCCTGCTGCTGTTCTTCTATGGCCCCAATCACCTGTGGTCGCTGATCATCGCGATGGTGCTGTTCGGCATGGGCCTGACCGGCCTGGTCACCTCGCTGGGCGGCCTGTTCGCGGTGGACATCGCGCCCAAGCGCGTGGCCGGCGCGGCGATGGGCGTGATCGGCATCTGCAGCTACATCGGCGCCGGTGTGCAGGAGCAGGTGTCCGGCACGCTGATCCAGCACGGCATGACCATGGTCGATGGCGTGCGCCACTACAATTTCGGCCCGGCGATCGCGTTCTGGATCGGCTCGTCGGTGCTCTCCATGCTGCTGGCGCTGAGCCTGTGGCGCACACGACGCAGGGACTGAAACCATGTTGCGCGCTTCCCCCGAACTCAAGGCGATGATCAAGGCCGCCCAGGTAGCCGGCGACGGCCTGCTGCAGCGCTTCGGCCAGCTCGGTGAACTGGTGGCGCGCACCAAGTCCGGTCCGGCCGACCTGGTCTCGATCGCCGACGAGGAAGCCGAGCGCAGCACCCGCGAGATCCTCGGCAAGGCGCAGCCATCGTTCGGCTTCATCGGCGAAGAGGGCGGCACCACCGGCGGCAGCGACGATGCGCAGAGCTGGATCGTCGACCCGCTGGACGGCACCACCAACTTCCTGTTCGGCACGCCGCTTTGGGGCGTCAACATCGCGCTGGCGCGCGAGGGCGAGGTGGTGGCCGGCGTGACCTGGTTGCCGGTGTTGCGTGAAATGTTCGTGGCGGCGAAAGGCGAGGGCGCCTGGCTCAACAGCGAACCGATCCGCGTCTCCACCCGCAACCGCCTGGTCGACAGCGTGCTCGGCTGCGGCATCCCGTTCGCCGGCAAGCCCGATCACCCGGTGTTCGCCCGCGAGATGGCGCTGCTGTCCGGCGAAGTCGCCGGCATCCGTCGCACCGGCGCGTGCTCGGTCGACATGGCCTACGTCGCGGCCGGACGCTGGGATGCGTACTGGGAACGCTCGCTGTGCGCCTGGGACATGGCGCCGGGCATCATCCTGGTGCGCGAAGCCGGCGGCGTGGCCAGCTCGGTCACCGGTGGCCCGGTGGACGTGCATGGCGGCAATGTCTGCGTGTCCAACGGGCACATCCAGGCCGCGCTGGTGGAACGGCTCAACCGGGCGCTGGAGACATCGGCTTCGTGAATCGCGGGCCAGGTTCGGAAGTTGGTTACGACGCCGGCCACACCAGCGAGCGGTGGATCTGCGCGCCAGCCCAGGCGCCGTCGCCCACCGCAAGCGAAACCGAGTGCGGCATCTTCGCGGCGTCACCGCAGGCGAACGCGCCCGGCACGGTGGTCTCCTTGGTTTCTCCGGTCGATATCTGCAGGCCCATCGGCGTCTCGACCAGTTCGCAGCCGAGCTGCACCGCGATCGGTGTCGAAGGCTCGTTCCGCGGCGCGGTGAACAGGCCGGCGAAGCTGATGCGTCGTCCGTCGGTGAGCACGATGTCGGCGTCTTCGTCGATCCGCTCGATTCGCGTGGTTTCGACTGTCACACCGCGACGCGTCAATTCTTGCGCGGCAGTCTCGTCGAGTTCGAACGTGCCGTTGGGGAAGAACGTGGTGGTTCCCCACTCCGGCAGCAGCTGCGCCTGATGGATCGACATCGGGCCCGTGGCGATGACGCCGATGCGGCCCTGATCCAGTTCATAACCGTGGCAGTACGGGCAGTGGAAGATGCTCCTGCCCCAGCGCTCGGCCAGGCCGGGGATTCCGGGCAGCCGGTCCGACACGCCGATCGCCAGCAGCAAACGCCTGGCTGAATACGTGGTGCCGCCACAGGCCACCTGGAAGTCGTCCATCGCGCCGGTCGCCTGCTCGACTTCGCCGTCCAGCCAGGTCAGCGTGGGATACGCCTCGAGTTGCGTGCGGGCGACACGGGCCAGCTCGGCGGGATCGACGCCGTCCTGGCCCAGGAATCCGTGGGAATGACTGGCGCTGCGATTGCGCCGCTTGCCGCCGTCGATGATGAGTACGCTGCGGCGCGCCCGCAGCAGCTGCAGGGCCGCGGCCATGCCCGAGTAACTGCCGCCGATGATGATGACGTCATGCTTCATGCCGGTGCCTCGATCGATGGGCGCCATGGCGGCGCGCGAAATCCGCGGCCAGCGCGGCCAGGGTGACCGACTCGAACCGCTGCAGCAGCAGTGCCTCGGCGTCGGCGAAAGCGGTGTCCAGCGCCGCATTGATCGCCTGCTCGACGAGGCATTCGGGATGTTCGTTCCGGTTGCCCACGGCGAACAGCGCAGGTTCGCCCAGCGCTTCGTGCAACTGGCGCAGCGTGACCTTGCTGAGATCCGCCGAGATGCGCCAGCCGCCGGCGTGTCCGCGATCCGCCGTGACCAAACCAGCCTCCCGCAGCAGGCCCATGGTGCGGCGGACCACCACCGGATGCGTGCCCAGGCACTGCGCCAGCGCATCGGATGTCATCGGCGTATCGCGCTCGGCCATGTGCAGCAAGGCGTGGAGTACGGCGGAAAGTCGGCTGTCTCGTTTCATGTAACAAACGATGTTACGTTAGTGCCTCCATGTCAAGCGGCGAGGGCAGCATGTCTTCTTTCAACGATCCCCAAGCGGTGGCGCGATACACGGACGGGCCGCTGCGGCAGGTGCCCGGATTGCATGCGCTCCACCAGATGAGCGGCCTGCTCCTGCACGAGCACGTGCCGTCCGATGGGCGCGTGCTGGTGCTGGGCGCCGGTGGAGGTCTGGAGCTCAAGGCCTTCGCCGAAGCCCATCCGCAGTGGCGCTTGCTCGGCGTGGACCCGTCCGCGCCGATGCTGGAATTGGCCGTCCAGACGCTGGGGCCGCTGGCGCCGCGGGTGGAGTTGCTGGAGGGCCACATCGATGCGGCTCCGGCCATCGAATTCGACGGCGCGGTTTGCCTGCTGACCATGCACTTCCTGTCCCTCGGGGAACGCCTGCACACGCTGCGCGAGCTGAGGCGCCGGTTGAAACCCGGCGCCCCGCTGGTGATGGCCCATCACAGCGTTCCCGACGCACCGGACGAAAAGCTGCGCTGGCTACGGCGGCACGTGGCCTTCATGACGTCAAACGGCATGCCGGTTGCGAACATGGCCGCGACGATCGAAGCGATGGCCAGCCGCCTCCCGCTGCTTTCCCCCGAAGCCGAGGTCGACTTGCTGGAGCAGGCCGGCTTCGAACGGCATGAACTGTTCTATGCGGCTTTCACGTTCAAGGGGTGGGTGGCGTATGCGGGTTTGTAACTCGCGCGGCCACCGGGCAATCGACAAGGCGCTCCAATCCATCGGAAGGAGCACCCGGCCATACGCAACGCCTCAGATCTGCGCCAGCCCGCCGTCGACGGCGAGCTCGCTGGCGGTCATGAAGCTGCTGTCCGACGACGCCAGGAAGGCCGCCGCTGCCCCGATCTCCGCCGGTTCGGCCATGCGCTGCAGCGGGTTCATCGAGGCGAACACCTTCAGGCCTTCCTCGCCCACGGCGGCCTTCGCCAGTTCGGTCGCCGTCGGTCCGGGCGACAGCACGTTGACCCGGATGCCGGTGCCCTTCAGGTCCTCCGCAAAGGTCTTGGCGAGGTTGCGCACGGCGGCCTTGCTCGCGCTGTAGACGCCAAAGGCCGGGGCGCCGGTGGTGCCGGCGCTCGATCCGGTGAGGATGATCGAGCCGCCCTGGCCCATCAGCGGCAGTGCCTGTTGCACCGTGAAGATCGTGCCTTTCACATTGGTGTCGAAGGTTTCGTCGATGTGCTCGGCGGTGATCTGCCCCAGCGGAAGCAGGCCGCCGGTCCCGGCGTTGGCGAACACGATGTCGAGGGTGCCGCGCTCGGCCTTCACCGCCGCGTAGAGCCGGTCGAGGTCGGCCGGGTCGGAGACCGAGCCCTGCACTGCGCGGGCGTTGGGGCCGAGCTTCGCCACCGCGGCGTCGAGCGCTTCCTGCCGACGGCCGTAGATGAAGACGAAGGCGCCTTCCTCGATGAAGCGCTCGGCCGCTGCGAGGCCGATGCCGGTGGCGCCGCCGGTGATGACGGCGGTCTTTCCATTCAACTTGCTCATGTCATAAGTCCTCTGCGGAACCTCGACTAACCCTGCTTCAAGCTCGTCATCCCAGCGAAAGCTGGGATCCAGTGACTTCAGGCCATTGAACAGCCGGGACGCTGGATTCCAGCTTGACCAGCCCTTCGGCTGTTGAAAAGCGCCTCGCTGGAATGACGGACGTTTGAGAGTTACCCGATGTCCCATGGGTTGGAATAAGTGGTTACGTCCCAGCGCCGGCAGTAGCCGCGCTCACGGCTCCTGCTTGAACAGATCCTGGAAAATCAGCGGGCCCCAGACGCGGCCGCGTGCCTGCACCAGGGCGCCGCCCTCGTCGAACTTGCCGAGGTTGACGGGGGCGAAGCCGAGTCGCTTGGCCACATCGGCGACTTGCGCCGCGGCCGCTTCGTCGTCGCTCGACAGGAACACCACCCGGTGGCCGCCCTCGACCTTGGGGTCGGTGGCCAGGGTGCGCGACAGCAGGTGATTGAAGCCCTTGACGAACCTGGCGCCCGGGAACGACCTGGCGGCAAAGGCGGAGGAGGGGAGGTTGTCGAGCGTTTCGACGGGGTCATTCGTATTCATCGCGTCGATGATCGTCTTGCCCGTCCAGTCCGGAAGCAGCTTGCCGATGTCCTGGTGTCCCTCGAACAGCACCGCCAGGATGATCACGTCCGCCTTGACCGCTTCCTGCAATGTCCCGGGGATGACCTTGGGGCCGATCGCCTGCGCCTGCGGCAACAGCGCTTCGGGCGGCCGCCGACTGGCAACCGTGACTTCGATGTTGTTGCGGGCAAAAGCGCGGGCGAGGGCCTGGCCGATGGAACCGAAACCAATGATGGCGTAGCTCATGACATTGTCCTTTTCAGTATGGAGATGGAGTGGTCTGGCCCGAATGGCGCTTGCCTTGTCGCCGTCATCCCCGCGAAGGCGGGGATCCAGTGACTTGAGCGTGCCGAGCGATTCGAACCGGTTGCCCAACCAATCTGGGTCGCTTGACGCATCAATCCAATTGACGAAACATCGCTTGATACGATCTATTTTCTGGATAGCCGATGCTCGACAACGTCACCATCAACCAGCTGCGCGCGTTCGTTGCGGTGTGCGACCAGGGCAGCTTCTCGGGGGCGGCGCGCAAGCTCGCGCGGGCGCAGTCGGCCATCAGCCATGCGATCAAGGCGCTGGAAAGCGCGTTCGACGTCGAGCTGTTCGAGCGCAACACGCGCAAGGCCCAGCTCACCGCGGCGGGGCGCAGCCTCCTGCCCGACGCACGGGCGGTGATCTCGCGCACGGAGGAAATGAAGAACCGCGCCGGCTCCATCGCCAAGGCCGGCGTGCCGCAGGTGTCGGTGGCCGTCGACGCCTACTTCTCGCGCGCCCACCTGATCGGCTGCCTGCGCACGCTGCAGGAAGAATGCCCCACCGCCGCGATCAATCTGCGCATCACCACCATGCAGGGTGGCGAAAAACTGGTGCTGGAAAAAGTCTGCGCCCTGGCCGTCACCATCAACGACGTGCCGGAAGTGAACCCGCAAGCCATCGAACGCCACTGGCTGCGTGAGGAAGAGATGGTGACGGTGTGCGCGCCGACGTATCCGCTCGCCTCAACTCCCAAACCCATCCCCGTGGACGAGTTCGGCCGCTACACCCAGATCATCGTCACCGACAACCAGCCCGGCGCGGACAAGACCCAGGAGGGCGTGGCCGGCAAGCGTCAATGGCTGGTCAACGACCTCGGTGCGAAACGGGATTTGCTGAAAGCCGGGCTGGGGTGGGGGCACTTGCCGCGGCATCTTGTGGCCGAGGATTTGGCCGGTGGGCAGCTCGTCGAGCTTGAGCGGCGCGCGTGGCACATCCGGTCGCTGACGTTCGTGGTTTCACAGCGGCGGGGGCATGATTTGTCGGCGTGTGAGGCGCGGTTGGTGGAGTTGCTGGGCGAAGCCTAGCTTCGTGCGAAGCACACTTCAGCAACATCGAGGCAACTCGATGCGTCGCGCACTTGTAGCGCACCCTGTGCGCGACGCCTTTGCTCTTGCCCTGAGCATTGGTAGGAGCGGCTTTAGCCGCGACGCTTTTGCTCTTATGTGCGGCCCCAGAGCAAAAGCTTTCGTCTGCCTGCGGCAGCCGAGTTACTTTCTCTTTGCGTGGCCAAAGAGAAAGATAACCAAAGAGAAAGGCCACCCCGCTTGGCGCTTGCCGCCCATCCATGGGCGGCAAGTCCGTGAGCCGAGGCCGGGCTTTTCGACAGGGCATCCTGCCCTGGCGAAAAGGAGTCGACATCCCTGTCGACTCCCGCTGCGCGGCCTGTCGACCCCGCCTCACCGCCGCACAGGGGCCCCGGGTAGAGCAGCGGGCCATCCTGGCCCGCACTTTTCAGAAGAGCCAGTGCAGAGCCGGAGCAGCGCACCGGCTGTTATCTCTTCTATTTAACTTCCTCCGCCCCTGAGGTTTTCCAACCCTACAGCGCACCTGCTTGCGGACCCTGCAAAAGCGACGCCTGCCACGTTGTCAAGAATTTGGTCTTGAAATCCCTTCCATGCACCTCAAAGTGTGACGTGGGACACGGAATAGGGAAAACAAATGACGGACCCATACCGGGTGCTTTGCCTGGACGGCGGCGGCATGCGTGGCGTCTATCAAGCAACCTACTTGCAAACCTTTGTGAGCCGACTCCAAGGCGCAAAGTCTGGTGCGGCCGATGTTGGTCGCTGCTTTGACCTCATCGCTGGCACTAGTACTGGCGGAATTGTCGCCTGCGCACTCGCAGCAGGCGTTCCGCTCATGCGGGTACGGGAGCTTTACGAAACGAAGGGGCGCGACATCTTTCCAGGCCAGCGATTGCGCGCCATACCACGCGTTTCGACCATCGTTCGCGGTCTGGGCTGGGGTGCGAAGGCTGGCGAGGTAGCGTTGCGCTCGGCGCTTGAGGATGTTTTCGGTGCCATGACCTTCGCAGATGTTCTACAGACTCGCGGCATCGCCCTTGCCATTCCCTCCATTGACATGGCGCGCCATGCTCCCGTCGTTTTCAAAACCAGACACCTAAAGCGCTCAAACGGGCGCGACGATGCGCGCACGCTCGTCGATGCGTGCATGGCCACCTCTGCGGCCCCTATTCTTCGTGCGTTAGCTGCTGTTAGTGAACCTGGCTCCGCAGCTCGGGTCGTCTATACCGATGGCGGGCTTTGGGCCAACAATCCCGGCGTGCTTGGTGCCATCGAGGCCATCGAAGTGCTCAATGAGCGCGAGGAGAAAGAACGTCCAGTTCATCTTTTCATGCTCGGATCCCTTCCCGTACAAGGTGGTGAGGAAATCACCGATGCTGCGCGCTATCGAGGGGCCTTTGGATGGGGATTAGGGATCAAAGCTGTCACTGTCAGTCTTAACGCTCAGGCAGCTGGCTACGACTATGTGGCTAAGAAGATGCTCGAACTCCGCCCTTCTTCGTTCGCTTATCGCCTACCGGCTCAGTGCCCGTCGGGCGAGCTCCATCGTTATCTGCAAAACATGGACGATGCGCGACCGCAAGTACTGGGTGCACTGTCCCGCCAAGCTGCCTCCGACGTCGACATGCTCTGGGCCGATGCGGCTCGAGATCCTGAGGGCCATGCAGCCGCCTTCCACAACGCGCTGGCCGCGTGCTTCCAAAAAGAGGAACCGACACATGTTTGACTGTAACAAGGAAATGAGAAATTTCCACGGTGACAAGGTCACCCTCTCGATTGACACGCAGGATGAGATGCGTGAGCGGCGCAATAACGGGCGTACCCGTCTCGACAATGGGCTGGAACGTGATGGGCACAAGACGCCCAGCTATTTCGTGCAAGGATCGTATGCGATGCACACGATGGTCCAAGACGATGCTAAGGAATTCGACATTGACGATGGCGCGTATTTCTCTTTCGCCGCGTTGACCGATGCCGACGATGTTGAGCTCACCACGATGCAGGCCAAGGAACGTGTCCGCGACGCCATTCGCCAGGACCAGCGCCTCAAGGAACCAGCGGACATCCATGACAATTGTGTTCGTCAGGTTTACCCGGCCGGTTACCACATCGACATCCCGGTCTACCGCGTCAAGACGTCGAAGGACGCCTCCAACAACACGGTTGAGACCTATGAGCTCGCCACGAAGGACACATGGGAGCCGTCTGATGCTCGCGAAGTCACTCGATGGTTCTTTCGACAAATCGACGCTGCCGGTGACAAGGACGATCGTGCACAACTTCGCCGTGTCGTTCGCCTGACCAAGTCCTTTGCACGCAGTCGTGACGGGTGGTCGGAGAAGACGGGCAGCGGAATTGCACTTACGCGCCTTGTCTGCGATGAGTTTGCAAAGGCTCCTGGGCGGGACGATGAGGCGCTGCGGAAGACTTGGCAGGCGATCGAGGCGCGCCTCTTGAAGTCCTGCATCGTCGTCCACCCCGTCAGTGCAAAGAACCTTGCCGATGAGGGCGACGAGAAGGTCGGCTTTTTCCTCGACAAACTGAGCGATGCGCTCAAAGAACTTGAAGTCCTCGATACCAATTGCACACGCAGGGAGGCACGAGAGGCTTGGGATACAACTTTTGATACGACATACTTCACGCGGCAACCGACACCCGACAAGCGTCTCGACGTGGATGAATCTAAGGCCGACCACCGTAACGATGGCGGCGGGGTATACGGTTGATTCCCCTTGTCTCCGCGCCCACTCGCCAAACCATCGAGGCGGTACTAAACGATCGGTGGCCTGGCGAATGGCGCTCCGCCTTAGACGGCGAGACCACTCCTGCCGGAGAAGGTAACAACGCCTGCTGGCGACTTGATGCCTCGCCCGGGGAGCATGGCCACGAGAATGTAGATTTCGTATGGCTTTGCGTTGACGGCGACTTCCCTCTAAGCCGCATGCGAATCTTTGCGCCAGGCGCGAGTGTTCTGGGTGCCCCAGCTTGGCCTCATGTCGAGGACATGGCGCGCCTTTGCCTCGGCCCTTTGCCGCTGGATATCCAATCCCATGTTCGTGTTGCCGTGCAGAATGCCTTTGCCATTCTTGGCATGGACGAGGGTTCGCGCACGAATGAGTTCGCTCGCGAGTTCAGTTCCTACTGGGATCGCCATGTTGGGAAGATTCCCGAGGCTCGTTCGCTAATCACGCCGGGTGGTTTGAGCCGTTCGATTGTCTGGGCGCCATGGGGGCGGTCTTTCATATTTGCCGAGGACAACGCAACGATCGAACACTGGTTTGCGCAAGGATGTTATCGACTTGATGCTGTGCGACACACACGCCTAATCCGCCTTGACCACGCTCCCGCACCCGATACCTATCCGAACACGGGCGCGGAGATCTTCGCCTTGGATCCCCTTGTCCGGAATCTTTGTCAAACGCGTGCCCCGGTACCTATTCTTCTTGAAGTGCCGACCCCGGGCATGGTGCAGGTCGCCGTCGTTATTCGTCCGCCAGACGTGGCTGGGCTGTCGAAGAACCGTAGGCACCCAGTGCGGGAGGAGCGGCGCGACGCCGTCTTCGGCCCGGCTCCGGTCATTCGTATGAAGGTCATGCGCCAAGATCATACCTGGGTCCACGGACGCGACCACAATAGGGACGCGGCGAAACTTGCCCAAATGGTTGTTGGAATCATTGGGTGCGGTGCACTCGGCAGTGAAGTTGCCCGCTTGCTGGCTGCCGCTGGCGTCGGCCAGTTCGTGTTCGTCGACAAGGACCGCCTCGAGTCCGCAAATACAACCCGTCACGCCCTCGGCGCAACTTATGTCGGGCAGTGGAAAGCGACTGCTCTTGCTAAGGCGATTGGTCAACAATTCCCTCACCTTGCCAAAGCAGCCACGCATCACTACGCATTTGAGACGCTTGCCACAGAGGCGCTCAACGAACTGGCTAGCTGTGATCTCATTCTGGGGGCGGGTGTCGACGCCTTGGCTATCACCCGCATCGCGCGCTGGCGAGATAGCCTCAGCGGTCCGCCGCCTTTGATCATCGCTTGGGTGGAGGAGTTCGCCTGTGCGGGCCACGCAATGCTCTTGTCGCCGGGCCTTACTGCTGAAACATTTCTGGATGACGGTGGGCGTCCAAAGTCGAACCTTACAAGCAATTGGCCGGCGGCATTGGCAAGTATCGTCCCTGCAGGTTGTGGAAGTTCCTTTCAGCCATACACCGCAACTGACATGCTTGGTACTGTGCAGACGACCACGCGTCTCGTCCTTGATGCTTTACTTGGCAATGCACAAGCTCCCATGCATCGCATCTGGCTCGGCGATCGACGCGTGCCGGAGGAGAGAGGGGCGACAATTAGCCAATTCTTCGACGGCGCTTTCAGGGAAATCGATGCTCCATGACACCCACGGCGAAAGCTGTCATTTGGCGGGCAGTGCACCAAGACTTTGCGGACGAGATCCTCTTTGCTCCAGAGGTGCTGGAACATTTGCGCCGACATCGTCAGCTTGATTCTTTCGCCAAGGAGGCGGGCGGTCAACTCTTTGGCTCACGAGTGGGAACGGGACTTCATGTCATTGCGGCCAGCGGGCCTTATAAGAGCGATGCAAGAACGCGCATCAGTTACCGATCAGACCCTGTAGCAGCGGATCGTATGATTAGTGCTATGCGCAAAAAGGGCCTGATCTATCTCGGTGAATGGCATACCCACCCCGAGAGATACCCTCAGCCGTCCGGAAGCGACATTGATGCGTTTGCCCGCCTATGCGCACATTCAGAGCGTGCATCTGCAACCCTCATTCTTGCTATTCAAGGACAGGCGGAAACGACTATGGGACTCACCGTCCTCACTCTTGACGAGAACCGGCTCGCGCCCTGGGCGG
>NZ_LMHR01000059.1:0-51562 GCF_001428465.1 Rhodanobacter sp. Root179 | reverse complement strand
TGATTTCATGATTGAAATCAATTGACACCAGAAATCTTCAGGGATAGCTTTCGCAACAGATCACGGGGAATGCGTTTTATGGCAACAACCAAATTCATCAAGCCGTACGTCGAACACGGTGAAAAGGCGAATGCAGTACGCAAGATCACTGTCTCGATTCCGCTGCATGTATTGCGGCGGCTTTCTGATTTGCGCACGCATCGTCAAGTGAACAATCTTCGGCACGCTACCAACAGTGACGTGTTGGTCGAAGCGTTCCTGCACGCTTTTACTGGGCAACCACTGCCAACTGATGAGGAGCTGAGACGAACCATGGCCACTGCCAAGAAACCCGCTGCAAAGAAACCGGCCGCCAAGAAGGCCGCCGCCAAGAAGCCCGCCGTGAAGAAGGTTGCCGCCAAGAAGGCTGCCGCCAAGAAGCCGGTAGCGAAGAAGCCGGCAGCCAAGAAGGTTGCCGCCAAGAAGCCGGCCGCCAAGAAGGCTGCTGCCAAGAAGCCGGCTGCTGCCAAGAAAGCTGCCGTGAAGAAGGTTGCGAAGAAGGCTGCGCCGAAGAAGGCTGCCGCCAAGAAAGCTGCACCGGCCAAGGTGGTGAAGGCCACCAAGACCGCCAAAGCCAAAGCGAAGAAGTAAGCCGACCCGCGTTACCCAACAATAAGACAAGCAATCGACTTCTCTCCCCGCGGTGCCCAGCGCGGGGAGAGCACTTCGAAAGATTCGTCCCGGCCTGGCCGGGACGCTTCGTTTCCGGCGACGGAAAAGTTTCCGGCGGGAGGCGCGGGGCCAGCTGGCCTGCATCGAGTCCGGGCCCGGCGAGTCGCCGGCGGGTGGGGCGTCTTTCCCCGGCGGTCCGGAATCCGCGCCATTTGCCGTGCTGTCCCATTGGAGTTACCTTCTGCACATCCGCGCCGCGGTGAATCCGGGGGATTCGTCGCTCCTGGGTGTACAGGGGGAAAAAGCGCGGGTATCTGTCGACACTCAGTGAGAGACCATGGATACCCGATACATACTAGATACGCGCCGGCATGCGCGCGGGGCCATTCGCCCCACCATGATTGCCATCATCGCCATCGTTGTCCTGCTTGCCGTAGGCGCGTGGTTCCTCATCATCAAGCCGCACCAGGATCTGGTGATGGCCGACTCGGGTGGCCATCCGTCCACGCCGGTTTCCACCGCAACGCGGGCGGCGCCGCCACCGGCCAACGTGGCGGCGATGGATTTGAACCAGTTGCTCGCCGAGGCTCGCACGGCCATGAACGAGCAGCGCTATCTGGCGCCGGCCGGCAACAATGCCTTCGAGTTCTACCTGCGCGTGCTGGAGAAGGAGCCGGGCAACAAGGTGGCTTCGGATGCCTTGCGCGAGACGTTCCCGTTCGCTGCCAATTCGGCGGAGCAGGCGATCAACTCGCGTGACTTCAACGAAGCCCAGCGCCAGATCGATCTGCTGGCCAAGGCGGATCCGGCGAACTTCACGCTGACCATCCTGCGCTCGAAGCTGGATGCCCAGCGCAAGACCCTGGACAAGCAGCAGCAGTTGGCCCTCGACCAGGAGAAGGCGGCGCAGCTCGCTGCGCAGAAGGCGGCGGCGGACAAGGCTGCTGCCGATCAGCTGGCCGAACAGCAGAAGGCGCTGGCCGCCGAACAGCAGAAGGCGCAGCAGGCACGCACGGCGCAACAGGCCAGTCAGCCGACCTCGACGACGGCCAACGCCGCCGACTCGACCGGCGCTGCGGCAGCAGGTGCGGACCAGTCCGGCGCGAGCGGGGCCAACACCGCCGCCGTGCTGGTGAAGGCCGCTCCGGCACGCTATCCCACCGCGGCCATGCGCACACGCCAGCAGGGTTGGGTCGTGGTCACGTTCACCGTCGACCCCGACGGCAAGACCAGTGACGTGAAGGTGCTCGAGTCGCAGCCGCGCCATGTGTTCGACCGTGCGGCCATCGATGCCGTGGAGCGCTACCGCTTCACGCCGGCGATGAAGAACGGTGAGGCGGTGTCCAGCATCAAGCAGCAGCGGATCGAGTTCAAGCTCTGATCCGGAAGTGACCGATGGACTGGCGGCGCATGTTCTGCATGCGCCGCCTTTTTTTCGACCAGCAAAAATCCGGGGTCCTTGAAGAAGGCGGCTGCGCGCGCCTTCTTCCATCGCGAGTCAATCGGTGTGCGGGCTCGCGCAGCGGGCACGGTCACGGCGTGAGCGGGCACCGTCCTCCGCGAAAGCCGCAAGCCCTCAGAGCCCGTGAAGAAAACCACTTCCTGTGGTTTTCTTCTATCGCACGTCCGGTACGCGCCCGGACGTGCTCACGCGAATCACTCACTTGCGTGACCGATCCGCGTCCGGCCATCGCGCAACCGCTCCTGCGTTGCCTCAACTCGGGCATCCATGCCCTCGCCGTGGCCGGGCTTCGAGGTTGAAAAAATCACAACCTCTCAGTGCTTGCGTGCCGGCCGATGGCGCGCGCGTGGCTTGTGCTTCGGTTTCCTGGCCCTGGTTGGCGCGACGGCCTTTGCCGGCCCTTCGATTTCGGCCCAGTCGACGTGTGGCAGGCCGAGCAGGCCGTCCAGCACCATCGGCATCAGTCCGCTTGGCGTGGGCCCGGTGGAGTTCCACAAGGTGACCACGCCGGCACGGTACTTCGGGAAGAAGCCGATCATGGTGCGGTAACCGGCTACGGCGCCGGCGTGATAGATCAGGGTTTCACCGCCGTATTCGTACACGCGCCAGCCCAGCGCGTAGTGGGCATCGGTGAGCCGGGCGCGACGCCAGGGCGTGGCGTGCAGTTCGCTGGGCGTGGATACGCCCGGAGCATGCAGGACGTCGAGCAGCGAGGTCGGCAATACGTCCTGGCGTCCGCCCATCTGCGCGATCAGCCATTTCTCCATGTCGCGGATGCTGGCGTTGACGCCGGCGGCGGGCGCCACGCGGTAGTAGGTCTCGTTCGGATCGAACGGGATCCAGCCGCGGCTGCTGCCACGATGCGGCCGTGCCCAGCTCTTGCTGGATTCCAGGGCGGCGCGTCCATAGCTCGCAGTGGTCATGCCCAACGGATAGAAGATGCGCTTGTCGACCTGGTGATAGAAGAAGTCGCCGGTGCGCGCGAGTACCACGTCGCCGATCATGCTGAAGGCGACGTTCTGGTAGCCGTAGCACTGACCGACGCCGCAGACCATGTCGACCTCGTCCAGCTTGCGCACCAGCTCCTCGTAGGACGTATCGCCTTCGAGCATGTTGTCGTAGGTGTTTCGCGGCAGCCCCAGTCGCTGCCCCAGGATGTCGCCGACGGTGGCCCGTGCGGCAGCCTGCATGTCCTTCAGCTTGAAGTACGGCAGCACGTCGAGCAGTTTCGTGTCCCAGCCGAGCTTGCCGTCGTCGACCAGCAGGCCGGTCATCGCGGTGGCGAAGGCCTTGGACAGCGATGCCAGGCGGAACACGGTCTGCGGCGTGATCGGGTCCTTCGTGGTGGCATCGGTGTAGCCGATCGTGCCCTCATAGGCCACCTTGCCGTCGATCACCACCGCAGTGGCGAGCCCGGCTACCGCATCGCGCTGCGCGACGCGATTGAGCCAGCGCTGGTAGTCCGCAAGGGTCTGCTTGACGCGTGCCGCCGGCAACTTCTGCGGCGTCTGACCCACGCTGGTGGGCGCTGGCGCCGGTGCGGCGGAAGAGGGCGCTGCCTTAGCGCAAAGCGGCGCACAGGCCAGCCCGAGAGCGCCTGCGACCAGCAGGAAGAGCTTATGAAACTGCATGGTATTCTGATCTGGTTCCGGCGTGGGGATGCGCCTCAGGGTGGGGAATTTGTCTATGGGTCTGATCATTGTTCTGATTGTCGTCGTTCTGATTGTCTTGTACTTCGTGGCGATCTACAACGGACTGGTGACTTCGCGCAACGGCTACAAGAACGCGTTCGCGCAGATTGACGTGCAACTGACGCGCCGACATGACCTGATACCGAACCTGGTCGAGACGGCCAAGGGTTACCTCGCCCACGAGCGGGGTACCCTCGAGGCCGTGGTGCAGGCGCGCAACGCGGCGGTGAACGGGCTGGCCGGTGCCAAGGCCAAGCCGGGTGACGCGGCTGCGATGCAGCAGCTGGCCAGCAGTGAAAATGCTTTGACACAGACTTTGGGTCATTTGTTCGCGCTGCAGGAGGCCTATCCCGACCTGAAGGCGAACCAGACCATGATGCAGCTGTCCGAGGAGCTCACCTCGACCGAGAACCGGGTGGCCTTCGCGCGGCAGGCATACAACGATTCCGTGCTGACCTACAACAACAAGCGTGAAGTGTTTCCCGCCTCGTTCGTGGCCAACAGTTTCGGTTTCGCTGCCGCCGAATCGTTGAAGATCGAGAACCCCGCCGTGCGCGACGTGCCGAAGGTTTCCTTCAGCTGATCGCTGCTGCGTCGTGGCGCACGCCACGGCGCAGATCCGGGAGTCTCCATGGATTTCTTTGCGCAGCAGGCTCGCGTGCGCAGCAGCAGCCGGCGCCTGGTCGTGCTGTTCGTGCTGGCGGTGGCCGCCATCGTGGCGGCGATCGACGCCGTGGTGTGGTTGGTGCTGGGTCATCATCCGGCGAACGGCGAGTCGGCGCGATCGAACCTGCCGCTGCTGTTAGGCAGTAGCCTGGCGGTGGTCGCCGGCATTGGCCTCAGTTCGTTGTTCCGCATCAGGAGCCTGTCCGGCGGCGGGAGGACGGTTGCCGAACGCGTGGGTGCGGTGGTGGTCCCCACCAATGCCCGCGACCCGGCATTGCGCCAGCTGCGCAACGTGATCGAGGAAGTGGCGATTGCAGCCGGCGTGCCGGTGCCGGACATCTACCTGCTGGCGGACGAGCTCGGCATCAATGCGTTTGCCGCGGGCTATTCGGCATCGGACGCCGCGGTGTGCGTGACCCGCGGTTGCCTGGACCAGCTCACCCGCGACGAGTTGCAGGGTGTGATCGCGCACGAGCTCAGCCATGTGCTGAACGGTGACATGCGATTGAACATCAGGCTGATGGGCCTGCTGTTCGGCATCCTCGTGGTGGGGATCGCGGGGCGCCGGGTGATCGAGTCCAACGCCGAGCGCAGCAGTCGACGTGACGGTGCTGGCCAGATCGTGCTGATCGGGCTGGCACTGATCGGGATCGGCTACATCGGCTACTTCTTCGCGCGACTGATACAGGCTGCGGTGTCGCGTTCGCGCGAGATGCTGGCCGATGCCTCGGCTGTACAGTTCACCCGCCAGACCGCCGGCATCGCCGGCGCCCTGAAGAAGATCGCGGCGCTCGGCCTGACCTCGCGCCTGCAGATGGCGAACAGGCAGGAAGTGGCGCACATGCTGTTCTGCGCGGCCGGTCGATCCAGTGAGCTGTTCGCCACCCATCCACCGCTGCTGCAGCGCATTCGTGCGCTGGAACCGGGCTTTCGGGAAGAGGAGCTGATCCGGATTCGCACGGCGATGCTGCGTGTGGCCATGCAAGCCACGGCCAGCCCCTTGCTGGCATCGGCGCCGGCACCGGCCATGTCGCCGGTGTATGCCGGCGTGATTCCGGGGATGGCGATTCCTCTCGTAGTGCCGGCATTGTTGACTGGCGCGCTGGCGAGCGCTGGCACGCCGGCCAGAGGACAGTTCCAGCGCGCCGCCGCATTGCATCGGGCCTTGCCCACGCGCTTGCGGGAAGCCGCGCAGCAGCCCGAGTCGGCGCTTGCCGTGGTGCTGGCGCTGGCCGCCTCCGCGGCCGAACCACAGCCGGCACAGCGGCGCATCATCGTCGATGCGTTCGGTGACGACGTGCTGCGGGCGGTGCAGGATGTCGCCGCCGATCTAGCGTCGCTGCCACCGGGTTCCCGCCTGCCATTGGCCTCGCTGGCCTTCCCCGCATTGAAGTGCCTGCCGGCAGGACGACAGCAGACCTTGCTGGTCACTCTCGATGCAGTGGTCAATGCCGATGGCAGGGTCGATCTGGGCGAATACTGCCTGGCGCGGCTGCTGCGCCTGCAGTTGCTGGAGGCGCAGCGGCCGCGGAGCGCACCGATCGATGGCGTGAAAAAACTTCCGGCCTGCCGTGACAGCGTGGCCCTGGTCTGCGCCATCGTCGCCGCGGGCGGCTGTTCCGACGAAGCGGGCGCGCGGCGCGTCTGGCTGATGGCGATGCAACATGCCTTTCCCGGCGAAGCGATCGAATGGACGCCGCCGCCAGCGGCCTGGCAGGCACCGTTCGAGCAGGCGCTGGACGATCTGGACGGCTTGCTGCCGGTCGCCAAGGAGCTGGTGATCCAGGGTATCGTCGTTGCAATCAACGCGGATGACCTCGTCAGTGTGGAAGAGGCCGAACTGTTGCGAGTGATTTGCGCCGGCCTGCACTGCGCAGTGCCGCTGCAGGAGCGCCTCGGCGCGCGCGAGGGCTCTTGCCTGGCTTCGTAGGCCGGGCGCTGCCCGCCGGCTCTGGTTGTTGTCATGTCAGGTGCGTGCGGCGGACGGTGTCCGCCCTACGGAGCTGCGGTCTCCAAGAGAAGCGCACTTGCCCGCTCAGCGATCATGATCGTGGGCGCATTGGTGTTGCCGGTGGGAAGCGCCGGCATCACCGAGGCATCGACCACGCGCAGGCCGTCGATCCCGCGCACGCGCAATTCGCTGTCGACCACCGCGTGATCGTCGTTGCCCATGCGGCAGGTGCCGACCGGGTGATAGATGGTCTCCGCCTTGCGCCGGATGAAGTCGGTGTATTCGGCGTCGGTGTCGATGCGGCGTTCGGGAAACACCGGGGCGCCACGATGGGGCGCGAACGCGGGCTGGTCCAGGATCTCGCGCGACAGCCGCGCGGCCTCGATCATCAGCTTCAGGTCATGGCCTTCCGGGTCGCCCAGGTAGTTCGCGTGGATCGCGATCGGTTGCGCCGGATCGGCCGAGTGCAGGCGCAACCGGCCACGGCTGCGCGGGTGCAGGTAGCAGGCGTGCAGCGTATAGCCGTAGCCGGGCAGGCGGTGGCGGCCGTGATCGTCGAGCAGTGCCGGCACGAAATGGAACTGCAGGTCGCAACGCTCGTCGCCGGCGAAGCGGCTGCGCACGAAACCGCCGGCCTCGGCCACGTTGGAACTGCCCGGTCCATCGCGGTGGCGCAGCCAGCGCAGGCCCGCGGACAGTTCGTTGAGGTGGTCGTAGCTGATCCGGGTGGCATTGCCATCGAGCGTGCAGATGTCCAGATGGTCCTGCAGGTTGCCGCCGACGCCGGGCAGGTCCGCCTGCACCGCGATGCCGTGGTCGCGCAGGTGATCGGCCGGGCCCAGTCCCGACAGCATCAGCAGTTGCGGCGAGTTGATCGCGCCCGCGGCGAGGATCACCTCGCCGCCCTCGATCCGTTCCGTTCCGTGCCGGCCGCGGCGCAACTGCACGCCGACGGCGCGGCCATTTTCGATCAGCACGCGCTCGACCAGCGCGCCCGTGCGTACCTGCAGATTGGCGCGACTGCGCACCGGTTTCAGGAACGCCGCCGCCGTCGAGCAGCGGGCGCCGTCACGCTGGGTGACCTGGTACAAGCCGAAGCCGGCCTGGCCGACACCATTGAAATCGTCGTTGCGCGGATGCCCCGCACTGGCGGTCGCCTCGATCAGCACCCGTGACAACGGGTTGACGTGGCGAAGGTCGGATACGCCGAGCGGACCGTGCATGCCGTGCAACGGGCTTTCGCCGCGGCTGTTGTCTTCGCTGCGCACGAACCAGGGCAGCACCTCGTTCCACGACCAGCGCGGGTCGCCAGTGACCCGGGCCCACTCGTCGTAATCGGCGGCGACCCCGCGGATGTAGCACATCGCGTTGATCGAGCTGGAACCGCCCAGCGTCCTGCCGCGCGGCCACCACAGTCGGCGCTGGTTGAGCGCAGGCTCCGCTTCGGTGCGGTAGTTCCAGTTGAGGCGGCGATTGTTGGCCAGCCGCGCGATGCCGGCGGGCATGTGGATCAGCGGGTTCCAGTCGGTCGGGCCCGCTTCCAGCAGCAGCACGCGCGTGGCCGGATTGGCGCTGAGCCGGTTGGCCAGCACGCAGCCGGCCGAGCCGGCGCCGACGATGATGTAGTCATGGCGATTCATCAATCTGCTGCCCCCGAAGAGTGGACATGGTCGCGTGCTAGGCTTGCCGCGCCCCACGCCGGATGTGCGAAGTGAGTCTGTATCGTCGGACCATGGTGAAACAAGCTGCAGCGCCGATGCTCTCCGCATTGGCGTTCTTCTTCGTGATGACTTCGTATTACATCATCCGGCCGGTGCGTGACCAGTTGAGCGGCGCGGTCGGCTCGCAGTCGCTGCCGTTGTTCTACGGTGCGGTGTTCGTGGTGATGCTGCTGATGACGCCGCTGTTCGGTGCCCTGGTGGCGCGCTTCCCGCGTCGCCAGCTGCTGGGCTGGAGCTACAGCTTCTTCATCGTGTGCCTGCTCGGGTTCGTGCCGGCCTTCATGGCGCAGGACCGGATCGGTGCGCGCGAACTGGGCGTGGTGTTCTTCGTCTGGGTCAGCGTGTTCAACCTGTTCGTGGTGTCGCTGTTCTGGAGCTTCATGGCGGACATCTTCTCCAGCGGCCAGGCGCGGCGCGTGTTCTCGCTGATCGCGCTGGGTGGCATGGCCGGTGCGATCTTCGGGCCGCTGGTGACCAAGCTGCTGGTGCACCTGATCGGCGTCGCGCCGCTGCTGCTGGTGTCGTCGGTGTCGTTGACCGCATCGATGATCCTGTTGCTGCGTCTTTCCGCCAATCACGATCGTCAGCCCGGCAGCCAGGGCGACGAGGTGATCGGCGGCTCGTTGTGGGCCGGCATCAAGCAACTGTGGTCACATCCCTTCTTGCGCTACATGGCCTTGCTGATGCTGTTCGGTGACGGCATCGGCACGCTGGCGTATGCGATGGTGGCCGATTACGCCAAGGCGAATTTCGCCGATGCCGTGGCGCGTACGGCGTTCTACAACAACCTGGATCTAGCCACCAACCTGCTTGGCGCAGCGTTGCAGCTGAGCATCACGCCGTGGCTGCTGGTGCGTCGCGGCGCCGGCTGGGGGCTGGTCGTGCCGTCGCTGGTGAATCTGGTTTTGCTCGCTGCGGTGGCGTTGATCGGCAGCGGCAGCGTTTCGTTCTTCGGCTACAGCGTGCCGTTGCTGCTGGCGGTGATGCTGGTGATCACGCGCGGCTTTGCCTACGGCATGACCAAGCCCGCGGTGGATGCGTTGTATACGCGGGTGCCCCGCGAGATGCGCTACAAGGGCAAGAACTTCGTCGAGACCGCGGTGTGGCGCTTCGGCGATCTGGTGGTGACCAGCGCGGTGAGCTGGCTGCGGATGTTGGGCTGGGGCATCGGCGGACTGGCCCTCGCCGGCGCGGGTGTGGCGGCGCTGGCGACGCTGGTGTCCCGCCGTGCAGGCTGGTCGCCCGACCTGGAACCGGAAGAAAAGGTGCGCGCGAACGCAGATGCGAAAGCACCGCTTTGAGGCGGTGCTCTCCCGAATCTCAGCTGGTGATGTAACGCTCCAGATGCTCGATCTGCTCGGCCTGCGCATCGATCACCGCCTTGACCAGGTCGCCGATGGAGATCACCCCGACCACCGTGTCGCCTTCGACCACCGGCAGGTGGCGGATGCGGCTGTCGGTGCACAGGCGCATGCAGTCGAACACGTCGGTGTCGGGGCCGACGGTGAGCGGGGTGCCGGTCATGATGTCGGACACCGCGGTCTGCGAAGAGGAGCGGCCCTGCAGGATCACCTTGCGCGCGTAGTCGCGCTCGGACATCACGCCGACCAGCTTCTCGCCATGCATCACCAGCAGCGCGCCGACGCGATGCTCGGCCATGTGCTTGATCGCTTCGAGCACGGGGGTTTCCGGTGCAACGCGGTAGATCGCATTGCCCTTGCCTTGCAGCAGATGTTTGACCTGGGTCATGCGCGGATCCCCATTCGGCTACGGACGGGCTGTCCGATGCCGAGTCTAGCGCCGCCGTCGTTCGCGCGTGTAGTGAAGTTGTGAATCGCGGCGCGCGGCAGGAAACCCGTGGCCGCCGCCGGATTCAGCGGCCCCGGCGTGGCGGATGTGCAGGGGCCTGGCCCTCGACGTAGCCGGTACCTCCCAGCTGCATCATCTGCTGCTGGATCCAGTTCGTCCGGCGTTGCACGTAGGCGCTTGGCCGGTCCGCGTGCATGCGGCGCGGACTGGGCAGGACCGCGGCCAGACGCGCGGCCTGGGCCGGCCCCAGTCGTGCCGGCGTGGTGTGGAAATAGACATCGCTGGCTGCGCCGACACCGTAGACGCCATCGCCCAGCTCGGCGATGTTCACGTACACCTCGAGGATGCGCTGCTTGGGCCAGGTCAGCTCGATCAGCATGGTGAAGTACGCCTCCAGCCCCTTGCGCACGAAGCTGCGGCCATTCCACAGGAACAGGTTCTTGGCGGTCTGCTGGCTGATCGTGCTGGCGCCGCGCAGGCGCTTGCCGTCATCGGCGGCATCGAGGGCGTCCTGGATCGAGTCGAGGTCGAAGCCGTGGTGATAGGGAAACTTCTGGTCCTCGCCGGCCACCATCGCCAGCGGCACCCAGGGCGAAACCTGCCTCCACGGCACCCAGTGATGGCGCAGGTGGAAGTCCTTCTCGCCATGGATCAGGGCACCGAGCTGCCGTTCCAGCATGACGGCCGAGGTCCATGGCGGCACGAAGCGCAGCACCAGCACCAGCAGCCAGCTTAGTGCCAGCCAGCCGAGCAGCAGAATGGCGAGCGATCGCAGCAGGCGACGAAGCAGGGGATGGCTGAACAAGGCGGGCATGACTGGCAGTATAAGGGGCGTTGTGCGGGCGCCATGGCGACCCCATCTCGGCCGATTGAATCGAAACGGAATCACCGCCTGTGGAAAACCTGCCTGTCGAAGACGTGCTGCATCGCTTCCTGCTGGAACGCGCCGGCGTGCGTGGGGCGCTGGTCCGGCTCGGACCGGCCTGGCGCGAAGTGGCCACGCGCGCGGAGTATCCGCTGCCACTGTGCAGCCTGCTTGGCGAGGCGCTGGCGGCCAGCGCGCTGCTTACCGGCAACATCAAGCTCGATGGCGCGCTGTCGCTGGAACTGAAGAGCTCCGGTGCGCTGCGCCTGCTGTTTGCCGAGTGCAACGATCAGGGACACCTGCGCGGACTGGCACGCTGGAACGAACCCCTGCCTGCTCCGCTGGCACTGGACGCATTGTCCGACGCGATCATGGCGATCACCATCGGCAACGTGGATCGCGGCCAGCGTTACCAGGGCCTGGTCGAATTGCGGCACGCCGGTCTGGCCGATTCGCTGGAAGACTATTTCGTGAAGTCCGAACAGTTGCCGGCGCGCATCCTGCTGGCTGCCGATGGCGAACACGCCGTCGGGCTGATGCTGCAGAAGATGCCCGGCGAGGGTGGCATCGACGCCGTGCACGACGAGGATGCGTGGAACCGCGTGCTGCAGCTCACCGCGACCCTGGGCGTGGAGGAGTTGCTGGGCGTTGCGCCGGAGCAGCTGCTGTACCGCCTCTATCACGAGGAGTCGGTGCGCCTGTTCGAACCTCGGCCACTGGCATTCGGATGCAGCTGCAGCCGCGAACGGGTGACGGCGATGCTGCGTTCGCTGGGTCGCGAGGAAGTGGAAGCGGCCCTGCTGGCCCGCGACAACGAGATCGAGGTGATCTGCGAGTTTTGTGCGCAGCGCTACCAGTTCGACCGCATCGATGCCGAGCATCTGCTCAGTGACAGTGCGGCGCCGGCGGCGCCGGATACCGCCCAGTGAACTGCTTCAGGCCAGCAGCAGGGGCTTGTCCGCACTGAGCCACGTACTGGCCGGTTGCGGCCGGGCGAACAGGAATCCCTGGCCGTAGCGGCAACCCACGCGCATCAGCGCCTGGCGTTGCGACTCTTCCTCGATGCCTTCGGCGATCACCTTCATCTGCAGCGAGTCGGCCAGCACCTGGATCGCGCGCACCAGCGCCAGGCCCTGGGTCTCGGTGTCGTCCGGCGGCAGCTCGGTGATGAAGGAGCGATCGATCTTCAGCGTCTCGAACGGATACTGGTGGAGATAGCTGAGCGAGGAATAGCCGGTGCCGAAGTCGTCCAGCGCGATGCCGACGCCGTGGCTGCGCAGGTTCTGCAGCATCTGCTTGACCTGGGTCGGATTCTCTAGCAGGGCATGCTCGGTGACCTCGATGCGGATGCAGCGGGTGGGCACGGCGTACTGGTTGAACAGCGCCAGCAGGCGCTGGTCGAGATCGGCCACCCGGAAGTGCCTGCCGGACACGTTGATGCTGATGAAGCCTTCGGTGCCGATCAGGCGCACGGCCTGGGTGCACACCTGCTCGAAGATCTGCCAGTCGATTGCCTCGGCGCAGCCGCATTCCTCGGCGATCAGCAGGAAATCGCCCGGCGACAGCAGGCCGCGTTCGGGATGATGCCAGCGCAGCAGCGCCTCGTAGCCGGTGACGCGCCCGTCGGAGAGTTCCACGATCGGCTGATAGAACGGCTCGAATTCGTTGCGGCTGAGCGCGTGGCGCAGGTCGCTTTCCATGTCCAGCAGCGACAACGCCTCGCGCCGCAGGCGGTCGTCGAACATCGCCGCGCGGTGGCGGCCGCCGTCCTTCGCGTTGTACATCGCCGCGTCGGCGTCGCGCAGGAGCTCCTCGGGCTGGCGGTAATGCGGGCTGGACAGCGCGATGCCGATCGATGCCGAGGTGAAGATCTCCTTGGTGCCAAGCCGGAACGGCGTCTGCAGTTCGCTGATGATGCGATCGGCGATCAGCATCGGCTTGGCGGTGTCCACGATGCCCTCCAGCAGCACGGCGAACTCGTCGCCGCCCAGCCGCGCCACCACGTCGCGCGTTTTCAGGCAGGCGCGAATCCGGCCACCCACCTGGAACAGCAGGTCGTCGCCGACCAGGTGCCCGACCGAATCGTTGATCACCTTGAAGCGGTCCAGGTCGATGAACAGCACCGCGAACTGTTCGTTCGGACTGGCGATGTAGCGCTGCATCGCCTGTTCGAGGCGCTGCAGCAGCAGGGTGCGGTTCGGCAGGCCGGTCAGCGAGTCGTGCAGCGTCTCGTACTTCAGCCGGCGCTCGACGCGCTCGCGCTCGGCGATCTGTTCACGCAGGTCGCGATTGGCCAGTGCAAGGGCGCGGGTACGCTCGGTGACGCGGCGTTCCAGCCCGGCGTAGGCCTGCTTCAGCGACGTTGCCGCCTGCTTGCGTTGCAGCGCGTTGGCGATGTGGTAGCTGACGAAGGTCAGCAGTTCCTGGTCGCGCTCGTTGTAGGTGTGTTCGGGCGAGTAGCTTTGCAGCGCCAGCACGCCGGTCGCCTTGCCGCCCCAGATCAGCGGCACGCCAAGCCAGCACACCGAGCGGGTGCCGAAATGGCTGATCTCGCCGAGCGCGCTGAGTCGCTCGATCTCGGCCGGCGTCGCCAGCAGCGGCTTCGCATGGCGCAGCACGTATTCCGTCGCGCCGCGACCATGCGCCCGTGGTGGGCGCACGTTGTCGATGTCGTCCACCGAATACGGGAAGGTGAGCTGCCCGCTTTCCTCGTCGACCAGGGCGATGTAGAAATTGCGCGCGTACAGCAGGCCGCTGATCACCTGGTGGGTGGCGGCGTAGAACTTCTCCAGGCTTTCGGCGGTGTTGGCCAGTTCCGCGATGCGGAACAGCGCCGCCTGCAGCCGTTCCCCACGCTGCCGCTGCAGCACCTGCTGGCGCAGCACGCGGTTAGCCTCGCGCAGCGCCGCCGTGCGGTCGGTGACGCGGCGACCCAGTTCGATGTGCGCCTCGCGTCGTTCCAGCGCCGTCTGCACGTGCTGGGCCACGTAGTTGAGCAGGTCCAGGTCGTGCCGTGAATAATGCGTATCCGGCCGGTAGCTCTGCATCACGATGCCGCCGACCACGCGACCGGCACGCAGCAGCGGTGCGCCGAGCCAGTGCTCGCAGCTGGGGCCGACCAGCACGAAGCGATCGCCGAACTGCTGCCTCAGCTCGTCGATGGAACCCATCAGCGGCCGGCCTTCCTGCAACAGGTTCCAGGTCAGGCTGTGCAGCAGCTCGTGCATCGGCACGCTCTGGTCCGGCGGCGGTGGATCGGTGTCGGCGATGTCGACGTAATAGGGGAAGCGGACCGTGTCGGTCGCCGCGTCGTACAGCACGATGTAGAAGTTTTCCGCGTACATCAGGCTGCTGACGATGGCATGCAGCGAGCGCATCATCTCGGGCATGTCGTGCCCTGCGCCGGCCTGTTCGGCGATGGCGTAGAGCGCGCGTTGCAGGCGCTCGGCCAGGGCCAGGCGCGAAATGGCCTCGTACAGGCGGCTGGTTTCGGCAAGCTGGCGCAGGCGGATGTCGGCCAGCCGACCCAGCCACTCCAACTGGTCGCGCGTGACATCGGCCAGCGGCAGGTCGGCCCATTCCAGGATCAGGGTGCGCGAACCTTGCGGATCTTCGGCGAGGTCCAGCTGGCCGGCCAGGTGCGCGACCTGTTCGTCCCGCCGCCGCCAGCGCAGATGCCCCTGGACACCGAAATGGGTCAGCACCAGCTCGCAAATCTCCATCACGCCGGCGGCATCCGCCGCCTCGAACAGGCGTTCGACCGCTGCATGCAGGGCCGCAGGGTCTCGCGACACCGGTGGTGACGAAGAGGGGCGGATCGTCGGTGTGGCGCTCATGAGGCTAAAGGCTGCTTCCGGGACGACCTGGTTGAGCCGGGACGACACGCCTTTATATCGTGTAAGCCCGCTTCGCCGCTAGCGTCGAGCCGGGGAACCCCGGCGCGGGTCAGGGGTCGAATGTCCTCGCCGAGTCCCAATATGTGCGTTTCGGCAGCTTTTCAGGGTGTTAGTAAAACGTAAAACGGGGTACACTTGCACCCAATCACGCTTTCGCTCGAGTGAGTTACCGGTTTCCGACCATGCGCCGCCTCTCCGCCCTCCTGCTGACCGTTGCGTTGCCGCTTGCCGCGGCCGGTCAGTCCGTGGGTGCCGACAACAGGATGGCCGATGATCTGCTGGCGCAGCCGGCGGCCTCCGCCACCCAGGCGGAAGCGGGCATGCTGGTGCCGCTGTGGCGCACGGCCGATGGCCACGTGCTGTCGCTGAGGACCGATCGCAGCAGCACGGCCGAGACCATGGCCAGTCATTCTCCGCTGGCCTTGCGCGTGCTGGACGGCTCCAGCGTGACCAGCACCGGCGTGGAATACGGCCTCGGCCCCCGCTTGCAGGCGCATGCCGAGGTGAGCGAGCTTTCCTGGACCCATCCGGGGCAGCGTTTGCGCGGCAGCGAAGTGGGCGCCACCTATGCGACCGGCCGCTACAGCGTGGGCGTCAGCGTGGGCACCAACAGCGCACCGAACGCGGGCAATGTGTTGCCGCGCGTCCTGCCGGGCGCGGCGCCGGGCGTGGATGGCCTTTCCAGTTTTGACAACAGCGCGCAGCTCAATGCCCGCGGCCGGCTTGCACTGGGCAGCAAGAGCGGCATCGACTTGGGGGCCAGCGTCGGCCGCATCCACCTGCTTCCCGGCAATCTGCTCGGCGTCGATACGCTGGACCAGAAGGTGCTGAGTTTCGGTGTCGACCACGGCTCGTTGAGCGGTGTGCTGACGGGTCGCACGATGCAGCCGCAAGTGGCCATTCCCGGCGACCTCAACGCCGATCGCCGCTGGAACAGCATCGATCTGGGCGTGACCTGGCGCCTGCCGTGGCGCGGCTCGCTGAGCGTCGGCGCGCAGAACCTGTGGTCCTCCGGTACGCCGGCCAACACGCCGGTGGGTCCCGAGCCGGACCAGTCGCGTACGCCGTACGTGCAGTACCACCAGGATCTCTGAGCGGCGCGGCAGCGCTCGTCGCAACCAGAACAGAAACGCCGTCGCTTGCGCGACGGCGTTTTCATTTGGGCGTGGCGGGCTGGGCCACGCCCGAGCTGTTCAGTCCTGCCGGCGCACGCGCAGGTCGCCGCTGAAGGTCTCGACGTTGATCTTGCCCTGGCCGTTGCCCAGGCGGGCATCGAGCGAACTGCCCGGGCCGTGTTCGGGCTGCGTCGCCGTGCCGAAGTCGCTGCGCAGATTGCCGCTGAAGCTGGTGGCGTGCAGGCTGGCGTCCGTGCTGGCGGGGACCTGCAGTTGCACGTCGCCGCTCATGCTGTCGATATTGATGCTGCCGCCGGCGGTCAGCCCGCCGTTCAACTGGACGTTGCCCGACACGGTGCTGAGCGTGAGTTTCTGCCACGGGCCGCCGCTGGCCTGGATGCGGCCGGAGATGGTTTGCAGCTCGACCTGGTTGCCGAGCGAGGGAGCAAGGATGTCGCCGCTGACGGTCTGCAGTTCGACCTTGTCCGCATGCCCGGCCTGCTCGATGCCGCCGCTGACGCTGTCCACCGTCAGCGAGGGCGTGCGGGCATTGATGCGCGCCTTGCCACTCACGGTGTTGACCTCGATGCTGCCGCCGTCCATGCCGTCGATCACCAGCGGTGCGCTGATCACGTCGACCTCGAGCGAGGCGGCCCTGGGCACGTGCAGTTCCAGCGTGGTGGCGGACATGTTGTTGTCGCCGCCCCAGTTGAACCAGCCGCCGGAGCTTCCCTTGGGTTCCACCTTGATTTCCAGGTGGTCCTTGCTGCCGGTGATCGCCAATGGCTTGGCGCCCTCGCCGAGGCGGCCGCTGACCTGCACCTCGTTGCGATCCCAGGCGATCACGTTCACCGTGCCGGCGACGTTGCTGATGCTGACCCTGGCGTTAGCCGAGGCATCGTGGTGCAGGTTGATCGGCGTGTCGGCCAGGGCCTGGCCGATGCAGAAGCACAGCAGCAACGGAAGATAGCGTGCGGTTTTCATGCTTGTTCCTTGATGTATCAGCCGGACTGGTTGGCCAGTTGGCGAAGTTGGGATTGTTGCTGTTCGGTGCGGCCGAGCAGACGTTGCAGCGCGAGCGAGTCAGGCGCCTGCCGGATCGCCAGTTGCAGTTCCATGCGGGCCGCGTCCAGTTCGATGGCGGCGCCGCTGAGCCGTGGGTCGGACGGCTTCCACGAGGTGGTATTCGTGGCGACCCGGGTGGGGACGATGTCGGCCGGGCCGCGGGTGGCGTGCCAGCCGATGCCGGCGGCCAGCAGCAGCGATGCGGCGAGTGCCGCGCCGAACAGCCAGCGTCGCCGATGCGCGAGGGCATGGCTGCCTGCGCTCCCGTCGCGGTGTTCGGCCTGATCGAGCGCCGAGTCGATGCCCGCCCAGAGGTCGCGCGATGGCGACACCGGCTGGCGCAGTTCGCGCATCTGTCGACGCCATTCGAATTCATTCATGAGCTTTCTCCCAATACCTTGCGCAGCAGGCCGCGGGCGCGGTGCAACTGCGCCTTCGAGGTGCCCACCGCCATGCCCAGTTCGGCACCGATTTCCTCGTGCTTCCAGCCTTCGACGTCGTGCAGCACCAGCACCGCACGGGCCCGCGGCGGCAGCTTGCCCACGGCATGTTCCAGCTCCTCGCGCTCGGCGGCGCAGAACGGCGTGCTGCCGGCGTCGGGCAGGTCTTCCTCGTCCATCATGCTGACCGGATCGGCGCCGCGGGCGCGGATGTCCATCAGCGCCACGTTCACCGCCAGCCGGTACAACCAGGTGCCGAACGCGCTTTCATGGCGGAAGCCTGGCAGTTTCTGCCACGCGCGGATGAAGGCATCCTGGGTGAGATCCTCGGCGCGCGCATGGTCGTAGCCGGCGAGCCGGTATACCGCGCCGTGCACCCGCCCCACGTGCAACTGGTACAGCCGTTGAAACGCGCGGCGGTCGCCGGCAGCCGCGGCGCGCACGTCATCGCTGTCGTTGGTTCCCGCTGGGGCAGGCGACATGGTGCTTCCGAGAGCGGGGCAGGCGGCGTTCATCTTGCCAGCTTGGATGCGCCACCGCGCGAAAGGGTTTGAAGCCGCGCGGGCAGGCCGTGGCGGCCCGCCCGCGATCGGTCAGTTCAGGACGCCGCTGCTTCGCGGCGCGGCTGGTCAGCGGCGCTGTCCAGTGCGTCGGCAACCCGCTGCTGCTCCCGGTGCAACGACTCGGGCAGGCGCGGGGCGAAGGTCTGCAGGTAGTCGCCGATGGCGGCCAGTTCGGCCTGCCAGCCGGCCTGGTCCACGTCGAGCAGTTCGTCCAGTTGCGCCTGGTCGAGCTTGAGGCCGTCCAGCTTCAGCTCGCCCTCGGCCGGCAGGATGCCGATCGGCGTCTCCACACCGCTGACCCGACCTTCGGCGCGATCGATCATCCATTCCAGCACGCGCAGGTTGTCGCCGAAGCCTGGCCACAGGAACTTGCCGTCGGCGCCCTTGCGGAACCAGTTGACGTGGAACACCTTCGGCAGCTTCGCGCCTGGCTGGTCGAACGACAGCCAGTGCGCGAAATAGTCACCGTAGTGATAGCCGGCAAACGGCTTCATCGCCATCGAGTCGCGGCGCAGCACGCCGACCGCGCCGGTGGCGGCGGCGGTGGTTTCCGAACCCATTGCGGCGCCCATCAGCACGCCGTGCGTCCAGTCGCGCGATTCCATCACCAGCGGCAGCAGCGAGGGGCGACGACCGCCGAACACGATGGCGCTGATCGGCACGCCCTGGGGCGCCTCGGCCATTTCCGACCAGGTCGGGCACTGTTTCGCGCTGACCGTGAAGCGGGAGTTGGGATGCGCGGCCGGGCCGTTGGCCGGGTCATATGGACGCCCCTGCCAGTCGGTGACCGGCGTGCCGGGCAGGCCTTCCCACCACGGCTGGTTGTCGGCGGTGACGGCGACGTTGGTGAAGATGGTGTCGTGCGAAATGCTCTTCAGCGCGTTCGGGTTGGTGGCGTTGCTGGTGCCCGGCGCCACGCCGAAGAAACCCGCTTCCGGGTTGATCGCATATAGCCGTCCATCCGCGCCAGGACGCATCCAGCAGATGTCGTCGCCCACGGTCCACACCTTCCAGCCGGCCTGGCGGTAGCCTTCCGGCGGAATCAGCATGGCGAGGTTGGTCTTGCCGCAGGCGGAGGGGAACGCAGCGGCGACGTAGTGCGTTTCGCCCTGCGGGTTCTCGATGCCCACGATCAGCATGTGCTCGGCCAGCCAGCCTTCCGTGCGGGCCTGGTTCGAGGCGATGCGCAGTGCGTGGCACTTCTTGCCCAGCAGGGCGTTGCCGCCGTAGCCCGAGCCGTAGGACTTGATCGACAGCTCGGCCGGGAAGTGCATGATCCAGCGACGCTCGGGGTCGAGTTCACCCTTCGAGTGCAGGCCCTTGACGAAGCTGCCCTCGCGCTCGATGCGCGCCTGCGCGGCGGCGCCCATGCGGGTCATGATTTTCATGTTGGCGACCACGTACGGGCTGTCGGTGATCTCCACGCCGCAGCGCGACAGCGGCGAGTCGATCGGGCCCATGCAGTACGGGATCACGTACATGGTGCGGCCTGCCATGCAGCCGTCGAACAGGGCGTCGATCTTCGCGTGCGCTTCGGCCGGGTCCATCCAGTGGTTGTTCGGGCCGGCGTCTTCCTGGTTCGGGTGGCAGACCAGGGTGAGGTGCTCGACGCGGGCCACGTCGGTGGGGTGGGAGCGGTGCAGGTAGCAGCCTGGATGGGTCTGCTGGTTCAGTTCGATCAGGGTGCCGTCGGCCAGCATCTCCTGCACCAGGGATTGATATTCGGCATCCGAGCCGTCGCACCAGTGAATCTTCGCGGGGCGGGTCAGGGCGGCAACTTCATCGACCCACTGCGCGAGCGCTTCCAGCTTGCTGGCCATCGTGTCCTCTTGAGGTTTTTTCAAAAAGTGATCTGAAACGGTAGTTTGCAGGCACTGGTATTGCAAGGTTTCATGCAACAAAAACGGCGCCAGATGGCGCCGATCGGGGCTTTCCGCGGCTTCCTGTTCAGGCCGGAATCAGGGTCGCGATCATGTGTTCGACATAGGCGTCGAACTCCTCCAGGTTCAGCCGCGGCAGCCCGAGGGTGAAGTTGAGCTGCAGGAAACCGACATAGGCGGCGTAAGTCAGCCGGGCCCGGTTCAAGGCCTGCGGCGGCGGCAGGCCGGACTCGCGGTAGGCCGTGTTGAGGAACTCCATCCGCCGCTGCGACACGCGCGCCATCACCGGCACCACCTGGGGATGATCCAGCGCCTTCAGTAGCGCGGCATACACGCGGTGCGGCTGCAATTCGTGGGCAACCCGGCGGAACAGTTCGGGCAGGCGCTTGCGCGGGTCGCTGATCTGTTCGATCTGGCCCAGCACCTCGCGCTCGCCGTACTGTTCCCAGCGTTCCAGCGCCGCATGCAGCAGCGCTTCACGGGTGCGGAAATGCCAGTAGAAACTGCCCTTGGTGACACCGAGCTGGCGGGCGAGAGCTTCCACCGCCAGCGCGCCCACGCCCTGCTCGGCGATCAGCTGCAGGGCGGCAAGTTCCCAATCTTCGGCTGACAGCCGGGTACGTTCTGGCTTGCTGCTGACATTCATGTCCGTATGGTAGCCAGACGCCGTGCATTTGTAATGTGTGTGGACACCGAACCCGGGCGCGCGGCGGCCAACCCGCGCTGGCGGCACGGTTGACGAGGTTCGTCGAGGCGATCCATACTCTTACGTATGGTTCAGAGTGATCGCCACCCCGCTGCCTGCTCGCGCTTCTCCGTCGCCGACCTGGATCTGGCGGTGGAGACACGCCATGCCGATGGCGATCCCGGCCTGCTGTTTGCCCATGGCTTCGGCCAGACCCGCCATGCCTGGACGGGCGCGGCGACGGCGCTGGCCGATGCGGGCTGTCGCTGCGTGACATTCGACAGCCGTGGTCATGGCGAAAGCGACCGGGTTCCCCACGGTGTCGGCTATCACATGGACCAGTTCGCCGATGACCTGCTGCGCCTGGCCCATGCACAACCGCAGCCGCCGATCCTGGTGGGCGCGTCGATGGGCGGCCTGCTCGGCATGGTGCTGGCTGGCGAGATCCATCCTTCGCCGTTTCGCGCCCTGGTGCTGGTCGACATCACCCCGCGCTGGGAAACCGCCGGCGTGGAACGCATCCTGGCCTTCATGCAGGCGCACCCGGACGGCTTCGACAACTACGCCGACGCGGCCGAGCAGATCGCCGCGTACCTGCCGCAGCGACGCGAGCGCAAGAGCGAACAGCAGCTGCGTCCGTTGTTGCGCGAAGGTGCAGACGGTCGGTTGCGCTGGCACTGGGACCCGGCCCTGCTGGCGGGCGACCTGGTGCAGGAAAGCGAGCGCTACCAGCCGCGCCTGCAGGCCGCCGCGATGAAGATTTCCGTGCCCGTGCTGCTGCTGTCCGGCGCCCGCAGCGACGTGGTGTCGCGCGCCACGGTCGACGAGTTCCTGCAACTGGTGCCGCACGCCGAACACGTCGAGTTGCCGCACGCCACGCACATGGTGGCCGGTGACGCGAACGATGCCTTCACGCGCGAGGTCGTGCGCTTCGTGCAGAGTCTTGATTCATTACCCGTCGGCCGGCTCGCCGCCGCCGTTCAATCGCAATGAGGTGTTGAGATGTCCGTGCTACTGACCCTGCTGGCGGCGCTGATTGCCACCGGCGCCTGCGCCTACCATCGCACCAGCCTGCGCACGTGGGCGATCGCCACCATCGTCACCACGCTGGTGGTCGGCCTGCTGGTGCATGCGCCGTGGACCACGGCGATCTTGCTGATCATCGAACTGGCGATCGCCGTACCGCTGCTGCTGGTCGACTTCCGCCGCAAGCAGGTCAGCGCGCCGCTGTTGAAGATGTTCGCCAAGGTCACGCCGAAACTGTCCGAGACCGAGCAGACCGCGCTGGAAGCGGGCACGGTGGGCTTCGAGGGCGAGCTGTTCTCCGGCAAGCCGGACTGGCACGAACTGCTGAAGCAGCCGAAGCCGGAACTCAGCGTGGAGGAGCAGGCCTTCATGGACGGCCCGGTGGAACAGCTGTGCGCCATGATCGACGACTGGCAGATCACCCACGAACTGGCCGACCTGCCGCCGAACGTGTGGGAGTTCATCAAGAAGAACCGCTTCTTCGGCATGATCATCCCGAAACAGTACGGCGGCCTGCAGTTCTCCGCGCTGGCACATTCGGCGGTGCTGCAGAAGCTCAACAGCATGTCGGCCACGGTCGCCTCGACGGTGGCCGTGCCAAACTCGCTGGGACCGGCCGAACTGCTGCTGCACTACGGCAGCGACGAGCAGAAGAACCACTACCTGCCGCGCCTCGCGGTGGGCGAGGAGATTCCCTGCTTCGCGCTGACCGGCCCGTACGCCGGTTCCGACGCCACCTCGATTCCCGACACCGGCATCGTCTGCAAGCAGATGGTGGACGGCGTCGAGACGCTGGGCATCAAGCTCACCTTCGACAAGCGCTACATCACGCTGGCGCCGGTGGCCACGGTGGTCGGCCTGGCCTTCCGCATGTTCGACCCGGAGCACCTGTTGGGCGACAAGGAAGACCTCGGCATCACCCTGGCGCTGCTGCCGCGCTCGACGCCGGGGCTGGAAATCGGCCGTCGCCACTTCCCGCTGAACGTCCCGTTCCAGAACGGACCGGTGCGCGGCAAGGACGTGTTCGCGCCGCTGTCGGTGCTGATCGGCGGCCCGCAGATGGCCGGCCACGGCTGGCGCATGCTGGTCGAGTGCCTGTCGGTGGGTCGGGCGATCTCGCTGCCGTCCAACGCCACCGGCGGCATGCGCGCCTCGGCGCTGGCCACCGGCGCGTACGCGCGCATGCGCAAGCAGTTCGGCCTGGCCGTGGCCCGCTTCGAGGGCGTCGAGGAGGCGCTGGCGCGCATCGGCGGCCTCACCTATGCCACCGCGGCGCTGTCGCGCGCCACCGCGGCCGCGGTTGATCGCGGCGAGAAGCCGGCGGTGCCGTCGGCGATCGCCAAGTACCACGCCACCGAATGGGCGCGGCAGATCGCCAGCGACACCATGGACGTGCACGGCGGCAAGGCGGTGCAGCTGGGGCCGAGCAACTATGCCGGGCGTGGCTGGTCGGCGGTGCCGATCGCGATCACGGTGGAAGGCGCCAACATCATGACGCGCAGCCTGATGATCTTCGGTCAGGGCGCGATCCGCTGCCATCCGTACGTGCTGAAGGAAATGCAGGCGCTGTCGATCGCCGATCGCGGCGAGCAGCTGAAAGTGTTCGATCGCCTGCTGTTCAGCCACATCGGATTCGGCATCTCCAACGCGGTGCGCAGCCTGGCGATGGGCCTCAGTGGCGCCAGCATCGGCGAGACCGCAGGTGACGCCTATACGCGCCGCTACTACCGCAAGCTCGACCGTTACTCCGCCGCGCTGGCGCTGTGCGCCGACGTGTTCATGGGCGTGCTCGGCGGCAAGCTGAAGTTCAAGGAGAAGCTGTCCGCGCGCCTGGGCGACGTGCTCAGCTACCTGTACATCGCCAGCGCCATGCTCAAGCAGTACGAGGACAACGGCCGGCCGGAAGCGGATCGCCCGTTCCTGGCCTGGGGTTTCCACCAGTGCATGTGGCTGATCCAGAACGCGCTGGATGGCGCGATCCGCAACTTCCCGGTGCGCCCGGTGGCGTGGCTGCTGCGCGTGCTGGTGTTCCCGCTGGGTCGTCGTGAAGTGCCGCCGTCCGATCGCCTGGGTCGCCGCGTGGCGGCGCTGCTCACCGCGCCGAACGAGGCGCTCGACCGCCTCACCGACTGGGTCTACACCACGCCCACGGCGAACAACACGATCGGCCGCATGAAGGCGCTGCTGCCCGACGTGATCGCCGCCGAGCCGGTCGACCGCAAGTTCGGCAAGGCGCTGAAATCGGGCCAGTTCAAGTCACATGACTACCTGGGCCAGCTCGCCGAGGCACAGCAGGCCGGGGTGATCTCCGAGGCCGAAGCGGACTTGCTGCGCCGCGTGCGCGAAGGCGTGTTCGAGTTCATCTCGGTGGATGACTTCGACACCGACGAGCTGCGCGCATTCAAGATCCGTCCGCAGAATTCGGCCGGCCAGTAAGTTCGAAGGATCGCCGCGCCACCCGACGGGTGGCGCGGCCCGCTTCACGTCTTCGCCAGCACGCAGCAGTTCTTGCCGCTGCGCTTGGCTTCGTACATCGCGTTGTCTGCTGCGTGCATCAGCTGTTCCTCGGCGTCGACACGGTCGTTCAGCGCATACGGCGCGATGCCGATGCTGGCGCCCACCCGCACCTCGACCCTTTCGCCGTTGACGCGCAGGCTGTACGGCTCGCCCAGCGCGGCGCAGAGTTTCTCGCACAGCTGCAGCGCCATCTGCGGGTCGTCGATTTCTTCCAGCACCAGCGCGAATTCGTCGCCGCCCAGGCGGGCCACGGTGTCGTTGCTGCGCAGGTGCGTGGGCAGGCGGCTGGCGATTTCCTGCAGCAGCGCATCGCCGGCGGCGTGGCCGTGGCGGTCGTTGACGCCCTTGAAGCCGTCGATGTCGATGCAGGCAAGGGCGAAGCGGCTGTGATGCCGGTTGGCGCGCTGGATCGCTCCCTGCAGGCGGTCACGGAACAGGATCCGGTTCGGCAGGCCGGTCAGCGGGTCGTGGCTGGCCTGGTGGCGCACCATGGTTTCGATCAGCTTGCGCTCGGCGATCTCGCGTTGCAGTTCCTCGTTGCGCTCGGCCAGCTCGGCCATCGCCTCACGCAGTTTCATGCGCGCCGAATGGAGTTCCAGGAACACGCGCACCTTGGACTGCAGGATCACGTCGTTGATCGGCTTGGCGATGTAATCCACCGCGCCGGAGTGGTAGCCCTTGAGCCGGTTCATGTCGTCGGCGTAGGCGGCGGTGACGAAGATGATCGGCGTCCCGCTGAGGTGCTCGGCGTCGCCGAGCAGGCTGGCCACTTCGAAACCGTCCATGTCCGGCATGTTGACGTCGAGCAGGATCAGCGCGAACTCGTGATCCAGGCACAGCGCCAGCGCCTGGTTGCCGCTGGTCGCCTCGAACAGTTGCGCGCCGCTGTGCGCGAGCAGGCGGCGCATCGCCACCAGGTTCGCCGGCGTGTCGTCGACGATCAGGATCTTCGGCTTCATCGATTCGCTGGTCATGCCCGCTGCTCCCTGCTTCCGGGAAGCCACCGTAGCCGATGCGGCCGTCGTGCGGCGTGAACCCGGTCCGCTTCCACCGACGCGACGCTGCAGGTCAGCGCCCGCTGCGGCACATTGCTCACGACTGCGCGTCCGGCAGCCAATGGCGCAACATGACGGCGAGCTTGTCGATGTCGATCGGCTTGGAGAGGTAGTCGCTGGCGCCCATCTGCAGGCACAACTCGCGGTCGCCGGTCATCGCCTTGGCCGTCACGGCGATGATCGGCAGGGTGCTGAAGTCAGCCATGTCGCGGATGTTGCGTATCGTCGTGTAGCCGTCCATGCCCGGCATCATGATGTCCATCAGGATCAGGTCGGGCCGCTCGCCGGTCTGCAAGGCGGCCAGCGCCTTGTAGCCATCCTGGGCCATGTCGACCTGCAGACTCCAGCCGCGCAGCACCTTGGACAGCGCGAACAGGTTGCGCATGTCGTCGTCCACCAGCAGCACGCGGTGACCGGCCAGCGTGGCTGTGGGAGCCGCCTCCATCGTTGCGGGCGTCGCCGCGGGTCGCGGAATGTCCTGCAGGAACGCCCCCACTTCCTGCAGCAGGCGCTCGCTGGAACGCGCGCCCTTGAGCACGACGGCTTCGGCGTACTGGCGCAGTTTCAGTTGTTCGACCGGGTCCAGTTCGCGCCCCGAGTACACCACCACCGGCGGCATCGCCTTCGGCCGGGCCGACAGGTGCTCCATCAATTCCAGGCCCGACATGCCCGGCAAGCCCAGGTCCAGCACGATGCAGTCGTAGCTGACGTCGGCGATCTTCGGCAGCGCATCCTCGGCCGACTCGGCTTCGTCGACCTCCACGTGGTGGGCGCGCAGCGCGGTGCGGATGGCCTTGCGCGAGGCGGCGTCATCTTCCACCACCAGCAGCCGGCGCCGCTTGCCCTCGCTGAAGCGCAGCAGGCGGTCCAGTGCTTCGGCAATCGCCTCGCGACTGACCGGCTTGGTCAGGAAGCCGACCGCGCCCCGTTCCATGCCGCGCCTGCCGACGTCGCTGACCGACACGAAGTGGACCGGGATCGAGCGCGTGGCCTCATCCACCTTGAGCCGGTCCAGCACCGTCCAGCCGTCCATTACCGGCAACGACACATCCAGCAGGATGCCCGACGGATGATGCTCGCGCGCCAGTTGCAGGCCGGATTCACCGTCCATCGCGGCCAGCGCCCGATAGCCCCGGCGGTGGATCAGGTCGATCAGGATGCGCACGAAGGCGGGGTCATCCTCGATCACCAGGATGGTGATCTGGCCCCGCAGCAGCGATTGACGGTCGTCCTCGATGGCGGCGGGCAGCAGTGCCGGCGAAGCGATGCGCCGGGTCTGCGTGCCGTGGGCGGCTTCCGCCTCGACGACCGGCGTGGCGGTGGCCGGCGGTGTTTCCGGCAGCAACAAGGTGAACTGGCTGCCGCGTCCGGCTTCGCTGTGCAATACCACGTCGCCGCCCAGCAGCTGCGCCATCCGGCGCGAGATCGCCAGGCCCAGGCCGGTGCCGCCAAACTGGCGGCTGGTGCTGGCGTCGACCTGCTCGAAGGCGTTGAAGATGCGCTCCAGCTTGTCCGGCGGAATGCCGATGCCGGTGTCGCTCACGGTGATCGCCAGCAGCGGCTGGCCGGACAGCGCCGCAGGAATTTCCAGGTCGGTCCGCGGGCGACCGATGTGCAGGTTCACCGCTCCGCTGGCGGTGAACTTGAACGCGTTGCTGAGCAGGTTGTTGGCGATCTGTTCGACCTTGCCGCCATCGGTGGCAATGACGTCGGGCAGCCCCGTGTCGATCGCCAGCTCGAAGTCCAGATGCTTGTCGCTGGCGACGTGGGCGAAGTTGCGCTGCAAGCGCCTGCCGAGCTCGGCGAGCGAAACCTCCTCGACCATCAGCTCCATCTTGCCGGCCTCGACCTTGGACAGGTCCAGAATGTCGTTGATCAGGTGCAGCAGGCTGTTGCCGGCGTCATGGATGATCTGCGCCGATTCAATCTGCTCGTCGTCGAGATTGCCGGTGTCGTTGTCGGCGAGGCTGCGCGACAGGATCAGCAGGCTGTTCAGCGGCGTGCGCAGCTCATGCGACATGTTGGCCAGGAATTCGGATTTGTACTGGCTGGCCCGCGCCAGCTCGACGGCCTTTTCCTCGGTTTCCTGCTGCAGCTCTTCCAGCACGACCTTCTGTCGGTTCAGGCTCTCGGTCATTTCGCGCAGCTCTTCGTTGGAGGACCGCAGCTCCTCGGCCTGCACGCGCTGCTCCTCCTCCGACGCGATCAGGCGCTGCGACTGCTCTTCCAGCTCGGCAGTCTTCGTCTGCAGCGTGGTGTTGCTCTCGTGCAGCACCTCCTTCTGCTGGCGCATCACCAGTTCGGACAGGCGCAGTTCGTCCGCCTGTTCCTGCGTCTGCTGCAGCAGGCCCTGGGTATGCACGGCCTGGTTGAGGTTCTCCAGCGCCAGCGCCACGATCGGCAACAGTTCGTCCAGCAGCTGCCGCTGCAGAGCGGTCAGCGCGGTGAAGCTGCCCAGCTCCAGCACGCCGATCAGGGTCTCGCGATAGATCACCGGCAGGATCGCGACATGGGTGGGCACCGCCTCGCCGCTGCCCGAATCGATGCGCAGGTAATCGGCCGGTACCTGGTCCAGGATGATCGCCTTGCGATCCACCGCGCACTGACCGACCAGCCCCTCGCCGGGCATGTACTGGTCGGCGGACCGGTTGCTGAGGCGCAGGCCGTAGCTGCCCAGCAGGTCCAGTCGATGACGCGCGTCGTCGAACGAGTAGAACAGGCCCAGCCCCGCGTTGCACAGCGGCACCACTTCGCTGGTCAGCCAATGGGCGAAGTCCTTGTGGGTGGTGGCCTGCAACAGCACCTGGGAAATGTCCGCCACCCTGGAGCGAATCCACGACCGCGCATCGGTATCCAGCGACATCTGCTTGAACACTTGCAGGGCGCGGGCGATCTCGCCCACTTCGTCGCGGCGATCCAGCCGGCGTATCTCGAAGTCGTGGTTGTGATGGGAGAGCTGGGTCATCTGGTCGGTGAGCCGGCGCAGCGGGCGGATCACCAGTTGCGAGGTCAGCCGGATGACGGTGACGCCGAGCAGGATGCCGAGCAGGATGGAAAGCGCGTTGAGCGCCTTGGTGTTGCGCAGGGTCTGGTCCAGCTGCTGGTTGCGCAGGGCCAGCAGGTGGTTTTCTTCGCCGGCCATCTGGTCCAGCGCCGCGGACATGTCCTCGACGCGCACGGTGCGCCCGGCAATGTATCCGGTCTGGATGCGCTGACGCTCCAGGGCGGCGTCCGGGGCGCCCAGGTCCAACCGCTTCAACGGGGTGATGCCCAGGTCGACCACCTCGCGTTGCCAGCGGCTGGCCATGGCGGCCACGGCATCGAGCCGGCCCTGTTGCAAGGGGTTGTCTGCCACCAACTGGCGCAATCCGCGAATGCGCAGGTCCAGCTCGCGCGTGGACTTCTGGAACAATTCGAGCTCGTTGGCCGAACCCGCCAGCAGATAGCCGCGCGCGCCCACCTGGCCGGTCTGCGCGGCGCGTTGCACCGTGTCGATCTGCAGCAGCACCTGATAGGTATGGCTGGCCCAGTGCCGGTTGTTTTCCTGCGTCTGCAGGGAGTGCAGGGTAACCACGTTGGCGATCAGGAACACGCCCAGCAGCAGGCCGATGGCCAGCATCATCTTGCGCGTCAGTGGCTGGTTGGCCAGCCACGAGATCTTCCTGCGGTAACCGGGCTGCTGCGAATTGTGGGTGGCCATGGCGGTGTCCGATACCGGCGAGGTGGGGTCGCCGGTCGGCGACCCGTCCTCAGGGTAGCTGCTACGCCGACCAAACCCCAACCGCGTGCCATGGCGAATTCAGCCCCGGGCCAGCCACCGGTTCCATCGCCTGCCGCTCAGCGGCGTGAGCGCAACGGGACGATCGAACCCCGACGCAGTGCCATCACCAACAGGCCCAACGTGCACAGGGAGCACAGCGCGAGCGCGACCACCGAAGCCTCCGCCCCGAACACGCCGCCGCTGAGCCAGTCCGGCCCGCTGCGGGTGGACACCAGCCAGCCGTCGGCGTCAGTGCCCGAAACGGGGATGCCATAGATCGTGCCCTGGGTGAAATTCCACGCCGCGTGCAGGCCCATGCACAGCGGCAGCGAGCGAGTCACGTGGTACAGCATGCCGAACAACAGGCCGGCCTCGATCGCGATCGCCAGCGAACTCCACAGCGTGGCGCCGGGATTGCCCAGGTGCACCGCACCGAAGAACAGCGCCGAGATGATCAGCGCGGCCCAGGTGCCCATGCCTTCCTCGACGATGCGGAACAGCACGCCGCGGAACATGATCTCCTCGCCGATGCCCGCGCCCAGCCCCACCACCAGCAAGGCCGGCAGCCATGCCGCATCCGGGTTGGTGCCGGTCACCTGGTAGCTGCCCAGCAGGTACATCACGCCGACGATGATGCTGAAAAGCACCACGCCGAACGCCGCGCCCAGCAGGCCTTGCGGCAGCAGCGTGGCTGGCGCCAGTTCGCGCATGCGCCGGCGCTCGATCCATTTCACCAGGATCAGGTAGACCAGCAGCGGGATCAGGGCGCGGATGACAAACTGGCCGAAAGCGCGTTCCAGCGGCGGTGAGGCCTTGCCCAGACCCAGCAGGTGCAGCACGGCGCCAGCGGCAAAACTCAGCGCAATGAAGAGCGCGATGAAAATCACGATGCGCGCCCCGGCCGAATACACCAGCCAGCGTTTCCACGCGGGTGCATCGGCGGGCGTGACGAAGGCGATGGCTGGCTGCGGCATGTGCTGGTTTCCCCCGGTTGGAATCGCCGCAGGTTAGCGGTCGGGCGCCGGGTTGCCCAGTGACGACCGTCATGCCGCCGGGATCTAGACGTCGACGGCCGCCGCATGCTCGCGCGTGTTGGCGAAGCGCACCTGCGGCCAGCGCTCCTGCGCCAGCTGCAGGTTGACCCGGGTCGGCGCGATGTAGACCAGCTCGCCGGCGCCGTCGATGGCCAGGTTCATCGCGTTCTTCTCGCGGAACTCCTCCAGCTTCTTCTCGTCGTCGCAGTGCACCCAGCGCGCGGTGCTGACGGTGACCGGCTCGAAGGTGGCGTCGACGTTGTACTCGTCCTTCAGCCGATAGGCGACCACCTCGAACTGCAGCACGCCGACCGCGCCCAGGATCAGGTCGTTCGACATCAGCGGGCGGAAGAACTGGGTGGCGCCTTCCTCGGACAGCTGCGCCAGGCCCTTCTGCAGCGCCTTCATCTTCAGAGGATCGCGCAGCCGGGCGCGGCGGAACAGTTCGGGCGCGAAGTTCGGGATGCCGGTGAAGGAAACCTGCTCGCCCTCGGTGAAGGTGTCGCCGATGGTGATGGTGCCGTGGTTGTGCAGGCCGATCACGTCGCCGGGGTAGGCCGTCTCGACGATCTCGCGATCGCTGGCCATGAAGGTCAGCGCATTGGCGATGCGCACTTCCTTGCCGGTGCGCGTCTGCACCATCTTCATGCCGGCGTTGTAGGTGCCCGAACACACGCGCATGAAGGCCACGCGGTCGCGGTGCGCGGGGTCCATGTTGGCCTGGATCTTGAACACGAAGCCGGACAGCTTTTCTTCTTCCGGCTCGATCGCCCGCGAGGTGGTGTCGCGCGGCTGCGGCGACGGCGCATGCTCGACGAAGAAGTCCAGCAGCAGCTGTACGCCGAAATTGTTCACCGCCGAGCCGAAGAACACCGGCGTCTGCCGGCCGGCCAGGTACTCGTCGAGGTCGAACGAGGGCGCGGCGCCCTGCACCAGTTCGAGTTCCTCGCGCAGTTCGCGCATGGCCTCCTCGCCGATCCGTTCGACCAGGCCCGGTGCGTCCAGGCCCTTGAAGATGGTGGAATCCTGCCGGGTGAAATTCTTGCCCTGCTCGAACACGTGCACCTCGTCCAGCGCCAGGTGGTACACGCCCTTCAGCCGCTTGCCCATGCCGATCGGCCAGGTCAGCGGGGCGCAGGCGATGCCCAGCACCGACTCCACCTCGTCGAGCAGCTCGATCGGCGAGCGACCCTCGCGGTCGAGCTTGTTGATGAAGGTCATGATCGGCGTATCGCGCAGCCGGCACACCTCCATCAGCTTGATCGTGCGTTCCTCCACGCCCTTGGCGCAGTCGATCACCATCAGCGCCGAGTCCACCGCGGTCAGCACGCGGTAGGTGTCCTCGGAAAAGTCCGCGTGTCCCGGCGTGTCGAGCAGGTTGACGATCTTGCCTTCGTACGGGAACTGCATCACCGACGAGGTCACCGAAATCCCGCGCTCCTTCTCCAGCGCCATCCAGTCCGAAGTGGCGCTGCGCGACGTCTTGCGGCTCTTCACCGAGCCCGCCAGCTGGATCGCGCCGCCGAACAGCAGCAGTTTTTCGGTCAGCGTCGTCTTGCCCGCGTCAGGGTGGCTGACGATGGCGAAGGTACGGCGACGGCGGGTTTCTTGGAGATGGCTGGACATGGAGGTGTGTCAATGGGGACGCGAACCGGCAATTGTAGCGTGGAATGCCGATGGCCCCGGACGCCGTGTTACGCTTGCCCCGGTTGTGCCGGCTTGGCCGGCTCGACCACACCCCTTGGGGAGTAGCCTGCCTCGTTGCGACGAGGCGTCTTCGTCAACATGCTCGGCGTCCATCCGCCGTGGCGAAGACACCGATTCCGGTTGGCGAGACCAGCGGTTCACGGCGCCACGGAGGTCGGGCGCGCCGTGCTGCCGTTGCGCCTGGCCCGACCACAAGGCATTGCATGAATCCTGTTTCCATCCTGTTGCTCGGCTTCGCCATGTCCACCGACGCGTTCGCCGCGGCGATCGGCAAGGGTGCGGGCATGACGCGCCCGCGGCTGTCCCAGGCCATGCGCGCCGGGCTGATCTTCGGTGTCATCGAAGCGATCACGCCGGTGGTCGGCTGGCTGCTGGGCAGGGGCGCTTCGCGCTATATCCAGGCCTGGGATCACTGGGCCGCGTTCGCCCTGCTGCTGGCGCTGGGCCTGCACATGATCTGGAACGGCGTGAAGCCGGAGTCGGACGAACCGGCCGACGAGACGAAGAAGCATGGCTTCATCGGCCTTGCACTGACCGGCCTGTCCACCAGCATCGATGCGCTGGCGGTGGGCGTGGGCCTGGCCTTCGTCGATACGCCGATCGCCGTGGTTGCCGTGGTGATTGGCCTGTGCACGTTCAGCATGGTCACGCTGGGCATCATGCTGGGTCGCGTGCTTGGTGCGATGGTGGGTCGACGCGCCGAGGTGATTGGCGGCATCATCCTGATCGGCGTAGGCGCGGTGATCGTGTACGAGCACCTGTCGGCTTGAGGTCACGCCGGCGCGGGGGGGGCACGCGCGCAGCACCTTCATGGCACATGCACGCCGCGCATGTGAACGTGGAGTGGAGGCGCGAGTGACACCATCGCGCATGCCATCTCTGTCGCGTTGCGGGGAGGCCATATGGGCCAGAGACTGCAAGGAAAGAGCGTCCCGATCCTGTCGATGGACGGCGTCGCGCTGACGCGGATCATCCCTGGCAGCGCCGGCCCCGTGTGGGTGCCCATGCCCGGCACGGCAGCCGGGAATCCGGCAGCGGCCGTTCTCATCGGCCTGGGCCACCAATGAAGTTCGTGTCGAGCCTGATCTCGTTCGTTCAAGGGCGTGGCGGTGGCGTCACTCCCTTCCGCAACTGGCTGCCCCTGGTCGCCGCGTCGAGCGCGATCGTCATCGTGTTGTTCAGCGTCGTCGCGGCGAACCGGATTCGCGTGCTCGACCAGCAGTCGGTGCGTTCCCAGCTCAAGGCCAGCCTCGATGCCGCCGCCGATCTCCTGCAGGTGCTGTACAGGAACCAGATCGAGGCTACCGCCGCCATCGTGAAAGACCCCGAGTTGATCGACCTCACCCGGGCGTTTTCGCTGAGTCCGGCAGACGCCGGGGCGCGTTCGAGGATGACCGCGTGGGCGGCCCAGCGCCAGACCCAGTACGGCTTCAGGATCTACGTGCTCTACAGCCCCGCGGGCACGATCCTCGCCGTGGATGATCCGGTGCATGTCGGCGACACTTCGCAAGTACTGACCGCGATGCTGCCCAGGCTCGACACCGACGGCTATGCGGTTTCCGCACCGTTCCGCGCAACCAAGCTGTCACGTCGGGCGAAGGCAGAGGGTGACCGCGACTTCGTGCAATTGGCCTGCCGCACCGTGGCTGACGGGGCGCAGGTACTGGGCTACTTCTGCATCGGGTCCAACCCGCGCAAGTTGCTGTTCCCCCTGCTTGCGGCCGGCTGGCAGGGAGAAACCGGCGAGGCGATGCTGATAGGGCGCGATGCGCGCCTGCGCACGCCGAGCCGCTTCGAATCGGCTTTCGAAGGAAATCCGTCGACGCCGCAGGGCAATCATGTCAGCCGCCTGTACGCCCGCGTGCCATCGAGCCATTCGGCGACATCGGACAAGCTGCCGCTTCCGCTGGACAGCGATCCGCCGACGCGGCTGGCGCAGGCAGTGCTGGCCTCGAACGGCGGCGAAAGCTGGTTCATGGATGACTACCTCGACTACCGCCGGGTCCCGGTGGTGGGCGCGGGCCAATGGCTGCAGGGCATGAATCTTGGCCTGATCGTGGAAATCGACGAGTCCGAGGCTTATCGACCTTCCCGATTCGCCGCGTTCTGGGTCTACGCCCTGGCGGCGACCGCGGTGACCTTGTTGTTGCTGCTGTCGTACCGCGACGCACGTTTGCGTCGCGACATGCAGCGCAGTGAGGCACGGCTTGTCAGCTTCTTCAGCAACGCGCCCGCCTACATGTGCATCCAGGCCGCCGATGGGAGGTATGTGCAGACCAACTCCCGATTTGATTCGATAGCACCACTGATCGGTGTCTTCGTCGATGCCGCGGGCTACGAAACCACCGAGTCGGAGGGTCGGGCTCAACGCGAGCGGCAGCGTGACGAAGTGCTGCGGACGCGCGAGCCCGCGCGATTCGACACCAGCTTCATCGACGCCCAGGGCCAGACCAGACACCACCAGTTGGTGCGGTTTCCCATCGAGGTGTCGGGTGAGAAGGCGCCGGTGGGCGTGGCCACCGTCGGCGTGGACAACACCACCGAGGTTCGCGCCAGCGAGGCGCTGCGGCGCTTTGCCGACGAACTCGAGGCCAAGGTCGGCGAGCAGACCGTCAAGCTGGCCGGCGAGCGTGAGCGCCTCCAGATGATCCTGGATACCAGTCCGATCAATATCGACTTCTCGGTGGACGGGAAGATCAAGTTCGCCAATCCCCGGTTCATGAAGACCTTCGGAATGGGGCCGGGCGACGACTGGCGTCGTCTGTACGTGGACTTGCGCGAACGCGAAGACCTGATGGAGATCATCCGGCGCGACGGATTCGCCAGGAACGCGGAAACCCACCTGCTTGTCCGCGATGGCAGCGTTCGCGACATGCAGGGCACCTACGTTCCGCTGTCGTTCGATGGCGAGGACGGCATCATCGGCTGGCTGGTCGACGTTACCGAGCGCAAGCGTGTCCAGGGCGAGGTGCTGCGGGCGAGAGACATTGCCGAGGAGGCGACTCGCGCCAAGAGCGACTTCCTGGCCAACATGAGCCACGAGATACGCACGCCGATGAACGCGATCATCGGCATGTCCTACCTCGCCCTGCAGACCGCGCTGGACCCGCGCCAGCGCAACTACATCGAGAAAGTCCACCGCGCCGCCGAGAACCTGCTGGGGGTGATCAACGACATCCTCGACTTCTCGAAGATCGAGGCAGGCAAGATGGCCATGGAATCGGTCGACTTCCGTCTGGAAGACGTGATGGACAACCTTGCCAACCTCGTCGGCCTGAAGGCCGAACAGCGCAACCTCGAACTGCTGTTCGAAATCGCTCCGGACGTGCCCACCGCGCTGGTCGGCGACCCGCTGCGACTGGGGCAGGTCCTGGTCAACCTGGGCAACAACGCCGTCAAGTTCACCGAGAAGGGCGCGGTGGTGGTCAGCGTCGAGAGGGTTGCCATGAAAGGCGACCAGGTCCAGCTGCATTTCCAGGTGCGCGATTCGGGAATCGGCATGACCGGCGAACAGGTCTCCGCGCTGTTCCGGTCGTTCTCCCAGGCCGACAGTTCGACCACGCGCAAGTACGGCGGCAGCGGCCTGGGCCTGGCCATTTCGCGCCGGCTGGTTGGCATGATGGGTGGCGAGATATGGGTCGACAGCGAGCCGGGCCAGGGCTCGACCTTCCACTTTCATGCGCTGCTGGGCGTACAGGCCATGCCTTCGCTTCGCCCCGAGCTGTATGCCGACGATCTCAACGGATTGCGCCTGCTGATCGTCGATGACAACCCCGTGGCACGCGAAATCCTGGCGACGATAGCCACCGAGTTCGGCGTGGACGTCGATACCGCCAGCGGCGGTGGCCAGGCACTGGTGATGATTGCCGAGGCCGCGGCGGCGACCGGTGGTCATCCCTACGACGTGGTGCTGACGGACTGGAAAATGCCGACGATGGATGGTGTGGAAACCATTCGCCGCCTGCAGGAATACACCGCCATGACGTCTTTCCCCGCGGTGATCATGGTGACCGCCCATGGTCGCGATGAAGCACTCGATGCAGCGGCAAGAAGCGGCGTCCGGGTCCAGGCTGTGCTGACCAAGCCGGTGACCTTCTCGTCGTTGTTCGACGCCGTGGTCGAGGCGCTGGGCAAGGGCAAGGTTGTCGACTCCCGCGTCCATCGCAAGGCCGAACGCAACAGCGAGGCCTTGCGTCGGCTGCGTGGCGCCCGCGTGTTGCTGGTGGAGGACAACGACGTCAACCAGGAGCTGGCCAGGGAGATCCTGACTCAGGCCGGGATGGAGGTGATGGTCGCCGGTCACGGCCAGGAGGCGCTCGACATCCTCGGCCGGGACAGCCATTTCGACGCGGTGCTGATGGACTGCCAGATGCCGGTGATGGACGGCTACGAAGCCAGTCGGGCGATCCGCGCCCAGCCTGCGCTGGCGGGATTGCCGATCATCGCGATGACCGCCAACGCGATGATCGGCGACCGTGAGAAGGTCATCGATGCCGGCATGGTCGACCACATTGCCAAACCGCTGCGCGTCGCCGACATGTTCGCGACGCTGGCGAAATGGATCAGGCCTTCCGCTTTGTCATCTGCTGTCGTCCAGAAGAGCGCCATGCCGGCGCAGGAAATCCCGTCGTCCGGCATCACCGGCCCGACTGCCAGCTCGCTGCCGCCGTTGCCGGGCATCGACGCGAAGATCGGCCTCGCCGCGGCGATGGACGACGTGGCGCTGTACACGCGCCTGCTGACGATGTTCCGCGACAGTCAGCGCGATTTCGAAACACGCTTCCTGAAGATGTCGGGGCAGGGCGATCCGGCCGATCGACAGCGTGCGGCGCATACCCTGAAAGGCCTGGCCGGCACCCTGGGTGCACGGGCGCTGGAGACGTGCGCCGCCGCACTGGAACTTGCCTGCATCAACAGTGCGGGCGCGGACCGCATCGTCGATTTGCTTCAGCGTACCTGCGTCGAACTGGACAAGGTCATGGCTGGCCTCGCCGCCCTGACCACGCATGAGCCGGAGGCGCTCGCCGTGCCTGCCAGCGCGGACCCGGAGTACCTGCAGGGACTGGTCCAGCGCCTGCGCATCCTGCTGCTCGATGGCGACGCGGAGGCTGCCGCGGTGATCGAGGAGATCCTCCGGCTCACCGGAGGGACTTCGCATGCATCCGCTTTTCATGACGTGGCGCGTGCCATATCGGCTTTCGATTTTGAGGCAGCGCTGACGGCGCTCGATGCGCTTTCGCAGTAACGCGCCGATCACGGATTTTTTGCCCGGAACCCATGCGTGTATGTTAGACAGGTTCTCAGGGAATGCAGCCGCGAAGCAACGGAGACAGGCAATGAGCGAATCGGAAACCCGGGAAGTCGTGCTGGCCATCGACGATACCGCGGAAAACCTCGCCCTGATCAGCGAGGTGTTGCGCGGGGAGTTCAAGGTGAAGGTCGCCCCTGGTGGTGCGCGCGGATTGCAACTGGCGCAGGCGTCGACGCCACCGGATCTGATCCTGCTCGACATCATGATGCCGGAGATGGATGGCTACGAAGTGCTGCGGCAGCTTCGGGCAGACCCGCGAACACGGGACATCCCGGTGATCTTCCTGACCGCGATGAGCTCGGTCGAGGAAGAGCGCCGCGGCCTGGAGCTGGGCGCCGTCGACTACATCACCAAGCCGATCAGTCCGCCGCTGGTGCAGTCGCGCGTGCGCAACCATCTGCAGCTCAAGGCGGCGCGCGACTTCCTGAAGTACAAGAGCGAGTTTCTGGAGCGCGAGGTGCAGCGGCGCACGCGGGAAGTCACGATGATCCAGGAGGTGACGATCCGCGCCCTGGCATCGCTGGCCGAAACCCGCGACAACGATACCGGCAACCACATCCTGCGCACCCAGCATTACGTGAAGCTGCTGGCGCAAAAGCTTGCCCGTCACCCGCGATTTGCCGCCTTCCTGACCGAAGGCACGATCGACCTGCTGTTCAAGTCGGCACCGCTGCACGACATCGGCAAGATCGGCATTCCCGACCGGATTCTGCTCAAGGCGGGCAAGCTGACGCCGGACGAATTCGAAATCATGAAGATGCACACCACGCTGGGCGGCAACGCCATTGCCAATGCCGAAGCCGCCATCGGCGAGGAGATCGGCTTCCTGCGTTATGCCAAGGAGATCGCCTACAGCCACCAGGAATGGTGGGATGGCAGTGGCTATCCGAAGGGCCTGAAGGGAGACGAGATACCCATTTCGGCAAGGCTGATGGCCGTGGCGGACGTGTACGACGCACTGATCAACAAGCGCGTATACAAACGGGCGATATCCCATGAAGAGGCGGTGCAGGTCATCCGCGAAGGACGCGGAACGCACTTCGACCCGGACATCGTCGATGCCTTCCTCGGCTGCGCGGACGGCATCCGCGAGATCGCGAACCGCTACAAGGAGTCATCGCAGGTCCTGGTGCGGCAGGCCGAGCGGATGATCACGGACCTTGGCGGCGAAGAGATCGAGATGTAGGGGAGCAGCGGCCCTGTCCGGGTTCACGCCGGATGATGCCTGCTCCGGCGCTGCGCGCATCCCCGTTGGTCAAGCTGTCACACAGGACCCTCCGTGCCGGGCTCCATGCCCCGTGCCGCCGCTCGGGGTTCCGGAAGACCGAAACGCGACGAGTGCGAACGTCACTTCCGGAAAGATTCCCGGCACGTTTTCACACATGCCTTTGCTTGCGCCGGAACATTGCCGGCGTGAGGCCCGCGTGGCGGACAATCGCGTATTCCTGCCGAGGGCGCCTGGTGCCAACATTGCAGGCCTGGAAAAGGCGAACGCACATGATCCCATTCACGGCAAGCTCTATCACGCCACGGTCGCGGCGCGCCTGCTTGGTCCCTGCTTGGTCGACGCACTGACGGGGCGGCTGCCGGCCGGGCCGAGCTGCAGAGTATGCGTGCGGACATGATCGCGGGAACTCCCGTACAGAAGGGCTTGAACATGTCGATTTGGGAATTGAGAACACTCCGGACAAATTCGCTCCGCTCGTGCCCAGCGACGCGCAGGTAAATTCGGGGGTCTTCGAATTTGACGGCACGCCCAGGCAATGGAAGCGGCGGCCAGTCGTCGAGGTTTACCAGGAGGGCCGGAAGAAGAATCACCTGCCTCGCGGCGATGTCAGCCTGCTGCTGGCCGGCTCTTTGGTGCTCAGCCAGAAAGCCGCCGACGCGCTGGGGCCCTTTCTGGCGCAATTCGGGCAATTGCTTGAAGCAAAGGTGGACGACAAGGTCGAGTATTTCTACAACGTCACGCGGGTGATCGACTGCATCGATCCTGATCGCTCCGAGCGACGCTCCTCCGGGTCTATCGTCAAGGAGGCCTTCAGAGCCGATGCATTGCCGGTCGGGCCAACGGTCTTCAAGGATCCGCGAACGGCGCGCATCCGAATCTATGTCAATGACGAAGCCAGGCAGGTCTGGAGGCGAGTATCGCCGCGAATGGCCTGACCGGCTTTGAACTGGCTCAGCTCGGCGCCGGTTGAAGTTCCCGTTGGCCATGTGTGCACCTGTGCCGTCTTGATCCGTTGGCCGGTACCGGATCGCCATCATCCTTCGACACGAACACGAAAGCCCGGGAGCAACTCCCGGGCTTCCGCATTTGACACTGAGGCAGGATCAGGTGGCGGTTGAGAACGAAGCCTTACTTCGCCTCCTTCTCCATCAGCTTGTCGACCATGCTGGCCGGCACTTCCTGGTAGTGATCGAAGATCATCGAGAAGTTGCCGCGGCCGCTGGTGGCCGAGCGCAGGAAGTTGATGTAGCCGAACATTTCCGACAGTGGCACGAAGCCCTGCACGAAGGCCGACGTGCCCTTCTGGCCCTGGTCGGTGATGGTGCCGCGGCGGCGGTTGATGTCGCCGATCACGTCGCCCAGGTAGGTCGCCTCGGTGACCACTTCCAGGCTCATGATCGGCTCCAGCAGCTTCGGCTTGCTGAGCTTCTGCGCCTCGCGGAAGCACTGGCGGGTGGCGATCTCGAAGGCCAGCGCGGAGGAGTCGACGTCATGGAACTTGCCGTCGATCAGCCGCGCCTTGAAGTCGACCACCTCGTAGCCGGCGACCTGGCCTTCGCGCGATTCGGTCTTGATCGCGTGTTCGACCGCGGGGATGTATTCGCGGGGCACGCGGCCGCCGACCACCTCGTCGGAGAACACCACGCCCGAGCCCGGTTCGCCCGGCTCGAAGATCATCTTCACCTCGGCGAACTGGCCCGAGCCGCCGCTCTGCTTCTTGTGCGTATAGGTGTGCTCGACGGTCTGGCCGAACGCCTCGCGGAAGCTCACCCGCGGCTTGCCCATGCTCGCTTCCACGCCCAGTTCGGTGCGCATGCGGTCGATGGTGATTTCCAGGTGCAGCTCGCCCATGCCCTTGAGCACGGTCTGGCCGGTTTCCTGATCCACTTCCATGCGCAGCGAGGGATCGGCCTTGACCATCTTGTAGAGCGCGGTGGACAGCTTGTCGACGTCGTTGCGGCTCTTCGGCTCGACCGACACGCTGATCACCGGGTCGGGGAAGCGCATGCGCTCGAGCAGCGCCGGATGCGCCGGATCGCTCAGCGAGTCGCCGGTCTCGGTGTCCTTCATCGAGACGAAGGCGCAGATGTCGCCCGCGCGGACTTCATCGATCTCTTTCGTGTCGTCGGCCTGCACTTCGACGATGCGGCCCACGCGCTCCTTCTTGCCGCGGGTGACGTTGAGCAGGGTGTCGCCCTTCCTGATCACGCCGGAGTAGATGCGGCAGAAGGTCAGCGTGCCGAACTGGTCGTTGATCACCTTGAACGCCAGCGCGCGCGCCGGCGCGTCGTCGGTCACCGCCTGTTCGCCGACGACGTTGCCGTCCTCGTCGACCATCGCGATGCCGCCGTTCTCGCCGGGGTAGGGCAGGTAGTCGACGACCGCGTCCAGCAACTGCTGCACGCCCTTGTTCTTGTACGACGAGCCGCACAGCACCGGCACCAGTTCACCGGTGACGGTGCCCTTGCGGATGCAGCGCTTGAGCACGGCCGGGTCGAATTCGCCGGTGTTGATCAGGTGTTCGAACGCGTCGTCGTCCAGCGCCAGCGCGCTTTCCAGCAGGTCCTCGCGCAGCCTGGGCAGGTCGGCGATCCACGCGTTGTCGGCGTCGGAGCCGAACTTCAGGCGGTCTTTCAGCTGTTCCAGCGGCACGCTCTCCCACACGCTGTCCTTGTCGTCGGAGGCCCAGATGTAGCCCATGCCGGCGACCAGGTCGGCCATGCCCACGAATTCGTCGCTGCTGCCCAGCGGCACCTGGCACAGCAGCGCGTTGGCGCCGAGGCGCTCGCGGATGCCCTTCACGCAATGCGCGAAGTTGGCGCCGATGCGATCCATCTTGTTGACGTAGCACAGCCGCGGCACCTTGTACTGGTCGGCCAGGCGCCAGTTGGTCTCGGTCTGCGGCTCCACGCCGGCGACGCCGTCGAACACCACCACGGCGCCGTCCAGCACGCGCAGCGAGCGGTTCACCTCGATGGTGAAATCGACGTGTCCCGGGGTGTCGATGACGTTGATCTGGTGGCCCTTCCACACCGCCGACACCGCGGCCGACTGGATCGTGATGCCGCGCTTGCGCTCCTGCTCCATGTAGTCGGTGGTGGTGGAACCCTTGCCTTCCTTGGTGTCGTGCACGTCGACGATCTGATGCTTCTTGCCGGTGTAATACAGCACGCGCTCGGTGGTCGTGGTCTTGCCCGCGTCGATGTGCGCGATGATGCCGATGTTGCGGTACAGATTCAGGGGTTTGTTGCGGGCCACGGGCAGAACTCCATAGGGCGGCACGATGACGTGTCGGGAACAGACGGCTCAGATGCCGTCTGTTGCGGGGATTTTCAATGCAGGCGGTGCGACGGCCACGCCGTCAGCCGGACAGCAGGTCCTCGTAGAACGCGCCGAACGGTTCGGTGGGATGCGCGATCTGGATCTCCAGTATCCACAGGTCGCGTGACGGCGGCGCGCCCAGGTCGGCCAGGTCGCCGCCCTTGTGGATCGCGTGCGGGAAGTCGCCCACCCGGTGGCCCTTGGTGGCCTGGTTGAAGCGCCAGCCCATCGCGGCGGCGCGCGCCTCGGCGAACGCATACAGCGCCTGGCCGCTCAGTCCCTGGCCACGCCAGGCGTCGGCCACCTCGTGGAACAGCGCGCGCGCCGCCTCGGCGCAGGCCTGCTGTTGCGGGGCATCCCCGATCACGAAGGTGTCGCCGACGTCGCCTTCGTGGCCGTCGAAGACCAGGCCCAGGTCGATGAAATAGCTGTCGTTTTCGCCCAGCCGCACGTCCGGATCGGAGGCTTGTCGGTAGGCCCTGGTGGTATTCGCGCCGATGCGTACCAGCACCGGATGCCACAGCCGCTCGCAGCCCAGTTCGCGGAACACCTCCATCGCCTCGGCCCTGGCCTCGTCCTCGCTGATGCCCGGACGCATGCGCTGGCGGATGCCGTGCAGGGCGTCCCAGCTGCGCTCGCGGGCGCGCTGCATCAATGCCGGGTCGTAGCGCTGGCCGACCGCTTCGCGGGGGAGTGAAGTCATGGGTGAGGGACCATCAGACCAGGTGAATCAACACCAGCGCGACCAGCGCGGGCAGCGCCTGGAACAACAGGATCTTCCGCGCCGCGGTCAGTCCGCCGTAGATGCCGGCGATCAGCACGCAGACGAGGAAGAAAAGCTTCACGCTGAAGCTGGCGCCGCCGTTGCCCAGCAGCAATCCCCATACCAGTCCGGCAGCGAGGAAGCCGTTGTAGAGCCCCTGGTTCGCCGCGAGCGCCTTGGACTGTTCGGCGAACTCCGCCGTGGTGCCGAATGCGCGGCGCCCGGACGGCCGCGTCCACAGGAACATCTCCAGCACCAGGAACCACAGGTGCAGCAGCGCAATCAGCGCGATCACGATGTTGGCGGCAACGGACATGGCGGGTTCCCTGGCTGGCGAGAGGAATGGCTGGCCCGCAGTGTTGCAGTCGAGCCGGTTGCCCGCAATCGCGACCCTCAGGCCGGTGCGGCGTCGCGCCGGAAGGTCACCACCAGCACGTCGCGATGTGCCGCTTGCGCAGGATCGAGCGGAGTCACCGCGGTCACGCCGTGGAAGACGCGGTGGTCGTCGACCAGGGCGGCGTCCAGCGGGTGGGTCAGGGTGAACTGGCCGACTTCGCGGCGATCGGCCGCGTGGATGGTGGTGGTGCCGCGCTCGATGTTCTCGCGGTCGATCAGCAGCACCAGCACGTAGTCGACGCCGTCGCGGTGCACGCCTTCGGGGGTGGGTTCGCCGGCCTCATCCGCGCGGGCCTCGATGCGGAACTGGTGCACCTCGACATGCCAGTGGCGCACCTGCGGCGCCAGCGCGCCGAAGCGCTCGTGGCAGAACGCGAGGATCCGGCGCAGGCTGGCGCCGTCGGCGATCGCCGGCAGCACCGGCTCGAACCAGCGCAGGATGTCGCCCTGCAGCGGGTTGTAGTGCAGGCTCTGGTAATGCGGCTGGTGCGCTTCGGCGCGCACGCCGTATCCGGCGTCGGCGGAGAAGGTGGCGTGCCGGCGCCGGCGATGGCGACCGCTGGCGGCCAGGTAGCTGTCCGGCGCCAGGTCGTTCCAGCTGGCGACGAAGGCGGGCCAGTCGGTCAGCGCCGAGGCGGGCAGCAGGTCGCGCATGTTGTCGGCGGTGACGAAGGCAAAACCGTCGCGCTGCAGCCGGGCATGCAGGGCGGACGTGTCGGGGTGGGGAGTCATCGGCATACGTTAGCAGGACGCGGAAGGCGCGGCGACGGCCTTGAACCGTCTTGGGTGGCCGCGGTTGCGAGGCGGTTCAGCGGGCCGGATGTGGGGTCGAAAGGCGCTCTTTCGGTCTTTTGCTAGGTGTATCCATATATACGTCTAGATGTTTAGACGTCTATTGACAGGTGATCGGCGAGGCCTCAAGATCCGCCTCACTCATCGAGACCGGCTGAGGGACAGGCCCTTTGAAGCCGGGGCAACCTGCGGAACGTTTCCGCCACGGTGCCAACTCCTGCGGGGATGCTTCGGCATCCACCGGTAGATGGGCGTGATCCGGTTCGCGGCGTGCTGCCGTCGTGCCATGGATGACGACCTTTCCGGTAGCTCGCAGGGCGATGCCGACCGGAGAGCGCGAGATGACCTTCCTGCCCGAAGCCCGCTGTATCGAGACGCGCTGTAGCGGCGCCGCCGACAGCGCGTCCCCGTCTTCCATCGAGCCGCGCGCCCGCCTCACCGCCCAGCGCGGCACGCGCCGGCTGCAGCTCAGCCCGAAGTACGGCGCTGGCGCGCGCGCGGTCGAGGTGAGCTATGCGTGGCATGGCGCGGCAGGCGCGCCCACGGTGATCGTGCAGGGCGGCATCTCGGCCGATCGCGACGTCAGCGGCCCGGCCGGCGCGGCGGCCCCGGGCTGGTGGCAGGAGCTGGTCGGCGACGGAGCGGCGATCGACCTGACCCGCTGCCGGGTGCTGGCGATCGACTGGCTGACCCCGGCGCAACTGGGCACTGCGTCCATCTCCAGCGAAGACCAGGCCGACGCGCTGGCCGCGCTGCTGCGCGAGCTGGGCCTGACCCAGGTGCATGCCTTCGTCGGCTCGTCCTATGGCGCGATGGTGGGGCTGGCTTTCGCCGCCCGCCATCCGCGCCAGCTGGAACGGCTGGTGCTGCTGGCCGGCGCCCATCGCGCCCATCCGCTCAGCACCGCCCAGCGCAGCGTGCAGCGCGGCATCGTGCGGCTGGGCCAGGCCAGTGGCAACGTCGATGAGGCGCTGGCGCTGTCGCGGCAGCTGGCGATCACCACCTACCGCGGCAGCGCCGAGTTCGGCCGCCGCTTCGCGGGCGCCCCGGCATTCCGCGACGATCGCTTCCACTTCCCGGTCGAGGACTACCTGGAACACCAGGGCCGCCGCTTCGTCGAGCGCTTCGACGCCGACCGCTTCCTCGCCCTGTCCGAGTCGATCGACCTGCACGACGTGGCGCCCGAGCAGGTGCCCACGCCGACCACGCTGATCGGCTTCCCCTCCGACCGGCTGGTGCCGCTGGCCGACCTGTGCGAACTGCAGCGTCGCCTGCGCGGGCCGGCCACGCTGGAAGTGGTCGAGTCGCCGTACGGCCACGACGCCTTCCTGAAAGAACCCGAACAACTCGCCCCCCTGCTGCGCGAAGCGCTGGCCCTGTAGCGCGGGCATTGCTCGCTCCTCAACGCGCCGATGGGCATTGCCCGCCCTGCAACAAGAACACCACGCACACGATCCGGAGATTGTCATGAGCGATACCACCGCCCCCTGTACCCGCGCCGTGCGCGCCGGCATCGAAAGCGACACCCAGCACGGCGCCGTGGTGCCGGCCCTGCATCTGTCGACCAACTACAGCTTCGCCGGCTTCGGTCGCAAGCGCGCCTATGATTACTCGCGCAGCGGCAACCCCACCCGCGACCTGCTGGGCGACGCACTGGCCGACCTGGAGCAGGGCGTGGGCGCGGTGGTGACTTCCAGCGGGATGTCGGCGGTGGCGCTGGCGCTGGAACTGGTGCCGGCCGGCGCCACCGTGCTGGCGGCGCACGACTGCTACGGCGGTACCTGGCGCCTGCTCGATGCCTGGGCGAAGAAGGGCCGCTTCAGCGTCGAGTTCGCCGACCTCACCGATCCGGTGTCGCTGGCCGCCGGCCTGGCGCGCCGCCCGGCGCTGGTGTGGGTGGAAAGCCCATCCAACCCGCTGCTGCGGATCACCGACATCCGCCACGTGGCGCAGGCCGCGCATGCGGTGGGCGCCCTGCTGGTGGTGGACAACACCTTCCTGTCGCCGGCGCTGCAGCAGCCCCTGCTGCTGGGCGCGGACGTGGTGGTGCATTCGACCACCAAGTACATCAATGGCCACAGCGACGTGGTCGGCGGCGCCGTGGTGGCGCGCGACGCGGCGGTGGCCGAGCAGCTGAAGTGGTGGGCCAACTGCAACGGCCTCACCGGCGCGCCGTTCGACAGCTACCTCACCCTGCGCGGCCTGCGCACCCTGGGCGTGCGCCTGCGCCAGCACCAGGAAAGCGCCGCCCGCATCGCCGAGCGGCTGGAGACCCACGCGGCCGTGCGCACCGTCTATTACCCGGGCCTGGCCAGCCACGCCGGCCACGTGCTGGCGGGGCGTCAGCAACAGGGCTTCGGCGCCATGCTGAGCTTCGAGCTGGAGGGCGACGTGGCCCAGGTCGAGGCCTTCGTCGATGGCCTGCAGTATTTCTCGCTGGCCGAATCGCTGGGCGGCGTGGAGAGCCTGGTCGCCCATCCGGCCAGCATGACCCACGCCTCGATGGCGCCGGAGGCGCGCCGTACCGCCGGCATTTCCGACAGCCTGCTGCGGCTGTCGGTGGGCATCGAGGATGGCGACGACCTGCTGCGCGATCTGGACGCGGGGCTGCAGCGTGCCATCGCCGTAAAGACGTCCAAACGCCGGGTGCCTGCATGAGCGCCGTGCTGGCCGAGCCGGCCCTGCTTCCGCGGCCGGAGTCCGCGCCTGCGATCGCCGTCGTCCTGCTGGGCACCGGTGTGGTCGGCGGCGCCTTGCTGAAGCTGCTGAACACCTCGTCGGCCAGTGCCCTGCGGCTGATTGGCGCGGCCAATTCGCGGCGCCAGCAGACCGAGCCGGCCCGGCTGGCCCAGCGCAACCTACGCGAACAGCTGAACCAGCACGGCGCGCCACGCGATGATGCCGGCCTGCTGGCGGCGCTGGACGCCAGCGGCGCGCCGGTCAGGGTGATCATCGACGCCACCGCCAGCGCGACCCTGGCCGCGCGCCATGCCGAGTGGCTGGCGCAGGGCTACCACGTGGTCACCGCCAACAAGGCGCTGGCCGGCGGCGAGCTGTCCGGCTGGCGCGCGCTGCAGGCCGCACTGGCGCAAGGGGGGCGCTACGGCGACTCGGCCACCGTGGGCGCCGGCCTGCCGGTGCTGTCGACCCTGCGCCGGCTGCGCCATTGCGGCGACGCCTTGCTGACCCTGGAAGGCGTCTTCTCCGGTTCGCTGTCGTGGCTGTTCAACCAGTACGACGGCAGCCGCCCGTTCTCCGAACTGCTGCGCGAGGCGCGCCAGCTTGGCTATACCGAACCCGACCCGCGCTCGGACCTTTCCGGCGAGGACGTGGCGCGCAAGCTGCTGATCATCGCCCGCAACGCGGGCTACGCCCTGGGCACCGACGAGGTGCAGGTGGAAGGCCTGGTGCCGCCGTCCTTGCGCGCGCTGGACACCGAGGCGTTCATGACGCGTTTGGACGAACTGGACGCCGCACTCGCCGCGCGCTGTGCCGAGGCCAGCTCGCGCGGCTGCGTGCTGCGCTTCCTCGCCCGCCTGAACCAGCGCGGCCAGGCCCGCGTCGGCCTGACCGAAGTACCGCTCAACCACCCCGCCGCGCGCCTGTACGGCACCGACAACCAGTTCGCCCTCACCACCACCCGCTACAACACCCAGCCGCTGGTGATCCAGGGCCCGGGCGCCGGCCCGGAAGTGACCGCGCAGGCCTTGCTGGGGGACGTGCTGGCGCTGGGCTGAAACTCAGGGTCAGGCGCCGGTATCGGATGGCGGTGTACGCGGCACGATGCCCACGCGCATGCCGAACGGTGCGAACACCGCGTTGAGCGTGCGCACGGTCGGGTTGCCCTGGTCGTGTTCGAGTTGTTGCAAGGTGTTGAGCGAGATCCGGCACATGCGGGCGAACTGGTCCTGGCGCAGGCCGGCCAGTTCGGTGCGCAGCCGCCGTACGGCCGTGCCGATGCCGGTGCGGCCGTCCAGCAGTTCCGCCTGCAATTGGGTCAGCAGGGCTTGGCGATCGGCGACGGACATGCTCATGCCAGCAACTCCCAGCGGCGCAGGCGCGCGTCAAGGGCGCCCAGCGCGATGCGCGGGTGATCGAACACGGCATTCGGCAGGCCGAGATCGCGCAGCAGGTCGGGCAGTGCGCGCAGCGTTGCGGCATCGTCGCGCAGTCCGCTGAACAGCTGCTGCGGATCACCCCATGGTTGCAGCGTCGAGCAGGCGGCCCGCCAGTCCACCTCGCCGGCGACCTCCGCCGGCGCGGGCCACTTGGTGGTGCGCGTGATGCCTTCCTCGTCCATCACCATCGGCGCCAGGTCATAGATCGGCGCCAGTTCCAGCCAGTCGGCGTGGCGCAGCACCGCGGTGTTGCGGCCGTGGTTGTCGCTGTTGCCCAGCGCCAGGTTGAGCAGGTCGCGGCGCAGGTATTCGCGCAGCAACGTCGGCACGTCACCGGCCTGGCCGGCGGCGTGCCAGGCCGCGACCAGCGCGGCGACCGCCTGCGGATGGGTCATGTAGCTGCCGGGGCGAGTCACCCCGGCCAGCGCGTAGACCGATTCCACGGCGGTGCGCTGCACGGTGGTGCCGTCAGCAATGCTGCGGTCGAAGCGCGGCAGCCACAGGCTGGGGCGAGTCGCCTCCTCCAGTCGCATCGCGTCACCGCCAACCGAGGCGATGTCCAGCTTCGCCAGTGCTCGATAGTAGTCGTGTTCCGCCCGCAGGATCGTCTGGTCGACCGGCCCGCCGTTGCCACGCGGGAACTTCACGAACCAGTGCCGGTGAGCCTGCGCGTCGTCCAGAGTCGCATCCGGGTGCAGCAGACCGCCGGCGTCCTCGGTGAGCAGCAACTTGGGTGCTTCGCCGCCGGCGCCGGTGGCGCCGCCGATCGCCGCGCCCTGTTCGTAGGCGTACTCCAGGAAACGCGTATCGCGGGCTACCACGTCGGCCATCGGGAAGCCGATTGACGGACCGGCCAGTGCCTCGAACGCCGATTTGATGCGCAGGTGCCCGACCGGTGCCGGCGTGCATTGCGCCAGCAGTTGCAGATCGGTGGCCCCGTCGTCGTTGCGTGCTGGCAGGCCCAGGCGTTGCAGCAGGAAGCGCCGCGCCGCGCCGCTCGGCTCGATGTCGAACAGGAACGCGGGCCACTGCGGCGTGGTGTGGATGCTCCAGTCCAGCGGCAGCGTCGCGCTGACCGCCGCCGCCGTGGGGGCGCCGAGCCGATCCAGTTGCGCCAACACGTAAGCGTCCAGATAGCCCAGCGTGCAAGGACTGGCGTGGCCATCGGCCGGTCGCAGGAAGGTCAGTTCCATGGCGTCGTGCCACTGGCCGTCCAGGTGAAGTTGCACGATGAGTGGTTCCACGGGGTTTCCGATACCTGATAAAACAGGTTCATCCTACCCGATTACGGCCTAAATAAACAATAGAATATGTTTCAAGGTCGTCTTTGAGCCAAAAAAAGCATTATAAAGACTATTCGATCACCCCGGTCAGTGTCCGGTGTGCGCCTCGGCGAGCGCCTCGACCTGGATGCGCAAGGTCACCGTCATGTCGAAACCGTAGGCCTTGCCTGCGTCCATGCCGTACGCGTCGCGCTTGAACGTGGCCAGCGCATCGGCACCGCAGACCTCGCGCTTGAACATCGGGTGCGGCATGCATTTGAAGCTGTTGATCTTCAGGTCCAGCGGATGGGTGACTCCGTGCAGGGTCAGCTGGCCGCTGACCCGGGTCGGCGCGCCGTTGACGAAGTCGACCAGCTTGCCGGTGTAGTGCGCCTGCGGGTACTTCGCCGTGTCGAACAGTTCCTCGCCCTGGGTGCCGGCGTTGAGCTGGTCCTGGCCGAAGTCGGCGCTCTTCATGTCGACGGTGACGTCCACCGTGCCGGTGCCGGCGGCCTTGTCCAGCATCACCGTGCCGCTGCTGTGGTTGAACTTGCCGCGCCACACCGACAGCCCGCCCATGTGGTCGGCCTCGAAGCTGGGATAGGTGTGATCGGGATCGATGTTGTACTTGACCGTGGCGGCGCTGGCCGCCGAGCCGAAGGCGAGCAGGGCGGCGAAGCACAGCGTGTTGAGCGAACGACAGGCCTTGGGTGACATGGGTGATTCCTCGGGTTGGGCGGCGTGGCGGTTTGCGCGAGTCTGCCATGGCGACGAATGGCCACGCGCATTTTCGACATGGGCGCTGCGCAAACAAAAACGCGCGGCCGATGGCCGCGCGCTGTGGTGGAACGAAGGGGCCGGTTTCAGTGCCCGGTGACCCGCTCGGCGGTTTCCTCGTCCGGTGGCACCAGCGGCGCATCCGGATCGTCATGCGCTTCCATCCGCGCCGCTTCCACCGACGGCGTGCGCCAGCCGGACTTCACGCCCCACAGGTAGAACGCCAGGCCGATCACCGCGACCAGCAGCAGGTCCCAGCCGTACGGCAGGTAACCCTTGCCGCCGAAGGTGGTGCTGCCGGCCCACGACACCACGGCCAGCGCGGGCAGGTAGCAGACCAGCCACCAGGCGCCCTTCATCTGGCGGCCGAAGTCGTGCCAGCCGGCCTTGGCCTGGTAGTAGAAGTACACCGGCAGCGCGACCACCATCAGCAGGATGATCTCGCCGGTCAGCGGCCACTTCGCCCAGTACAGCAGCTCGGTCGACATGATGAAGGCGATGCCGGCCAGGATCGGCAGGCCGGACAGCCGGAACGGACGGTGCAGTTCCGGTGCGGTGCGCCGCAGCGTCATCACGCTGACCGGACCGGTGAGGTAGGAGATGATCGTGGCCACCGAGATCACCGCCGCCAGCGAACCCCAGCCGCGGAAGAAGAACAGGAACAGGAACGACACCGCCAGGTTTACCCACATCGCCGGACGCGGCACGCCCCACTTCGGATGCACCCGACCCAGGATCTTCGGCAGCGTGCCGTTGCGCTCCATGCCGTAGAGCATGCGCGCGGTGGTGGCGGTATAGGTCATGCCGGTGCCGCTGGGACTGATCACCGCATCGATGAAAAGCAACGTCGCCAGCCACTGCAGGCCCAGGATGATCGCCAGATCCGCGAACGGCGACGAGAAGTCGATGCCATGCCAGCCCACGTTGGCCAGCATCTCGCGCGGCACTGCGCCGATGAACGAGACCTGCAGCAGCACGTAGACCACGGTGGCCAGCGCGATCGAGCAGACGATCGCGAACGGAATGCTGCGACCCGGGTTGCGCGCTTCGCCAGCCAGGTTCACCGGGCTCTGGAAACCGTTGAAGCTGAACACGATGCCGGCGATCGCCACCGCGGTGAGGATCGACGGGAAGTCAGTCTTGTGCAGCTCGCCGTGGATGCCGACGCTGAAGTTCTCCGGATGGAAGCCGGTCATGATCAGCAGCACCGCGGTAAGCGCGGGGATGACCAGCTTGAACAACGTGATCGCCGTATTCGAACGCGCGAACAGCTTCACGCTCCAGAAGTTGAACAGGAAATACGCGACCACCAGCACCGCCGCAATCAGCAGCCCATTGGTGCTCAGCTCGCCGTGGCCGCCGGGCACCTTGTGGTACAGGTCCTTCGCCCAGTCCCACTTCCACGACGACATGTACTGCGCCGACGCTTCCGCCTCCACCGAGATCACCGAGACGATCGCGATCCAGTTCGCCCACGCCGCGATGAAGCCGACCAGCGAACCGTGCGAGTAATGGCCGTAGCGCACCATGCCGCCGGACTCGGGGAACATCGCGCCCAGCTCGGCATAGGTCAGCGCAATCGTCATGATGATCGCCGCGCCCAGCACCCAGGCCCAGATCGCACCGGGGCCGGCGATCTGCGCAGCGCGCCAGGCGCCGAACAACCAGCCCGAACCGATGATGGAGCCCAGGCCGGTAAGCATCAGGGCGAACGGGCCGACGTCGCGGCGAATCGCGCGTTCTTGTGTCATGGAGGTTCCCGTAGCGGCGCCGAGCACGCCGTAAAGGGGTCGATGGTTGCAGAATCGGGCGGCGGATGTCACCTGTCGGTGGTCATGGAGCCCGTTTCTCTGCCTCCCTTTGGGGTAGAGGGTTGGTTCTCTATCTGGTTTCTTGACTAGCGCTACGCAGCGTGCCGCCGCTGGAAATGCCAAGACAATCAAAAGCCAAAGCTTTCGTGCGCCTGCGGCGCCCGAGCCACCTTTCTCTGAGTGGCCAGAGAAACGTGGCCCAAAGAGAGGCCACCCCGCTTCCG
>NZ_LMHR01000058.1:0-46755 GCF_001428465.1 Rhodanobacter sp. Root179 | reverse complement strand
CCCGCTTTTGACTTTGTGCAGCAACGTCAAGAGCTCTACCCCCTCCCGACCTCCCCCTGCCAGCAGGGGGAGGAGCAGAGCGTGCGGCTTGCGGCCCTCCATCCAACTTCCACCCCAGCTCCCCCACCACCAGCAACAACTGCCGATGCAGCTCGCGCCATTCGCGCATGCGCATGAAGCTGAGGAAATGCCGCGAGCACCAGTCGCGCAGTTTCGACTGGGTCAGTTCCTCGTGCGCGTCGTGATAGGCCCGCCACAGGTTAAGCACGCCGGCGAAGTCGGACTTCGGATCGGCAAACACGGCATGCGCCGTATCGGCCTGCTGTCGTGCATCGCCGGGTCGCTCGCGCGGATCCTGGATGCTGAGGAAGCTGACGATGACGAGCAGCTCGCGCAGGGCGTGCAGTTGCTCGCCCTCGACCAGCATGCGCGCCAGTTGCACGTCGATCGGCAGGCGCGCCAGGGTGCGGCCGATCGCGGTGAGCTTGCGCGCCTCGTCGATCGCGGAAATCTCGGTGAGCCGGCGGAAGCCGTCGGCGATCACGCGCGGGTCGGGTGCTTCCAGGAACGGGAAGTCGTCGACCTCGCCCAGTTTCAGCGCCAGCATGCGCAGGATCACGTTGGCCAGCGACGAGCGCAGCAGTTCGGGATCGGTGAATGCGGCGCGGCTGGCGAAGTCCGCCTCGTCGTACAGGCGGTAGCAGACGCCCGGCCCCACGCGGCCGCAGCGGCCCTTGCGCTGGTCGGCCGCCGCCTGCGAGACCGGCTCCACATGCAGCCGTTCGAGCTGGCTGCGCTGGCTGTAGCGCTTCACCCGCGCGGTGCCGGTGTCGATCACGTAGCGGATGCGCGGCACGGTGAGCGAGGTCTCGGCCACGTTGGTGGCCAGCACCACGCGGCGCTTCACGCCGGGCTTGAACACGCGGTCCTGATCGCCGGCGGAGAGCCGTGCGTACAGCGGCAGGATTTCGGTTTCACGATATTGCCGGCGCGACAGCAGCTGGTGCGCGTCGCGGATCTCGCGCTCGCCGGGCAGGAACACCAGCACGTCGCCGCGCGGATCGTCGTGAGTGATCTCGTCGAGCACCGCGGCGATGTGTTCGGCGCTGCCCTGTTGCATGTCCTGGCGGGAGGCTCGTTGTGGGAGCGGCTTCAGCCGCGATGCTTCGCCGATCGCGGCTGAAGCCGCTCCCACAGGAGCCTCGTCCACCGGCCGCCAGCGCAACTCGACCGGATACGCGCGGCCTTCCACTTCGACCACCGGCGCGCTGCCGAAATGTTCGGCGAACCGTGCGGTGTCGATCGTCGCCGACGTGACGATGATCTTCAGCTCCGGCCGCTTGACCGCCAGCCGCTTCAGGTAGCCCAGCAGGAAGTCGATGTTGAGGCTGCGCTCGTGCGCTTCATCGATGATCAGGGTGTCGTACGCACTGAGCCACGGATCGCCCTGGGTTTCGGCGAGCAGGATGCCGTCGGTCATGAATTTCACCAGGGTGCGCTCGGACACCTGGTCGTTGAAGCGCACCTGGAAACCCACCACCTCGCCCAGCGGCGTGCCCAGTTCCTCGGCCACCCGACGCGCCACCGAGCGCGCGGCCAGCCGGCGTGGCTGGGTGCAGCCGATCATGCCGGCCTCGCCGCGGCCGGCGGCCAGGCATAGTTTCGGCAGCTGGGTGGTCTTGCCCGAACCGGTCTCGCCAGCGATCACCACCACCTGGTGGTCGCGGATCAGCTTGACGATGTCCTCGCCGCGGGCGCTGATCGGCAGCGCATCGTCCAGCCGGATCTCGGGCTTGGCCGCGGCGCGGGCGCGGCGTTTGGCCGCGGAACGCTGGATATCGGCGCGCAGCGCCTCCAGCTTGCCTTCGTCGGGCCGGCGCGACAGCGTGCGCCAACGCCCCAGCAGGCGACCGAAGTCGCGGCTGGACACCCCATCCAGTTGGCGGCGCAGGTCGCGCAGGCCGGGGTCGGCGGCGGAATCGGGCGGTGGTGGCGGATGGTCATTCATCGAACCGCGCATGATACCTGTTGGACGCAGGTCAACCCGATAGCCACCAGCTATCGCAGGCATACGAAGGTTTCATTTCACCGGCGGGCTGGCACCCGCTACTGTGGACCCATTGCATTCACCCACCCGTTTTCTTCCACCATCGAGGAGCAGCACATGGCCATTTCCATCGGCATTGCCAAGAAGGACCGCGAAGCGGTCGCCAAGCATCTGTCCAAGCTGCTGGCCGACACCTATTCGCTGTACCTGAAGACGCACAGCTTCCACTGGAACGTCACCGGCCCGCAGTTCAACAGCCTGCACCTGATGTTCGAGACCCAGTACAACGAGCTGTGGCTGGCCGCCGACGAAGTGGCCGAGCGCATCCGCACGCTGGACGTGTTCGCCCCGGGCTCGTACAGCCAGTTCGGCAAGCTCAGCTCGATCAAGGAAGAATCGGGCGTGCCGGAATGGAAGGAGATGGTGAACCAGCTGGTCGAAGGCCACGAGATCGCCGCCGCCACCGCCCGCGATACGCTCAAGGCCGCCAACGCCGCCGGCGATGACGGCACCGCCGACATGGTCACTGGCCGCCTGCAGGCGCACGAAAAAACCGCGTGGATGCTGCGCTCGCTGCTGCGTTGATCGCCAGCGTCCTGGATATAGACAGAAACCCGGCCTTGCGCCGGGTTTCTTCCATTACAGCTGGCGCGTGGCACAGCACTTGTCCGGCTCCATCGGCTTCAGCACCGTCGCCGCCGGAGCGGGCGCGGGCTGGAGGGATTTCGGCGGCAAGCCGTAACGCTGGTTGAAGTAAGCCCAGCTGGGCCACAACGCATGGGCCAGCGCCAACCTCGACAGCACCGGATCGACCGCCACCGGTGTCAGCTGGTGGTCGGCCACCTCATAGTGGAACTGCGCCGCGGGCTGGCCCGGCTGCAGCACCAGCAACTGGTCACCTTTCAGATAACCGTAGTTGTCGCCGTACTGCATGATGGCGCGGCCCGGGTAATGCACGGTGAGATCGGCACCGAGCATCGGCTGGACGCTGCTGATGCCGATCAGCGACAGCAGGGTGGGCGCCAGGTCGATCTGGCTGACGAGGTGTTCGTCACGCTGGGCTGGCACGCCCGCACCGAGGATCAGCGCGGGAATGTGGAAGTGTCGCACCGGCACCAGGCTGGCGCCGAACACTCGCGAATCGTGGTCGGCCACGACCAGGAACACGGTGTTCTTCCAGTACGGCGACAGCTTCGCCTTCGCAAAGAACCGGCCGATCGCCCAATCGGCGTAGCGCACCGTGTTCTGCACGCTCGCCGCCGGGTCGCTCGCCTCGATCCGTCCGCTCGGGTATTCCCACGGCGTGTGGTTGGAGACGCTGAAGGCCAGCGTGAACTGCGGCTGCCCGCCGCCCTGCATCAGGCGATGGTGCAGCTCGTTGAACATGTCCTCGTCGGACGCGCCCCACGAGCCGACGAAGGCGGGCTTCACCTCGAACTTCGGCTGGTCGATCACTTCGTCGAAGCCGTTGCCCAGGAAGAACGACTTCATGTTGTCGAAGTGCGCCTCGCCGCCGTAGATGAAGCGCGAGTGGTAGCCGAACTCGCCGAGCAGGCCGGCCAGGGTGAAGAAGCCGCGCTGGCTGCGCGGCTGCTTCAGCACGGCTTCCGCCGGCGTGGGCAGGAAACCGGTGGTGATCGCCTCCAGCCCGCGCACCGAGCGCGTGCCGGTGGCGTAGGTCCGCGCCAGCAGCCAGCCGTCCTTCGCCAGCGCGTCGAACTGCGGCGACAGCTGCTCGCCGCCCAGCGCGCCGATGTACTGCGCCCCCAGGCTTTCCTCGACGATGATGACCAGGTTGAGCGGCTCGGCCGGCCGCTTCGAGGCGCGCTGCACATGCCAGCTGGGATGCTGCGGATCGGGCATCGGCCCCTCGAACCCCGACGCCTCGCGCACCAGTTGCTGCATTTCCGCTTCGGGCATCGGCCCGTACAGTGTCGCCGACGAGCGCTCGTTGTGCATGCCGCGGATCGCATTGATCACGCTGTACAGCGAATTCAGCGGCAACGTGTTGACCATCGCGTCATCGCTGAACGCTACCATCGACGCATTCAGCGGGCGATGCTCCAGCGTGCCGCGTCCCGCCAGGAACAGCAGCGGAAACATCACCGCGGTCAGCAACGGCCGCCAGCGCAGGCGAAGGCGCGCATCGACCAGTTGCGTGCGCAACACACGAAAGCCGACCCAGCCGAGCAACAGCAGACCCACCAGGGCGAACAGCAGCACGCCCTTGTAGCCATGCCACAACATCGCCGACACCTCGTGCGGACTATTGAGGTACTCCACGTACAGGCGATTGGGCCGGGTGTCGTATTCCAGGATGAACTGCGGCGTGGACAGCTCCAGCAGCACGAACAGCATCCACCACAGCCGATACCACCACGCGGTGATGCGCGCGGCCCGGGGCCGATGCCCCAGCCACGGCGACAGCAGGGCCGGCAGCGCACAGATCATCGCCAGCAGGCTCAGATCGATGCGCAGCCCGCCAGACATTACCGGCCACAAGCCGCCCGCCGGCCCTACACGCGGCCACAGCCACAACGCAAGGCCGAGCCGGCTCAGCGCCAGAAAAACCAGGGCGAGCAAAAGGAAACGCCAGGTAAGTTGTCGCACGTGATCCCCCGAGACATGCAGCGCCTTGCGCCGCGAACGGACGACCACTGCGAACGCCGCCGAAAAAGCGGCTACAGCGCGGACTCTAACCCAAAACCCATGCCCGGACTTCGCCGTGCCGACTCATTCGCCCCGCAGGCAGGCCGGCGTCAGGTCGGCTCAGGCGCCACGCGCCGCAGCGTCACCATCAAGTTTCCGCACCGCATCGGTGGCCTCGGCCAGGCTGGTTCCGAAATATCGGCGATGGGCAGCCACGGCGCGCCCCTGCTTGCCGGACACGGCCAGCGACCGGATCTCGGCCAGCTTCGCCAGGTCGGCTTCGCTGTCGCCGAGCAGGCGCCTTTCCAGCTTGCGCAGTTGCGAATGCAGTTCGCCCAGCCGCATGCAGACGACATAGAAGCCCACCACGAGGGTGATCATGGCCAGCATTTCAAACGTGTCGGGACTCATGGTTCATTTCCGGAACGCACCTGCCGGCATGAGCCGGCAGGTGCGCCATCATCGGCTGGCGGTGAGCGGCGCATTTGTTCTTCCTTGTCGCATGCACGGGTACCGGATCACACCGGCCATTCAACGGAACGTGGCGGTGGAGAATTTCACCGGATAGCCATTTTTCTTCAGCGCCTTGCCGACTTCGGTCGCGCCGTCATCGCGGCAATACTTCAGGTCCTTCACGCCATACTTTTTCAACGAACGCATCGACGGCACCCAGACCCCGGCGGATGTCGAATACGAGTACTCGCCAGTCACGGCGTCCAGCGTGTAGCTTTCGTCCAGATCGAGGGCGCTGACAGCCTTCTCCGAATCGGCGAGCAAGGCGATATCCACGCCGGCGCGAACATAGAAGTCCGACTCGTCGGCATGAAATGCCTTGAGCCAGGCCGCATACGCAACCACCAGCCCCTCCGGGATGTTCTCGGCGCGCATGGATCGCGCCTCGTCTTCCGGGTTGCCGAGGCCGCCGTGCCACGCGACCACCGAATCGCATTCGATCTTCAGATGCTGTCCGGCGATGGCCAGATAGCTTGCGCACGCGGAAACGCACACCCCTTTCACGTCGACTTCGACATCCGGATGCGCCTGGATGTCCCTGGCAATCTTCAACGCCACGGAGGGGTAACCACCGCTGCTGTTGAGCAGCACTCTGGCAAAGCCACCCCTGGCGACCGCCAGATATTGTTCGTACGAACCTTTTCGATATCCCCCTCGAACCGTATGGTCGAGCCGGAAGACCGGGTCCATCCGGCCCATGCGCACTGACTGAACAGCGCGGTGATGATCAATATCCCAGCCATGAAGCCATGCTTTTTCATGCGTCGTCCCGAGCAGATCCGTTGCCGGAGCCGCACCTCCGTAATGATATCGATGCACCCGCTTGCGAATGCGGCATGTCGCGCCAGACCGCTGCGGTCGCAATCGGGAAACCTTCACTTCCCATGGTGGCGGGACAGGTCGTCCGTTCGATGCCCAACCTGATCACCCTTCCCACCGCGGCGACGTCTGCGGCATGGGCAGGCCATGCCCAGGCCCGTCCTGCGAAGTCAGCAGACTCCCTCCAGGTCGCTCGACACTGACCCACCGCCGAGTAGCGAACCGGTGCGGCATCAGCCGTGGCGAAACCCATAGAACTCTCCCAGAACGACCGCGCGGCGCGGTACTTTGCAGAGCAGCAGAAAGATGATGCACACGTCGCCGCTCGCGGCGGTTCCATTCAATATGGACAACGACGAAAGCATGGGCAGGTATGGGGCGGGCACCATCCAGGCCAGGGAAAATGGCAGCAGCGTCAGCACCAGCATCGGCATGAATGCCACCATCACCGCTTTTGGCCGGCTCAATTCGCCCAGATAGGCCACATAGGGAAGATGCGTTTTCGGATCAAATCCCATGCATGAGCGGTCGCCACGACCGGAACCGGGCAATGCCAGCAGGTGAATGAACTCATGCACGATGACTATGCCGACCAGAGTCCCGATGAAGATGCCGGGAGGTTGGTCAAAGACGCCAAGAGCCCAGCTGTGCGGCCACAGCAGCGACCAGGCGAGGTACAGGCATGGCCCAACCAGGAGCAGTCCGAGCAGTGTGGCCACGACGTGCAGTCGCCCATAATTTTCTATCAGCCGATTCGCATCGGACAGATCGCAGCCAACCTGAGGCGGAAAACCATATTTGAACTTCATGCTTTCGGCCCGCAAGGATTCATGGAAACCGCGACATGAATTGGGTGAATGTGGCGGCAGCGTCGACAAGAACACTGTTGGCCTGCCCGACTTCATTCATGCGCATTTTCAGCATTTTCTGCATGCTTGCTGCCTTCAGGAAGATTGCCTGGCGGATGCCGGCCAGCAGCCCATTCCGCCGAAATGTGATGCGCCTTGCCGCAAGGCGGCTCGACTACCTACACGATCGGGCGAGGGCACTCCATCAGCAGATCAGGCTGCCGAGACATTCCTGGTTTGACCGGCTCGCTCTGGCCTGTTCGATGGAAGGGCGCAGCAACACCTCGCCCGTCCCTGACCAGCGAGCCACGATGAGCCGAACAGGCTGCACCCGGCACGAGAGCCGCGCATTGTTCGGATCATGTCCCTTCGGCGCCATAAGACAGTTTCTTATTGACGAAGCGGTTCCTGCCCGCCGACCGCTGCAGCGCATGCCGGCCCGCCGCCACAACCTTTCCCCGCAACAACGACTTGCAGACAGGCGCCGCCGCGTCACCGGGTCTGCCTCAGGCCTTCAAGAGCCACCGGCACACCCGCATGAACTGTGATCGGCATCAAGACGGGCCACCTGCAGGATGCCGATCGCCCGGGCCCGTGCCGGTCACAATCTCGACCCGATCGCCGCAACCACCGGCCGACAAGCTCCCGCGGAGACGGCCGCGCCCGGCCTCGCGAAGGCCGTCGCTTGCGGACGAAGTTCTCCCCGCCCCGGGATTCATTGGCCGTTGGTCTCAAATTCGCTAAGCTTCTGCGGCTCGGTCGCCAGTCCGGCGAAGCCTCCCTGGGGATCTCTTGAGCATCACCGCAGCAAACCACAACAGCCGATATCCGCTGCTCACTGCGATCCTGCTCGCGCTGGTCGTGGCGGCGATGAACATCGGGCTGTGGTGGTACGGCAACCTGCCGCACGGTCCGGATGACTGGCACGGCAGGATCGGCGGTTTCTCGCTGTCGGTGTTCCAGCGCTACCAGAGCCCGTTCAAGCAGGACTATCCCAGCAGAGACGACATCGCCGCCGACCTGAAGCTGCTGCACAAGTACAGCGACCGGGTGCGCACGTACACCATGCAGCAGAACCCGCAGCTGTACCGGCTGGCGCAGGCCGAAGGCCTGAAGGTGATGGCCGGCGCCGAGATCGACAAGCGGCTGGACAACAACGAACGCGAGATCGAGCTGCTGATCGCCAAGGCGCGCGCCTATCCGGACACGATCACTCGCGTCATCGTGGGCAACGAGGTGCTGTTCCGCAACGACCTCACGCCGGAACAGATGATGGCCTACCTGGACCGGGTGCGCGCGGCCGTGCACCAGCCGGTGTCGATCGCCGAGCCGGACTACATCTGGCTGAAGTATCCCGAGCTGGCCCAGCACGTCGATTTCATCACCATCCATCTGTTCCCGTTCTGGAACGGCATCGCGCGCAAGGATTCGGTGCCGGCCGCGCTGGGTGCCTACGACCAGGTCCGCCAGCACTTTCCGGACAAGCCCGTGGTGGTCGGCGAAATCGGCTGGCCGTCGAACGGTGACCGGCACGAGTACGCCGATCCGTCGGTGTCCAACGAGGCGATCTTCATCCGTGACTGGATGAACGTCGCCAAGCAACAGCACATCGACTACTACCTGCTCGAAGCGTTCGACCAGCCGTGGAAGGAAAACCTGGGCGAAGGCCGCACCGGCGCGTACTGGGGCATGTTCAACGCCGACCGCCAGATGAAATTCCCGCTGACCGGCCCGGTCACCGAGGACACCGGTTGGCCGTGGAAGGCACTGGCCGCCAGCCTGCTGGCGCTGCTGCCGATGATCCTGTTCGCCCGCCGCTTCAGCCGCTTCCGGCTGATGGGCAAGCTGTTCTTCTGCGCGCTGATCCAGCTGGCCTGCGGCCTGCTGACCTGGTCGGCCACGCTGCCGTTCAACTTCTACCTGAGCTGGGTCGACTGGACCATGCTCACCCTGCTGTTCCCCGCGCAGATCGCGATCCTCGCGATCCTGCTGATCAATGGCTTCGAGTTCACCGAAGTGTTGTGGCGACCGCAGTGGATGCGCCACGCCGGCATGCTCACGCCCGATCCGCCGGAAAAGCAGCCGTTCGTGTCGATCCACCTGGCCTGCTACAACGAGCCGCCGGAGATGGTGATCATCACGCTCGACTCGCTGGCCGCGCTGGATTACGCCAACTTCGAAGTGCTGGTGATCGATAACAACACCAAGGACCCGGCGGTATGGCAGCCGGTGAAGGATTACTGCGAGAAACTCGGCAAGCGTTTCCGCTTCTTCCACCTGGAGCCATGGCCCGGCTACAAGGCCGGCGCACTGAATTTCGGCCTGAAGGAAACCGATCCGGCCGCCGACGTGGTGGCGGTGATCGACGCCGATTACGAGGTGCGCGCCGACTGGCTGGCCACCCTCACCGGCTATTTCCACGACCCCAAGGTGGCCGTGGTGCAGTGCCCGCAGGCGCATCGCGAGTTCGAACACAACGCGTTCCGGCGGATGACCGCATGGGAATACGACGGCTTCTTCCGCATCGGCATGCACCATCGCAACGAGCGCAACGCGATCATCCAGCACGGCACCATGACGATGGTCCGGCGCACCGCGCTGGAAGGCACCGGCGGATGGTCGGAGTGGACCATCTGCGAGGACGCGGAACTCGGCCTGCGCCTGATGCACGCGGGCTACGAGCTGGTCTACGTCGACGAGCTGATGGGCAAGGGCCTGACCCCGGCCGACTTCAAGGCGTACAAGAGCCAGCGCTACCGCTGGGCATTCGGCGCGATGCAGATCCTCAAGGGGCGCTGGGACTGGATGACGCAGCGAGGGCCGCTGTCGGCTGGCCAGCGCTTCCACTTCCTCACCGGCTGGTTCAGCTGGTTCGCCGACGCGCTGCACCTGATCTTCACCCTGATGGCGCTGTTCTGGACCGCGGGCATGATTGCGTATCCGCAATACTTCAGCCTGCCGATGCAGCTGTTCCTGATCCCGGTGATCGGCTTCTTCTTCGCCAAGGCGATCTTCGGCATCGTGCTGTATCGCGCCCGCGTCCCGTGCAGCTGGTACGACACACTGATGGCTTCGCTGGCCAGCATGGGCCTGTCCCACGCGATCGCCCGCGGCATCCTGCACGGCCTCACCCGCGAGAAGACCTCGTTCGTGGTGACCGCCAAGAGCCGGCGCCTGGGCGGCAGCAACTTCGCCGCGTTCGCCCCGGTGCGCGAGGAGCTGCTGATGGCGATCGCGCTGGCGCTGTGCGTGATCGGCATGGCGCTGGGCTACGGCACGCGCTACATCGAAGGCACCTTGTGGATGTTCATCCTCGCCGCGCAATCCATTCCGTACGTGTCGGCGGTGACCGGCGCGTGGATCGCGCACAAGGCCGGCGACAAGGCCGGTTGATGCGCCATCAGGCGCGACGCGCTTGTCCTGATGTCGCGCTGATCGGGCCATTCATACGAAGCGAACACCAACTTCGGTAAGCTGCCCGCACCCCGCGAACACGCCATCGAGGACGGAACCCCACGCATGCGCCGATCCCCACGACGCCTGAGCCCGCTGCTGCCGCTGCTGCTGTGGGCTACCGCAGCCCACGCCGGCGTGCAGTTGACGGTGGATGGCGTGGCGGACCCGCTGAAGGCCGCGGCGATTTCCGGTGTCGAGCTGTCGCAATACGCGAAACGCGAGGTGAGCGACGCCCAGGTCCGGCGCCTGGTCGAACGCGCCCCCGACCAGGTCAGGGCGGCGTTGCAACCCTACGGCTATTACGATGCCACCGTCACCGACGAGCTGCAGCAGGTCGGCCAGGACTGGCACGTGATCCTGCACGTGAAGCCGGGCGAACCGGTGAAGGTCACCGACGTCGAGCTGCAACTGGACGAATCCGCGTCGAAGCTCGCCCCGCTGCGCCGGGCCCGGCGCGCGATCGAACGGCTCAAGGGCCAGACCCTCGACCACGGCGCCTACGAACGCGCGCGCGACGCGCTGAGCGCGCAGCTCACCGCCAACGGCTTCCTCGACGCGCGCCTGGTCACCCATCGCGTCGAGGTAACCCGCGCCAACCACAGCGCGGCGATCAAGCTGGCATGGGATGCGGGACCGCGCTTCCGCTACGGCCGGGTGCACTTCGAGGGTTCGCAGTTCAACGACGGTTTCCTCGACCGCTACGTACCGTTCAAGTCCGGCGACTACTTCGCCCAGGACCAGTTGCTGGCCTTGCAGCAGGCGCTGAACGGCGCTGACTACTTCGCGGTGGTCAACGTGCTGCCGGACATCGACGAGGCGAAGGACGGCGTGGTCGACGTCACCGTGCAGCTGGCGCCGGCGAAGCGCTCGATCTACACCGGCGGCCCGTTCATCGGCACCGACACCGGCTTCGGCGTGCGCGGCGGCCTCGAGCGGCGCTGGGTCAACCGGCGCGGCCACAAGTGGAAGAACGAGCTGGTGCTGGCGCAGAAGCTGAAGACGCTGTCCACGCTGTACTCGATCCCGATGCCCGGCGACAACCAGCGCAGCTACAACGTTGGCGCCAACTTCCGCGACGCCAACACCGCCACCTCGCAGTCGCGCACGCTGGAGCTGGTCGGCAACGAGACCCGCCAGTGGCATGGCTGGACCCGCACCCTGGGCGTGCATGCGCTGGCCGGCACCTTCACCGTGGGCAAGCGCGGCAGCGAGCCGGACAACACGCCCGGCATCGAGCACGGCCGCAGCACCCTGGTATTCGGCGAGGCCTCGCTGACCCGCAAGCAGGCCGACAACCCCGATTTCGTGCGACGCGGCTGGCTGCTCGGCATGGCCGTGCGCAGCACCGCCGGCGACCTGCTGTCCGACGCCAGCTTCAGCCAGTTCACCGCCGACGCGAAGTGGATCCGCGCGTTCGGCGCGAAATCGCGCAACCGGCTGATCCTGCGGGGCAGCTTCGGCATCACCCACACCGACGACTTTTCCGCGCTGCCGCCGCAGTTGCGCTTCTTCGCCGGCGGCGACCGTTCGGTGCGCGGTTACGGCTACCAGTCGATCGGCCCGCGCAACAGCGACGACCGCGTCATCGGCGGCACCAGCCTGCTGGTCGCCAGCACCGAGGTCGAGCATTACTTCACCCGCAACTGGGGCATGGCCGCCTTCGTCGACGCCGGCAACGCGTTCCGCGGCACCGACTACCGCCCGAAGATCGGCGCCGGCCTGGGCCTGCGCTGGCGCTCGCCGGTGGGCATGATCCGCGTCGATCTGGGCACGCCGATCCACGACGACCGCGCCCACGGCATCCAGCTGCATCTGGTGATCGGACCGGATTTGTGAGTGGCTGGCACAGGCGGCCGCTCACAGGCGATCCAGGGATGGATCGCACGCGCATCGACCACGCCGTGGTCGATGCGGCGGAGCCGGGTTCGTGCAACGGACCCGGCGAGTTGCAAAAGGGCAGGACTGCCCTTTTGCAACTTTGGGTAGAAGGTGGCATCGCAAGAAGTAAAAAACGCAATAACCGAAGGAAACGGAAGGCATCGTATTCATGAAGTGGTTCAAGCGCATCGCCATCGCCTTCGCCGCGCTGATGCTGGTCGCGGCGGCAGCGCTGTGGTGGCTGCTCGGCACCGGCGCGGGCCTGCGCTTCGCGCTGGCGCGGGCACAAGGCGCCACCGACGGCGCGCTGCAGGTGCGCCAGGCCACGGGTCGGCTGATCGGCCCGCTCGATCTCGCCGGCGTGCGTTATGACGACGGCAAGGGCACCGTGGTTTCGCTGGCGAAGGCGCATCTGGATCTGCGCCTGTGGCCGCTGCTGGCCAAGCGCGTCCACGTGCTGGCGCTGGACGCCGATGGCGTCGAGGTGAGCCTGCCCGCGCCTGCCGCCGACAAGGCCAAGAGCAGCGGCAGCTTTTCGCTGCAGCCGCCGCTGGAGATCATCTTCGATCGCGCGCACGTGGGCAGCGTCAAGGTGAGCCAGGCCGGCAAGCCGGTGTTCGCCTCGGACCGGCTCGATCTTGCTGGCCGCTGGAGCAACCAGGGCATCGAGGTGCGTCAGCTGGCGCTGCAGGCGCCCGATGGGCACGTCGACCTGGATGGCCTGCTGGTGCTGGGAACGCCCTACCACGGCAACGGCAAGGCGGCCTTCGCCTGGAAGGTCGGCACCACCGAATACGCCGGCAGCCTCGACGTGCACAGCGACGGCAAACAGGCCACGCTGGATTTCAGGCTCACCGCGCCCACGCCGCTGCGGTTGCAACTGGCGCTGACCCAGGGTGGCGACTACGCCTGGACGGGCAAGCTCGACGCGCCGCGCTTCGATCCGAAACCCGTGCTGGGCGAAAGCTCGCTGAAGACCGTGGCGCTCGCGCTGCAAGGCCATGGCGATCGCTACAGCGGCACGCTCGATGGCCGGCTGGAGCTCAACGACTACCAGCTCCTGCTGCAGCCGCTGCGGGCGTCGCTCAGCCGCGATTTCCAGGTGCTCACCCTGCAGCAGCTCACGCTGGGCTCGCCGCAGATCAAGGGCAAGCTGGAAGCCAGCGGCAACGTGCAGCTGGCCGCCAAGCCGCTCAGCGCCGAGCTGGACATCCGCTGGAGCGAGCTGCAACTGCCCGCCGACCTGGTCGGCCAGGAGCTGGCCAGCCAGGGCGAACTCAAGGCCAGCGGCAGCCTCGACAGCTACCGCGCCAGCGGCGACGTGCGCGTCGGCCCGCCCGGCAAGCTGGCGGCGCTCACGCTCGACCTCGACGGCACACCACAACGGATCAACCTGCACACGCTGGCGTTGAAGCAGGCCCGGGGCGGCCTGCAGGCGAGCGGCATGCTCACCCTGCAGCCGGTGCTGGCATGGCAGGCCGAAGCCAGCGCCGACCAGCTCGACCCGGGCCAACTGTTTGCCGGCTGGAACGGCGCGCTGGATTTCGACATCGCCAGCCACGGCAGCCTGCCGCCGAACGGCCCGGACGCCACGCTGGAGATCCGCCAACTGGGCGGCAGGCTGCGCGAGCGCAGCGTCAACGGCAGCGGCCAGCTGCACCTGTCCCCGGACGAGGTGGTGGACGGCCAGCTGGAGCTGGCCTCGGGCCGCAGCAACATCCACCTGGTCGGCAAGCCCGGCAACAGCAACGACGTCGCGCTGGATCTGGCAGTCGCCTCGCTGGGCGACTGGCTGCCGGATGCCGGCGGACGTCTGGACGGCCATTTCTCCATTGCCGGCAGGCCACCAGGCTTGAGCATCAACGGCCAGCTGCACGGGCAGGCCTTGTCATGGCAGCAACAGAAGGCCGACAGCTTGCAGCTGATCGTGGGCGTGCCGGACATCAGCCATCCCGCGGGCAAGATCGACCTGCAGACCCGCAACGTCTACCTGCAGGGCCTGCTGTTCCAGCAGGTGCACCTGCTGGCCGAGGGCAGCCAGCCCGATCATCGCCTGCAACTGGACGCCCGCGGCAGCCAGCTGTCGGGCCGGCTCGACCTGCGCGGTTCGCTGAAAGGCCCGCAATGGAAGGGCACCTTGTCCACGCTGGACCTGGAACCGCAGGGCATGCCGCCATGGCGGCTGCTGCAGCCGTCGCAGCTGGCCTACAACGACGGTGCGATGAGCCTGTCCGAACTGTGCCTCAGCGCGGGCGATCCGCAGCTGTGCCTGACCGCGAAGCAGGACAAGCCTGGCAACCTCGACGCCAGCTACCGGCTGCAAGCGCTGCCGCTGGCCCTGCTGCTGAATGCCACCGGCAATGCCGACCTGCCGATGCGCGCCGATGGCGTCCTGGAGGGCAGTGGCAAGCTGCGGCGCAGCGCGGCGGGCGCGCTCAGCGGCAACGCGTCGATCCATTCCGCGCAGGGCACCATCAGCTACACCGACCGCACCGACGAGCCGCTGCTGCATTACAGCCAATTGCGGCTGGACGCGGAGCTCGCGCCGGGCGGACAACGGATCGAGGCACACGCGGGACTCGATGACGGTGGCCGTCTGGACGGCCAGCTCACCATCAGTGGCACGCAGCAGGTGCTGGGTGGCCAGCTCGACCTGCGTCTGAACAACCTCGCCTTCATCGAGTTGTTCAGCAGCGAGGTGGCCGGGGTCAAGGGCGGCGCCAGCGGGAACTTCCGCTTCGGCGGCACGCTGAAGCAGCCGGCCGTCATTGGCCAGGCCAGCGTGGCGGATCTTGCCGCGGAGTTGCCGTCGGCGGGACTCAAGCTGAGCGATGGCCAGCTCGTGGTCAGCACCAGCGACGCCCGCCAGTTCCTGATCCGGGGCAGCGTGAAGTCGGGCAAGGGCAGCGTGGCGATCAACGGCAGCGCCGGACTTGGCGAAGGGGCGCAAACCTCGTTGAGCCTCAAGGGCAGCCAGTTCACCGCGGTCGACATCCCCGCGGCCAAAGCCGTGATTTCGCCCGACCTCACCCTGAAGCAGGACGCCAGCGGCATCGAGCTCGGTGGTTCGCTGGCCATCGACAGCGCCGACATCAATGCGGAGAAATTGCCCGGCGCCGGCGCGACCCAGGCATCGCCCGACGTGGTCGTGGTCGACGAGAAGCAACAGCAGGAGGCCGCCAGCAAACTGCCGCTCAGCGCGGTGGTCAAGGTCGACCTCGGCCGCAGGACCCACGTGGTGGGCATGGGGCTGAACGGCACCGTGACCGGCGTGCTCACCGTGATCGATCGCCCCGGCCGGGCCACCACCGGCCAGGGCCAGATCGCGGTGAACGGCACCTATCGCGCCTACGGCCAGGATCTCGCCATCCAGCACGGCCAGCTGCTGTTCGCCAGCACGCCGATCGACAACCCGGGCCTGAACATCCGTGCGGTGCGCAAGCTCAATCCGAACGCCACCATCGACGAAGGCCAGGAAGTCGGCCTGCTGGTCTCCGGCACCGCGCAGCGGCCGGTCCTCACCGTGTTCTCCAACCCGGTGATGGAGCAGTCCGACGCGCTGTCCTACCTGGTCACCGGCAAGCCGCTGTCGCAGGTCAAGGGCGGCGAAGGCGACATGGTCGGCGCCGCCGCCCAGGCGCTGGGCTCGGCCGCCGGCGACCTGCTGGCCAAGAGCATCGGCTCGAAGCTGGGCGTCGACGACATCGGCGTGTCCAGCAACGAGGCGCTCGGCGGCAGCTCCGCGTTCACCGTGGGCAAGTACCTGTCGCCGCGGCTGTATCTCAGCTACGGCGTGGGCCTGTTCGAACCCGGCGAAGTGATCACCCTGCGTTACCGGCTCAGCCGGCGCTGGAACTTCGAGGCCCAGCAGGCCACCGAATTCAGCCGCGCCAGCCTCAACTACCGCATCGAGAGATGATCAGCCGGCGCTGCCGAGATACAGCGACGGAGTCGCGCCGAAGCCGGCCTTGACGTAGCGCGCGGTGTCATCCGCCAGCACTTCCGAGGCACCGGCCTCGACGCTGGCCAGCACCGCCTGCGCGACGTCGGCGGGCTTCGACTTCGGCGCCTCGACGGTCTTCACCATGTCGGTGTCGATGTAGCCCGCATGCACCGCGACGACCTGGGTGCCCTGCCCGCGCAACTCGTTGCGCAAGCCGTTGGTGAGCGCCCACGCGGCGGCCTTGGAGACGGAGTAGTCGCCGGTGCCCGGCAGGCTGGCCCAGCTCAGGGCGGACAGCATGTTGACCAGCGCGCCACCGCCGTTGCGGCCCAGCACCGGCGCGAACGCGCGGCTCACCGCAAGCACGCCGTAGAGGTTGGTTTCCATCACGGCGCGCAGCGCGTCCACGCCGTTGTCGCCGAGGAGGCTGTCGCCGCCGATGACGCCGGCGTTGTTGATCACCAGGTCGACGTCGCCACACTGCGCGGCGGCCGCGGCGATGTCGGCGGCGTTGTTGACGTCGAGTCGCACCGGCACCAGGCCGTCCAACGATGGCACGGTCGAGGGATCGCGCGCGCCGGCGTAGACCTTGCGCGCGCCGGCGGCCAGCAAGGCCTGCGCGTAGGCGAGCCCGAGCCCGCGATTGGCGCCCGTGACGAAAGCGACACTGTTCTGGATTTTCATGAGTCGGAACCTCGGAGAAGTGGGAGTGGGACTTTGCTGGCCGCGACCCGCGCGGCCTATCCGTTTCTTGCGGGTGATGACGGTGTTGCGCCTGTTCAGCGCGCCGCCTGCATGGAGGGCGATCCGCCCAGCTTCACGCTGACGGTGCTGGACAGGCCCGGCCGCAGCCGCGCCAGCGCGGCCTGGCCCGGATCGAAGCGGATGCGTACCGGCACCCGCTGCACGATCTTGGTGAAGTTGCCGGTGCCCGGCTCGAACGGCAGCAACGAGAACTGCGAACCGGAGCCCGGCGCGAAACTCTCGACGTGGCCGTGCAGGGTCTGACCGGGCAGCGCATCGACCTCCACGCTGGCGTCCTGGCCGACCATCATGCGCGCGGTCTGGGTTTCCTTGAAGTTCGCGATCACGTACAACGCGTCCAGCGGCACCACGGTGAGCAGGCGCGAGCCCGGCTGCACGTAATCGCCCGGTTCGACCTGGCGGTCGCCGACCACGCCGTCGATCGGTGCGCGGATCAAGGTGTTGGCCTGATCCTGCCGGGCCAGCTCGAGCGCGGCCTTCGCGGTGGCGACGCCGGCCTCGGCCTGGGCAAGCCCGGCCTGCAGGGCGAGCCGGCTCGCATGCGTCACCGACGCCGCATCGCGGCTGACGGCAAACTGGGCGCGGCTGTGTTCCGCATTGGCCTGGGCGGTGATCGCCGCCGTGCGGAACTGTTCGGCCGCGCTGCGCGACACCGCACCACTGGCGATCAGCGCGTCGTAGCGTTGACGGTCGGCCTCGGCCTGCTTCTGCTGCGCATCGGACGAGCGGATGGAAGTCTGCGCCGCACGCATGTTCGAGCCCGCGAGGCGTTCCTGCGCGTCGAGCGCGATCAGTGCGGCCTTCGCCGCAGCGACCGAGGCCCGCGCGCTCTGCAGGTTCGCCGTGGCCGATGCCACGCGAGCGTCGAATTCCTCCGCGTCGATGCGCAGCAGCGGATCGCCGCGATGCACGCGCTGGTCGTGTTGCACCAGCACCGCGGCAACCAGCCCGCGCACCTTGGGCGCGACCACCGAGCTGTCGGCCTGCAGGTAGGCGTTGTCGGTGGAGACGCTGCGCTTGGGCGCGGCGATCCACCAGGCGCCGGCGAGCGCGACCACCAGGGCCACGGCCCCGACCAGCAGCGGCTTGCGCGACCATGGTGTGCGCGGGCGCGCCGCGGCGGCGGTCGCGGGTGTGCCCGAAGTACCGTCGGCGCTCATCGCTGCGACGCCTTCATGCCGAAGCGCTGCTTGAGCTGCGCACGCGAGGCGGCGAGGATCGCGTCGGAGCGTTTCGCATCTGGCTCGATGCGCGCCAGCGACAGTGCGCCGATCAGCTCGGCGATCATCGAACGCGCCCCGGCTTCGGGTTCGGCATGACCCAGCAGCGCCAGCTTGCCGGCCAGTCCCGCGGTGGAGTGCTGCACGCCGAGCGCGAACTGCTCGCGCGCCGGTCCGGACAGCCGCGGCACGTCCGAGGCCAGCGCGGCCATCGGGCAGCCGAAGCCGCGCGCGTCGCGATGCTTCTTCGACAGGTAGAAGTCGACGTAGGCCGCCAGCCCTTCGGCCGGGTCGCGATCGGCGGTTTCGTGTTCCAGCCGCGCACGTGCCTGCTCGAACATCTGTCCGATCGCCGCGGCGACCAGCTCGTCCTTGGACTTGAAATGGGCGTAGAAGCCGCCGTGGGTCAGTCCGGCCTCGGCCATCACGCCGGCCACGCCGACGCGATCCGGGCCGTCGCTGCGGATCGCGCGCGCCGCGGCCTGCAGCACCAGCTCGCGGGTCTTCTGCTTGTGTTCGGTGTCGTAGCGCATGACGGCCTCGCTTTTTAATATGATGATCATCATACTACGATTTCCCACCGATGCAAGAGCTGCCCGTGAACGCCCTCGCCACCACCTCCCAAGCCACCCCGGTCGCCCCCGCCGACCTGCCGCTGCCGCGCAAATTCCTGATCTTCGGCGTGATGGCGTTCGGCATGTTCATGGCGCTGATCGACATCCAGATCGTGGCCGCCTCGCTCAACGAGATCCAGGCCGGACTCTCGGCCGGACCGGACGAGATCAGCTGGGTGCAGACCGGCTACCTGATGGCGGAACTGGTGATGATCCCGTTCTCCGCCTTCCTGGCGCAGGCGTTGTCGACGCGCTGGCTGTTCGCGCTGTCGGCCGCGCTGTTCACGCTCGCCAGCGCGCTGTGCGGAATGGCCTGGGACATCCAGTCGATGACCGTGTTCCGGGTGATCCAGGGCTTCGTCGGCGGCGCGATGGTGCCGACCGTGTTCGCCACCGGTTTTGCGCTGTTCACCGGGAAGCAGCGCGCGCTGATCCCGGCGATCCTCGGCATGGTCTCGGTGCTGGCGCCGACGCTGGGGCCGACCGTGGGCGGATGGCTCACCGAGGTGGTCGGCTGGCGCTCGATCTTCTACGTCAACATCGTGCCGGGCGTGGCCGTCGCCGTGCTGTCGATGCTGCTGGTGAGGGTGGACCGGCCGAACCTGGCGATGCTGAAGCAGATCGACTACGTGCACCTGGTTGCGATGGCGGTGTTCCTTGGCGGGCTCGAATACGTGCTGGAGGAAGGCCCGCGCCACGAGTGGCTGGGCGACCCGGCGATCGCCACTGCGGCATGGTTTTCGCTGGTGGGGTTCGCGCTGTTCCTCGAGCGCTCGCTGCGTTCGTCCGGGCCGATCGTGCGGCTGTCGCCGTTCCGCCAGTCCACCTTCGTGCTGGCCTGCGTGCTCAGCCTGGTGATCGGTTTCGGGCTGTACGCGGCGACCTATCTGGTGCCGGTGTTCCTGGGCCGCGTGCGCGGCTACAACAGCCTGCAGATCGGCACCACGGTATTCGTCACCGGCCTGGCGCAGATCCTCAGCACGGTGGTGGCGGCGCGGCTGTCGCAGCGCATCGACGCGCGCTGGACGATCAGCGCCGGCCTGCTGCTGTTCGCCGCCAGCCTGTGGATGTTTTCCGCGATGACGCCCGAATGGGGCTTCGCCGCGCTGTTCTGGCCGCAGGTGCTGCGCGGCTTCGCGATCATGCTGTGCATCGTGCCCAGCGTGAACATGGCCTTGAACGGTTTTGCCGCGGCCGAGCTGCGCTACGCCTCGGGCCTGTTCAACCTGATGCGCAACCTCGGCGGCGCGATCGGCATCGCGGTGGTCAACACCTGGCTGCAGGACCAGAGCCGCATCCACGTCGCGCGCTTCGGCGAGAGCCTGGGCGAAAGCGGCCGCCATGCCGGCGAGGTAGTCGCGCAACTGGCCGGGCGGATCGGCCAGCTCACCGCCGATTCCTCCCACGCCCTGCTGATGGCGCAGGGCGAGCTGGGCCGACTGGTGTCGCGCACGGCGTTGACGCTCGCCTTCGACGACGTGTTCCGGCTGATGGCGTGGATGTTCGTCGCCGCGCTGCTGCTGGTGCCGTTCTGCCGCACCCCGCCGCATGCCGCCCAGGGTGCTGTCGTGGAAGCGCATTGAGGGAGACGCCCCGCCCGCCCCCGATTTCCGGCCGACAGGGCGTCGACGCGCGCGTCCGGACAGTGCAAGCTGTGCGGCACCGACCTGCCGCCTCATGGAGACCCATCGCATGCTCAAGAAGACCCTGCTGACCGCCTTGCTGCTCGGCGCCGCGGCCGGCGCGTTCGCACAGTCGCCGGCGCCGGCAACCCCGGCCAAAACCCAGGCGGCCAGCACGCTGACGCCACAGCAGAAGGCCCTGCTGGAGAAGCAGAACGTGCAGATGGCACAGGCCGCGTTGCGCATCGCGCAGATGGTCGACCAGAACCAGCTTGGCGATATCTGGGACCAGTCCTCCAGCGTGGCGAAGCAGTCCACCAGCAAGAGCGATTTCGTGAGCGGCGTGAGTTCCGATCGCAGCAAGCTCGGCGCAGCGGGCGAACGCAGGCTGCAGGCGATCACCCGCACCGCCTCGAAGGGCGGCAAGGTGCCGGCCGGCGTGTACGTCAACGTCAGCTACGCCACCCACTTCGCCAAGGCGCCGCGGCCGGTGCGCGAACTGATCTCGTTCCACCTGGACAGCGACAAGGTCTGGCGCGTGGCCGGCTACACCCTGCGCTGACGCCACCCGCCAACGGGCCGGCGTGGCGCCGCGCCGGCCCGCCGGGCCATAGCCCACAGGTCATGCACACAACGTGTCGATGGCGCACTATCGTGGGACTTTCCCCGGTGGAGGCGTGATCATGCAACACATGCGATGGATACTCGGTGCCGCGATCCTGTGCAGCGCACCGGCGTGGGCAGCCGCGCCGCCCGCCCGCCCGATCGGGATCGACCTGAAGGGTATCGACCACGGCGTGAAGCCGGGTGACGACTTCTTCCGTTACGCCAATGGCGACTGGCTGAAGACCGCGAAGATTCCCGCCGACCGCTCCAGCACCGGCAGCTTCCTCAAGGTGTTCGAGCAATCCGAGAAGGACACCGCCGAACTGATCCGCAACGCGGGCGCCAGCCACCCCGCCGCCGGCAGCGATGCGCGCAGGATCGCCGACTACTACGCCGCCTGGATGGACACCGCGACGATCGAGAAGCACGGCTTGTCCGCGATCAAGCCCGAGCTGGCCGAGGTCGACGCGATCGCCTCGCGTGCGGACCTGGCCCGCGTGCTGGGCAGCCGCCTGCGCGCCGACGTCGACCCGCTCAACGCCACCCACTACCACACGCAGAACCTGTTCGGCCTGTTCGTCACCCAGGGGCTGGAGGATCCGTCGCACAACGTCGCCTACCTGTTGCAGGGCGGCACCGCCCTGCCCAGCCGCGACTATTACCTGTCCGATGATCCGCACATGGTCGCCGCCCGCGGCAAGTACCTGAGCTATGTCGGCGCCCTGCTGCAGCAGGCCGGCTTCACCGATGCGCAGGCCCGGGCAAAAGCCATCGTCGCGCTGGAAACGAAGATCGCCAAGGCACAGGCCAGCCTGCTCGACAGCGAGAACGTGCACAAGGCCAACAACCTGTGGCGCAGGGACGACTTCGCCAGCAAGGCGCCGGGGCTGGACTGGAACGCCTACTTCAAGGCCGCCGGCCTCGAGAACCAGTCGCAGATCGACGCCTGGCAGTCCGGCGCGATCACCGGCCTGTCCGCGCTCACCGCCAGCGAGCCGCTGCAGGCGTGGAAGGACCTGCTGAGCTTCCACACCATCAACCACGCCGCCGGGCTGCTGCCCAAGGCGTATGCCGACCTCAACTTCGACTTCTTCGTGCGTACCCTGCAGGGCACGCCGGTGCAGCAGCCGCGCTGGAAGCGCGCCGTCGGCGCCACCAGCAACGAGCTGGGCGATGCCGTGGGCCAGTTGTACGTGAAGCACTACTTCCCGGCCTCGTCGAAGGCGGAAATCGAACAGCTGGTGAAGAACCTGATCGCCGCGTTCCATGACCGCATCGACACGCTGAGCTGGATGACACCCGCCACGCGGGCGAAAGCCCAGGCGAAACTCGCCACCTTGCGGGTGGGCGTGGGCTACCCGGAAACCTGGCGGGACTACGGCACGCTCGAGATCCGCGCCGATGATGCGCTGGGCAACCAGCTTCGCGCGGAGAAGTTCGAGTACGAGCACCAGCGCGCCAAGCTCGGCCAGAGTGTCGACAAGGCCGAATGGTGGATGACCCCGCAGACGGTCAACGCGGTGAACCTGCCGCTGCAGAACGCGCTGAACTTCCCCGCCGCGATCCTGCAGCCGCCGTTCTTCGACCCGAAGGCCGATGCTGCCGCAAATTACGGCGCGATCGGCTCGATCATCGGCCATGAGATCAGCCACAGCTTCGACAACCTCGGCGCCGAATTCGACGCCCAGGGCAAACTGGCCAACTGGTGGACGCCGGAAGACCTGGCCCACTTCAAGGCGGCCGGCCAGCAGCTGGTCGAGCAGTTCAACCAGTACGAGCCGCTGCCCGGCCTGCACGTCGATGGCGAGCAGACCCTGGGGGAAAACATCGCCGACGTTTCCGGCCTGACCATTGCCTACCTCGCCTACCAGAAGTCGCTCGGTGGCAAGCCGGCACCGGTGATCGACGGCCTCACCGGCGACCAGCGCTTCTTCCTCGCCTTCGGCCAGGCCTGGCGCGGCAAGATCCGCGACGCGGCCCAGCGCCAGCGCCTGGCCACCGACGTGCACGCGCCCGGCGACTTCCGTGCCGAAACCGTGCGCAACCTCGACCCGTGGTACCCCGCCTTCGAGGTGAAGCCGGGCGAGAAGCTGTACCTGGCGCCGAAGGATCGGGTCAAGATCTGGTAAGCAGCGCTTCCGGCCTGTCCCTCGCGCGGGCTGCACGCCGGTGCAGCCCGCTTTCCGGAACGGAACATCGGCGTTGCGCGCGGCCAGGCATGTGCCTGCCTTCGCACCGGACCACATGCGCGCAGGGCATCTGCCCTGCCCGGCAAATCATCAATGTTATTGTGCGAAAGAGCCGCCGAGGGGCGGCTTTCTTGTCGCGGGCAGGTCTGGAAAGAAATTGATGGAGATTCGATCGGGGTGGCTCGTACGCCTGGCCATGGCGGCGGCGGTGGCGTTCGCGCCGGCGGCGCCGCTGGCCGCAACGGCCCCGACGGCCGCGCCCACCCAGCCACTCGACCTGTTCGATCTCGGCGCACCGTCGTTCACGACCTTCACCACGCGCGACGGCCTGCCCGATCCCGTCGCGGTGACCCTGGCGACCGATCGGCAAGGCATGGTCTGGGTCGGCACCCCGCATGGCCTGGCCTGGTACGACGGCAACCGCTGGCATCCACTGGATGACCCCGCCCTGCACGGTTACATCAGTCAGTTGTTCGTCGACGACGCGGGCACGCTGTGGGCCTGCGGCAGCGCGTTCGGCCTGGCCCGGTACGACGGCAGGCACTGGCACGTCGAGGGCGCCGCCGACGGCCTGACCACCAGCCACGTGCGGCGGCTGGTCGAAACGGATCACCCGGGCGGCAAGCGGCTATGGGCGGTGAGCCCGAGTGACGGCCTGTTCTATCGCGATCACGGCCGCTGGCGGGCCGATCCGGGCAATGCCCAGCTGCCCCACGCGGGCTTCCTGGTGCTGGCGCAGACCCGCGACCTTTTCGGACACCCTCGGCTATGGGCCGGCTCGGGCAGCAGCGGCCTGTGGTATCGCGAGGACGAAGGACCCTGGCAACGCTTCAGCGCGGCCGATTTCCGGGCCGGCAACGGCCTGGCCTACCTGCTGGCCACCCGCCACGAGGGGCAGGACGCATTGTGGGTCTCCGTCTACAACTCGGGCCTGTGGCGACTGGACGAACATGGCGTGCGCCACTGGAGCGTGGATTCCGGCGAGCTGCCGACCGACGTGCTCTACAACATGGTCGAGACGCCTGTCGCCCATGGCGAGCACGCGCTGTGGGCGTCCTCGCGCAATGGCCTGATCCGCATCTATCACGACAAGGTGCAGGTGTTCGACCGCCGCCACGGCCTGCCGTCGAATGCCCTGCGTGGCGTCAGCACCTGGCGCAGTCCCAACGGCACCGACGTGCTGTGGGCCGCCACCGAGGACGGCGTGGCGCGCGCCACCGTGGACGAGGGCAAATGGAAGACCGTTTCGCTGCTGGGCGCCCACCAGACCGGCGTACTGGCCGTGCTGGTGGACCACGACCCGCAAGGCAACGAACGCCTGTGGGCCGGCTCGGACGGTGATGGCCTGGGCCTGTACGAGCGGGGTCACTGGCGCTACTTCAACAAGGCCGGCGGGCAACTTGCCGATGCCGACGTGAACATGATCGCGCGGGCCGACGACACGGAAGGCCATGCTTCCGTCTGGCTGGGCACGGGCGCGGGTCGCCTGCTGCGCGTGCGCGACGACGCCACCTTCGAACCGGTGGCCACGCCCTGGCCACGCCAGCCCGGGCAACGCCTGAACGACATGCTCAGCCGCCGCATCGACGGCGCGGTCGAACAATGGTTCGCCACCGACGCCTCCGGCGTGCATCGGCTGCGCGACGGCGTCTGGACGTCTTTCCGTCCGGACGGTGTCGTCGGTACCTGGTCGGTGGTGAAGCTGCTGGCGCAGACCACCGCCTACGGCCACGCCTGGTTGTGGGCCACCAGCAACCAGGGGCTGGCCCGATTCGACGGAAAGCAATGGACGTTGCTGGGCCGCGACATCGGCCTGCCCGGCACCGACCTGCTCGGCGTGCAGCTGATTCCCGATGCCCGCGGGCGCCCGATCCTGTGGCTGGGCAGCACCCGTCACGGGGTGATCCGTGTCGACATCAGCGATCCACTGAAGCCGCGCACCCTGCCCGCCGACCTGCCGCCATCGCCCGACCTGACCACCGATGGCGCGCTGGCCGATGCCGGCGGCCGCATCTATGTCTGCACCGATTCGGGCGTGCAGGTGCTCAGCCCGGAGGCGGGTCGCTACCGTTCGCAGGTGTTCACCGTCCGCGATGGCATGGTCAACAACGAATGCAATCCCAACGCCCAATTCATCGACACGCATGGGCGCTTCTGGACCGGCACGCTGGGCGGATTGATGGTGCACGACCCGGACGAGCAGAAGCCGGACCACGACGCCAAGCCGCTCAAGCTGATCCAGGTGAAGCTGGACGACCAGGCCATGAGCGGCGACCGCTACACCATCCCACCAGGTCACCACGAGCTGCACGTGGATTTCGCCCTGCTGACCTGGCAGCACGAGGACGAATCACGCTTCCGCACCTGGATCGAAGGCTTCAGCAAGGCGCCGGGGGCGTGGACTGCCGACAACTTCCGCGAGATCGGCGCGCTGCCGGCCGGCGACTATGTCCTGCATGTCGAGGGCCGGGATCATGCCGGCAACCTCAGCCAGCCTTTGCTGTTGCCGCTCACCGTCGAGCCGTACTGGTGGCAGCACTTGTGGGCTCGGCTGCTGTTCGCTGGCGCGGGCATCATCGCGATCTGCGCCTTGTGGGCCTGGCGCACACTGGCGTTGCGCCGACGGCAGCATGCGCTGGAGCGCCGCATCGATGCCCGCACCACGGCCTTGAACGACGCCAACCGGCAACTGCTGGAGCTGTCCCGCCGCGATGCGCTGACCGGCGTGTTCAACCGTCGCTGGCTGATGGAATCCCTGCAGGCCATCCATGACCAGCGGCGCGGCGCGGTGGCATCGATGATCTTCATCGACGTGGACCACTTCAAGCACTTCAACGACAGCTTCGGGCATCTGGTCGGCGACCAGGCGCTGCGCAGCGTGGCCGAAACCATCGGCCGATGCCTGCCGGCGGATGCCGTGCTGGCCCGCTACGGCGGCGAGGAGTTCGCCTGTCTGTTGCCAGACACGGAATTGCCGGCCGCACACGAATTGGCCGAGAAAATCCGTACCGAGGTGGCGCGGCACGCGGCGCACGACGCAGCCAGGACCACGCGCCAGATCACCATCAGCGTCGGCGTGGCCTGTCGGCGCCTGGAATCGGAGGCCGACGTGGAAATCCTGCTGCGCAAGGCCGATGAGGCGCAATACGAAGCCAAGCGCGCAGGCCGCAATTGCGTGCGCGACGCCTCGCCGGGGGCCTGATCGCAAACCTCGCCGGAGCGAGCCCGTCAGGCATCACCTGCCTCGGCGCGGATCCTGCTTCCGCTTTGTCGCACGCTCCGCCTGCGCGGCCACGTTGAGCGCCACCGCGGCCCGTATCAGCTGCCTGAAGGCGGCGGCGGGAATGCTGGCGTTCTCGTGCAGGTCGATGGCCCGCCGGGTGCCGCCCTCGAGGCTGGCATTGAAGAGCTTCTTCGGATCGCTGACCGATGCGCCGCGGGCGAAGGTGAGCTTCACCTTGTCCTTGTATGACTCGCCGGTACAGACGATGCCCGCGTGCGACCACACCGGCGTTCCGCCCGAGGTGGGCTTGGCCCACTTCCACTCTTCGGTGATCTCCGGATCGGCCTCGCGGATCAGCTGGCGCACCTGCGCGAGCATCTCGCCGCGCCAGTCATCCAGCGCCTCGATCCGCTTGGTGATCTTGGCGGAAGCGTCATCTGCCGCGGCTTTCGCTGTCATGCCGGCTCCTGTCTGCTGACGGCCTGGCGGCCAGGGAAAGCGGAGCATAACCGGCCTTCGGACCCGCATTGCATGAGCCACCCCAGGAGGTATAACATGCGTTATAACAGTCAGTGGAGCCCACCATGAAGCTCAAGATCACCACCATCGGCAACTCCGCCGGCGTCATCCTGCCGCGCGAACTGCTGGCCCGTCTGCGCCTGGAAAAAGGCGACGAGCTGTTCGCCCTGGAAACCCCCGACGGCATCCGCCTCACCACCTACGATCCGAACCTGGCCAGGCAGATGGAAGTGGCCGAGGAAGTGATGCGCAAGCGGCGCACCTTGCTGCACAAGCTGGCGCAATAGGCGGATGAACATGATCATCTGGATCGAACGACCGCTCGCCATCGCGATTCACGAACGCCAGTTGGCCGAACATGGCGGCGGCATCGGCGTACGCGACGACCACCTGCTGGACTCGGCGCTGGCCCGCCCGCAACAAGCGCACGCCTACGGCGATCCACCGCCCGATCTTGCCGACCTGGCCGCCAGCCTTGCCTTCGGCCTGGCGCGCAATCACCCCTTCGTCGACGGCAACAAGCGCACGGCGGCCGTGGCTTGCGAAACCTTCATCATGCTCAACGGAGGCGTCCTCGCTGCCGATGACCTTGAGCTGTATCCGCAGTATCTCGCCCTCGCCGAAGGCAGCCTGCCTGAAGCCGAGTTCGCCGCATGGTTGCGCCAGCACATCAGGCTCGACACCGGTTCAAGCCTCAACGAGGCGCCGGCACGCTACGCGCGCTGAATCCGCCTGCACCCATACTCGGGCCGGGCATCTGCGTCCCCCCATGCTCAGTCCTGCACCATGCCGATCGTGTGCAGCCACGCCTCGGCCAGTTTCGACCAGCCGGTGATCGGGTTCGCGGTAGGACGCAAGCCGAAGGCATGGCCACCATGCGCATACAGGTGCATTTCCGCCGGCACCTTCGCCTGCGCCAGCGCGGTGTAGTAGACCAGCGCCTGATCCACCCCATCCACGTAATCGTCTTCCGCCTGCAGCAGGAACGTCGGCGGCGTCGTGGCTGAAACCGGAATATTCGGGTTCAACTTGCCGTCACCCCGGGTCAGATGCCCGGGATAGATCGGCATGGCGAAATCCGGTCGCGCGCTTTCCCGGTCGGCCGCATCCACCGGCGCATACAGGTGGCGATCGAAGTTCGTGCTGATTTCCGCCACCAGGAAACCGCCAGCCGAGTAGCCCAGCACGCCGATCCTGTGCGGATCGACGTGCAGTGCGGAGGCTTGCGAACGCACCAGCCGCATCGTCCGCTGCACGTCCTGCAACGAGGACACCGACAAGGCGAAATTGTGCGGACGGCAATCGCACTTCCAGTCGTAAGGCAGGCTCGGCACGCGATACTTCAGCAGCACGCAGGTGATGCCTCGCGAAGTCAGCCAGTCGCAGGTCTCGGTGCCCTCCAAGTCGATGGCGAGGATCTGGAAGCCGCCGCCGGGAATCACGATCACCGCCGCGCCCGTGTTCTTCCCCGTAGGCGCATACACCGTCATGGTGGGCTGCGTGACATTGGTGACCGCCGTCGCCGGCTTGCCCGCCAGCAGCTTCTCGCTGACCTTCGCCGTCTCCGGCCCGGGCACCGGCTGCAGGTCCGGCGCCGCGCCCGGCCATATCGGAACCTCCGTGTGTCCGGCAGCAGGCTGCCACACCGGTGTCTTCGCCTGCACGCTGGCGCAAAGCGCCAGCAACCCAAGCGCGGCGATGAAAGTTTTCATGGCGATTCTTCCTTGCTGGCGCATGGCCAGGCGGCATCAACGGGACGGGAGCGCAGCGTGCTTATCCTGCGTGAGCTATCGGCCCGGCGGCGGCAGGTTTCATGACTTTCCCGGGACGCGTCGCGACACAATCCGCGCAGGGATTCAGCCGCCCTGCATTCCCTCGATACCCAGCCCGTCGATGCTGGCGATTCCGGCCGAATCGAAACCGGCCAACGCGCTGAACCGCCGCCCACGCTCCGCATAATCCTTGAACTGATCGAAGCTGGGCGCACCCGGCGAAAGCAGAATCACGCCCGCGGCGGGAGTGCAGGCCCTCGCCTCGGCGACCGCCGCGGCCAGGTTGTCGACCAGGGTCAGCGGGCAGGCGACGCCTGCCGCGCGCAAGGCTTCGGCGATGCGCGCGCCGTTGCTGCCCATGCAGACGATCGCGTGCGCCGGCGCGCTGCGCATCGCCTCGACGAACGGCGTCCAGTCCAGGCCGCGGTCGTGCCCACCGACCAACACGGTCACCGTGCGGTCGTGCAGACTTTCCAGCGCAGCCAGGGTGGCCAGCGGCGTGGTGCTGATCGAGTCGTTGACCCAGTGCCAGCCATCGTGTTCGCCCAGCGGCTGCAGGCGATGCGGCAGCGGTCGGAAGCTTGCCAGTGACGGCGCGGCGGCCAGCGCGTCCAGGCCGATCGCCTCCAGCGCGGCCAGCGCGGCGCAGGCGTTCAAGGCGTTGTGGAGGCCGGGCGCGGCCAGCTGCGCCACCGGGAAAACCTGCTGCGTACCGCGGCAGATGACCTCGCCTGCAACATGCCAGCCGTCGGCCTGGCCGAACAGCAGGCGCTGCGGATACGTGCTGGTGAGCGCCAGCAGGTTCGGCTGCAAGGCATTCACCAGCAGCTGGCGCGACACGTCCGCCAGCCGCAATTTGTCCGCCACGTAGCGCTCGCGCGAACCGTGCCAGTCCAGGTGTTCCTCGTACAGGCTGGTGAGCACGCCCAGCTCCACCGGCCCGGCTTCGCCGGTCTGGAAGCTGGACAACTCGATCACCCACAGCTCCGCGCGCTGGTCGAGCAGTTCCAGCAGCGGCAGGCCGATATTGCCGGCCAGCGCGGTGCGCGCGCTCAAGCTCCGCGCCAGGTGCGCGATCATCGCGCTGGTGGTGCTCTTGCCCTTGGTGCCGGTGACGGCGATCACGCGGGCGTCGGGATTCTCGCCGAACCACAGCGCCGTGCCCGAGGTGACCGCCGTGCCCTGCGCCTGCGCCGCGAGCAGCGCGGGCTTGTACGCCGACACGCCGGGCGACTTCACCACCACGTCGAACGGCGCGAGTGCCGCGGCATCCGGTTCACCGGCAACCACCTCGAGCGCGCCATCGAAAGCGCGCGCCGCGTCGACTTCGCCGGCGCTGCAAAACAGCACCAGCGACAACTGCGGACAACGCAGGCGCAGGGCGTGGATCGCGGCACGGCCTTCGCGGCCGAAACCCCATACCGCCACACGGCGACCTTGCAGATCGGCGAAACGCATCAGCCGATCGTCTTCAGCGCCGGCCGCAGGCGTGCCGGCACGCGGTGCTCCGACGACGGTTCCAGCCACGGCTCCAGCGCCAGCTGCGAGCCATCCAGCTGCGGCAGGATCTCGCTGCGGAAGCGCATCACCAGCGCATCTTCCTGCCACTCCGGCCGCTGGCTCAGCGCGAACATCGCGGCGCGCGCCTCGGCGCCCTCGCCCACGCATTCGAACGGCTTGTGGTCCTGGTATTCCAGCAGCGCGTCGAACCCGGCGGCCTGGTTTTCATCGTCCAGCAGGTTGCGGCCGAAGATGGAAAGCAGCCGCGGCTTGGGCAGGAACGGCGCCAGCGCCAGGAACACGAAATGGCACTTCGGGCACTGTCCGCACCAGCGGTCGACGGGCTTGGGGCCAAGCAACCTGAAGTTGCGATTGCAGCTGGAGAACGCGTCGAAGTACGGCGTCAGTTTCGCGAACGCGCGGGTGATCGCGAGCTCCGAATACGGCCGCAGCAGCGAGCAGTAATCGAGATCGCTGGCCACGTGCGTGTGCAGCCAGCTGCCCAGCAGCTGCTCGAAGGCGTAGCCCTTGCTCCACTGGTGGTTCACCTGCTGGCCGTCGTATTCCAGCGTGGCGGCCGAAGCGGAACGTTCGTTGGCGAAGGCGATGGAGTCGTAGCCGTACAGGATCGCGGCGACGGCGAGGATCGCCGAGTTCACCGCAGTCACCGGGATATGTCCGTTCCACGCGCCCAACCGGTTCATCTCGAACAGCCCTGGCGCCAGTTCGCGCTGGATGTTCAGGGTGGGCAGGCCGGTGCGCTCGGCGCAGGCCGCGATCAATGCCGAATTGCCGACCCACACGGCGGTCGCCTCGCCGCCGATGGATTTGATCGCCTCCACCGCGACCAGCGAATCCTTGCCGCCGCCGATCGGCACCAGGGTGCGCCGAGGCAGGTTCAGTGCGTCGGCCACAGTCACCGTGCCCGCCGCTCCGTTTGCTCCAAGGCGCGGAAACGCGATGCGCCCGCGCAGGTCCAGCCCGTTGCGATAGGCGAACTCGGCCAGGCCGTGCAGGTACAGCGCGTCGAGCAGGTCGGCGGTGGCGTCATCCAGCGGACCATCGGCCAGTTCGATCTTCGGCGGCACGCCGGCCTTGTAATAGCTGACCCCGGCCACCAGGTGCAGCAGCTTCAGCGCTGCATCGAACGCCGCGCGCCGCTCCGCCGGCAGCGCAGGCGCCTGCGGAAAGCGGACCGTCTCGACCAGTTCCTGACCATCATCGAACGCATAGCCCAGCTCGGCCACGCCATCGGCGTAGCTGGCACGGGTGAACCGGAACACCTGGGTCAGGCGGGGCTGCATGGTTGGTTGCACATCGTTCTCCAAGCGGTCGCCCATTATCGCCGCAGTTTCATCCGCGCAGGCAGAAGCATCATTCGAGGATGATTTCCTCGGCCTCGTCGCGCATGTTGTACGGGCTGGACATCACCTTGCCGTAGGCGCCGGCCTGGGCGATCAGCATCACGTCGCCCTCGGCCGCTTCGGGCAGGCGACGGTCGCTGCCCAGCACGTCGCCGCTTTCGCAAATCGGGCCGACGATCTGGTACAGCGCGGTGGCCGGTTCGTGCAGGCGGGTCAGGTTGACGATCTCGTGCCAGGCGTCGTACAGCGCAGGGCGAATCAGGCTGTTCATGCCGGTGTCGAGGCCGAGGTAACGCAGCGCGCCCTTGCCCTTCTGCTGGGTGACCTTCGCCAGCAGCACGCCGGCGTCGGCCACCAGGTAACGGCCCGGCTCCATCCACAGCTGGTAATGCGGATACGCGGCCTTGACCGCGCGCAGCACGCGATCGAGCGCGGGGATGTCCAGCCGCGCCTCGCCCGGATGCGAGGGCACGCCGAGGCCACCGCCGATGTCGATGAAGCTGACGCTGCCGATGCGCTCGGCCAGGCTGGCCAGTTGGGCGTAGACCTCGCCCCAGTGCGCGTCATCGAGGATGCCCGAGCCCAGGTGTGCATGCAGGCCGCGCACCGTGACGCCGTGCGCGTCGGCCAGATGCAGGAAGTCGTCCAGCTGATCGACCGGCAGGCCGAACTTGCTGCCGCTGCCACCGGTGCGCACCTTTTCGTGGTGGCCCAGGCCGCGACCCAGATCCACCCGCAGCACGATCTCGCGGCCGCGGAACAGTTCGCCCCAGTGCTCCAGCGGATACAGCGCGTCGAGCGACACCGTGGCGCGCGTGGTCAGCGCCCAGGCGTAGTCGTCGCGCGGCGCGAAGTTCGGCGTGAACAGCAGCGGCGCGGATTCGGGCACGTGTGCCAGCACGAACTTCAGCTCGCCGGGCGACACGCACTCAAAACCGAAACCTTCCCCGGCCAGCGCAGCGAGAATCGCCGGATGGGTGTTCGCCTTCACCGCATAATGCAGGCGATCGACCGCGGCCAGCGACTTCAGCTCGCGCGCCTGGTGGCGCACGGTGGGCAGGTGGTAGACGTAACGGGGCGTGGCTTCGGCGGCGATCTGCAGCAGGCGATCGCGTTCGGCCTCGTGCCACCACGCGGCGGCCACGTCCGGCGTTTCGCCGCTGCCGTACAGCGCCTGCCAGCTGGGGCCGAACAAGGCGCTGTCGTCGGTGCGCAAGGCGCCGGCGCCGATCAACAGGTCGTGCAGGTGCGGCAGCAACAGATCCACCACCTCCTCGTCCACCACGAAGGTGAGATTCAGGTTGTTCGACGACTGCGAAATCATGTGCACGCGCAACTGGCCGAACTCGGCCAGCACGCCGGACAGGGTATGCAGCAGCGAGCGCATGCCGCGACCGACCAGGGTGATCGCGGCACACGGCGCAATCACCTTGACCCGGCACACCTTGGCCAGATCCGAGGCCAGCGCCGCGATCGCGTCGGAATCGAGCAGGTTCTCGGTGGGGTCCAGCGACACGGTGACATTGGTCTCGGCCGAACCGATCAGGTCCACCGACAGTCCGTGCTGCTTGAAGTGGGCGAACACGTCGGCGAGGAAACCGACCTGCTGCCACATCCCGACCGATTCCATCGACACCAGGGTGATGCCCTTGCGCGCGCTGATCGCCTTGACGCTGGGTGCGTGCGCGCGCACCTCGGGACCGATCACCGTGCCCTCGAGCTCAGGCCGGTTGGTGTCCTTGATCAGCAGCGGCACGCGCGGCTCGCGCAGTGGCGAAAGGCAGCGCGGGTGCAGCACCTTGGCGCCGGTCGAGGCGATTTCCTGCGCCTCCTCGTAATCCAGCCGCTGCAGCAGGCGGGCCCCGGGCACCTGGCGCGGGTTGGCAGTGAACATGCCGGCCACGTCGGTCCAGATCTCCACCCGCTGCGCCTTCAGCAACGCGCCGAAATAGGCGGCCGAAGTATCCGAGCCACCGCGACCGAGCAGCACCGTGCGGCCCTGGCTTTCGCGGGCGATGAATCCCTGGGTGATGAACACCTCGCCCAGCGCGGCCAGCCGCGCGTTCAGCGCGGGATCGGGTTTCGCCTCAACCATGGCCGACAGCAGCCGGGTGCGCTCGTTCTGGTTCGGCAGCGCCACGGCCGACAGGCATTCGCGCGCATCCAGCCATTGCGTGGACACGCCGCTGTGACTGAGGAAGGCGGCACCCAAGGCGCTGGACATCAGTTCGCCGTGCGCCTGCACCTGTGCCTGCCAGGCCAGTTCGCCCAAGCTGCCGCTGTCGTCGGCCAGCCGCACCAGGTCGCCCAGGCGCTCGTTGAGTGTCGCCGGCAGGGCCAGCTGCATGTGTTCGAGCAGTTCGTAATGACGCTGCACGATGGCCTTCGCCGCCTCGTTGCGCTCGCCGCGATCGGCGTGCCGGCACAACTGCTTCAGCGCATCGGTGATGCCGGACAGCGCGGAAACCACCACCAGCACCCGGGCGCCCTCGGCGCGGCGACTGGCCACCAGCTCGCGGATGTTCTGCCAGCGCGGCAAGCTCGCCACGCTGGTGCCGCCGAACTTCATCACGATCCAGGGGGCGTTGGCAGGCAGGGGCGCGGAAGTTGGCGAGGTCACGGGTATTCGCTATGGGCGGTGGGACATCCAGCCAGTGTTGCGCTGCCGCATCGGAATTGCAAATGGTTTTTCGATGATGTCATTTGGACGTTTGGACGTCTGAATGATGGTGGCTTGTCGGGGTTGGCGTGTGCGAGGCAGGCGGCCCGGATGGCGGCTGCCGGGTGAAGAATGGGTGGTTCGGGGAGCTTTTGCGAGGCGGGGTTGGGGCTTTTTGGGGGCTGTTGCCGGGAGCGTGAGCATTTGCTCCCTCCCCTGCTCGCAGGGGAGGGCTGGGGTGGGGTGCTTTTCGCACCCTGGTGCCCCTGAGCTACCCCACCTCAATCCTCCCCTGGGAGGGGAGGAGGCGATGGTGTGCGCTTCGCGCACTTATTTATTGAACAAAGACGGGGATCTTTCCAATCCTTGCCTGCCACTCGCGCGGACCGGTCTGGTGCACCGAGGTGCCGCCGGAATCGACGGCCACGGTCACCGGCATGTCCTCCACGGTGAACTCGTAGATCGCCTCCATGCCCAGATCGGCGAAGCCGACCACGCGCGAAGCCTTGATCGCCTTGGACACCAGGTACGCGGCGCCGCCGACGGCCATCAGATACACCGACTGGTGCTTCTTGATCGCCTCGATCGCGGCCGGGCCGCGCTCGGCCTTGCCGACCATACCGAGCAAACCCGTCTGCGCCAGCACCTGTTCGGTGAACTTGTCCATCCGCGTGGCGGTGGTGGGGCCGGCGGGCCCGACGACTTCTTCGCGCACGGGATCGACCGGGCCCACGTAGTAGATGAAGCGGCCCTTGAAATCGACCGGCAGCGGCTCGCCCTTGTTCAACATCTCGACCATGCGCTTGTGCGCGGCATCGCGGCCGGTCAGCAGCTTGCCGTTGAGCAGCAGGGTTTCGCCCGGTTTCCAGCTGGCCACTTCCTCGCGGGTGACGGTGTCGAGGTTCACCCGGCGGCCCTTCGAGGTGTCGTAGGTGAGCTTGGGCCAGTCTTCCAGCGACGGCGGATCGAGCATCACCGGGCCACTGCCGTCCAGCACGAAGTGCGCGTGGCGGGTGGCGGCGCAGTTCGGGATCATCGCCACCGGCAGGTTCGCCGCGTGGGTCGGGAAATCCTTCACCTTGACGTCGAGCACGGTGGTGAGGCCGCCCAGGCCCTGGGCGCCGATGCCCAGCGCGTTGACCTTCTCGTACAGCTCGATGCGCAGCTCTTCCGCACGATTGGCCGGGCCGCGCGCGATCAGCTCCTGGATATCGATCGACTCCATCAGCGACTCCTTCGCCATCAGCATCGCCTTCTCGGCGGTGCCGCCGATGCCGATGCCGAGCATGCCCGGCGGGCACCAGCCGGCGCCCATCGTGGGCACGGTCTTGAGCACCCAGTCGACGATCGAGTCGGAAGGGTTGAGCATGGCGAACTTCGACTTCGCTTCCGAGCCGCCGCCCTTGGCCGCCACGATCACCTCGACCGTGTCGCCCGGCACGATCGACATGTTGACCACCGACGGCGTGTTGTCCTTCGTGTTGATGCGCTTGCCCGCCGGATCCGCGAGCACGCTGGCGCGCAGCTTGTTGTCCGGGTCCAGGTAGGCGCGGCGCACGCCTTCGTTGGCCATGTCCTCCAGCGACATGCTGGCGTCGTCCCAGCGCACGTTCATGCCGACTTTCAGGAACACGGTGACGATGCCGGTGTCCTGGCACAGCGGGCGATGACCTTCGGCGGCCATCCGCGAGTTGATCAGGATCTGCGCCATCGCATCCTTCGCGGCGGGCGATTCCTCGCGCTCGTAGGCAGCGGCGAGGCTCTTGATGTAGTCGACCGGGTGGTAGTAGCTGATGTACTGCAACGCGTCGGCGACGGACTGGATCAGGTCTTCTTGCTTGATGGAGGTCATGGCGGCAGCTTTGATGTCAAGGGGACGAGGCGCCGCAGACCGCTGTCCGGAGCGCACAACCCTCTTATTGTGCCGCAAATCGGTGCGGCGCCCGCAGTCCGCCGTAGCGGGAGGGTGGCTTTCCGGCTTGACGCTATCATCGAACCCCTCCCCATCACCCGCCGCCACCGACCATGCCCGACACCTTCCGCTTCCTGCAGCTGGACGTCTTCGCCAGCCGCCTGTTCGATGGCAACCCGCTGGCCGTGGTGATCGGGGCGGAAGGACTGGATGGCCAGGCCATGCAGCGCATCGCGCGCTGGACCAATCTTTCGGAAACCACCTTCCTGCTGCCGCCGAGCACGCCGCAGGCGGATTACCGCGTGCGCATCTTCACCCCGCGGCAGGAGCTGCCGTTTGCCGGCCACCCCAGCGTGGGCAGCGCGTATGCGGCGATCGAGGCCGGCCTGGTCGACGCCGGCAAGACGGCGCTGATCCAGGAGTGCGCCGCCGGCCTGCTGCCGGTGCAGGTGATCGGCCAGGGGCCGACGCGGGTCATCCACGTGCAGGCGCCGCCGGCGCGGATGCACGCGGTGGACGATGCACGGCGCGCGCAACTGGCATCCGCGCTGCAAGTGGAACTTGCCGGGGATGAGGTGGTGCTCGTGGACAACGGTCCGCACTGGCTGCTGTGCCAGTTGGGCGAGGCGGCAACCGTCCGGGCACTGAGGCCGGACATGGGCGCCCTGGCGGAAATCTGCACGCGGCAGCAAGCCGTCGGCGTCGGCGTGTTCGGCCGCGAGCGTTCCGGCGATGCGGCGATGGCCGTGCGCGCGTTCTGCCCGGCCGACGGCATTCCGGAAGACCCGGTCACCGGCAGCGCCAACGCGGCGATCATGGCCTGGCTGGCCGCGCGCGGCGATCGCGACGGCTACGGCCTGGACTATCGCGCCAGCCAGGGCCGTGAAGTGGGTCGCGACGGCATCGTCGAGGTCGCCCGTGACGCGGCCAGCGGCGCGGTCACCATCGGTGGCGCCTGCATGATCGGCGTACGCGGTGAACTGACGCTCGATTGAACCTCAGACTCGGCCTTTCACTGAAAGTCCCGTTCGCCCCGGATCAAGTCGGGCAAGCTCGGGGCGCTGCAAGAAGCAAGGCAGGAAAGTGGAAGGGCTGTCGCGAGACCGTCTTTCAACAGCTGAATCAGCGGGTGCCAAAAAAAGGAACGGCCGTATGTGCCAGCCGTTCCTTTGTCGACTGCAGCTGCTCTCAGAACCGATATTCCGCAAAGATCGAATACATGTTCACGCCTTCGTCCGCATCGACTCCGTTGATTCGTGCACGCGCTTCGTAGTGATCAGCGCTCACACCGATACTAAACTGAGGATCGAAGTCATAGCCGAACGTCGCCCCCGAGTAGGTGCCATTGCGGCTGGAATTGCTCATGCCGCCGAAGGTGTATTGGTAGTCAAAATCCATCTTCGAGCGGAACCAGCCACCACGTGCGGCAAGGAACATCCTGTTTTCGAATTTGTATTTGAAACTCGCGCCCAGCAGCGGCCCTGTCGCCTTCAACGAGATGTGCTGTTCGATATCTCCAGTCCACAGGTTCGCACTTGCCTTGCCAAGATCGACGTAACCGGCCTCCAGTCCGAAGTCGAATACATCGTTCCGCCATGCATAGCCAGCGCGCACGGCTGCTGCTGCGTCGCTGCGGTCATGGAAGAATGAATCATCATAATGCGACTGGCCCAGATTTCCGTTGATAAAAAAGCCGGACGGGTCGCTTGCGAATGCGGTGGTCGATACCGACGCGAACAGCAATGCTACCGCCGTTACCACTGATGTCTTGCTCATGCGCTTTCCCTGCCGTTGAATGATTCGGATCCGCCTGGTGTTCCGGCGAAGCGTGCATGTTACATGACTCGAAAAGGCCGACAGTGCTCCGCTGCACGGTCATCGTGCGACGCGACCAGCCTGGTTTTTGCGGGGAGGCGAAGGTGTCACGCGATAAGCTGTCATGCGATCGAGAATCGTGGCGGAACGACGCTCGATTCGGTGACCATTCGACTTCGCTGTGCTCGGGGCTTGCCTCGGACTTGATCCGGAGGCCAACGGGAGTTCAGCTGATTTGAATGCCTGCATCAACCATCGTGGAGTGTGACGGCCTGAGGTCGCCGTTGACAGGAGGCGACCGGTTTTGATGGCCATCGCGCGCAGATCTGCGCCCACGCCGTCGTTCCGCTGGACAGCATCAAACGCCACCGGCACAGATGCCACTTGCCTGCGATACGCCAGTACAGCGACCATGACGGCTTCACCTCGCGCCAGCATCTCTTCCATGGACAGTTCCGATCCCGGCTATCAGCGCAGCCTGCGCCCCTGGGACGCCGCCCTGATCGTGGTCGGCGGCGTCATCGGCGGCGGCATCTTCCTTACCCCCGGCGTGGTGGCGCAGCGCACCGAGTCCGGCTTGTGGCTGTTGCTGATGTGGGTGGCCGCGGGCTTGCTCACCCTGCTGGGCGCGCTGTGCTACGCCGAACTGGGCGCCCGCCGGCCGCATGCCGGCGGCACCTATGTCTACCTGCGCGAGGCGTTCGGGTCGCTGGCCGGTTTCCTGTTCGGCTGGACCATGCTGCTGGTGATCTACTCCGGCTCCTCCGCCGCGGTGGCGACGATCTTCGCCAGCTATGCCGCACCGCTGTTCGGCCTGTCGGCGGCCTGGTCGCTGCCGTTGACGATCGGCGCCCTGGTCTTCGTCACCGGCATCAACCTGTTCGGCATCCGCCTTGGCGCGCAGATCCAGAACCTGTTCGCCCTGCTCAAGCTGCTGGCGGTGGCGGTGCTGGTGGCTTGCGGGCTGTTCTTCGCCGGCGCCGGCCACCAGCAGGTGCTGGCCGCGGACCCTGCGCGTCACGGCGTGGGCTTCATCGGTGCGGCGCTGCCGGTGCTGTTCGCGTACTCGGGCTTCACCTATCTCAACAACCTCGCCGGCGAAGTGCGCGAGCCGCAGCGCACCTTGCCGCGTGCGCTGGCACTGGGCATGGGCCTGGTCATCGTCGCCTACGTGCTGGTCAACGTGGCCTACCTCGCCGTGCTCGGCCACGCCGGCCTGGCCGCCAGCAACGCGCCCGCCGCCGACGTGATGCAGCAGGTGGCCGGGCCGATCGGCGCCAGGCTGATCGCGCTGGGCGTGGCCATCTCCACCCTCGGCTTCTGCAACATCACCCTGGTCGCCGGCGCGCGCGTGCTGCAGGTGATGGGTGAGGACGGCCTGTTCTTCCGCGCCGTGGCCCGCCTGCATCCACGCTGGCGCACGCCGAACACCGCGTTGCTGCTGCTGTCGGGCTGGGCGGTCTTGCTGGCGCTGGCTTTCAGCTACGGCCAGCTGCTCGACTACGCCACCTTCGGCGACTGGCTGGCCTGCGCGCTGGGCGTGGCCACCCTGTTCTGGTATCGCCGCCACGACGACGCGGCAGACGGCTTCCGCGTGCCAGGCTATCCGTGGCTGCCGCTGCTGTTCGTCGCCGCGGTGGTGGCGGTGGTCGTCGCCACCCTGCTCGACAACCCGCGCAGCTCGGCCATCGTGCTGCTGGTCATGCTGATGGGCGTGCCGGTCTACTTCGTCTGGCGGCGTCTGTTCAGCCATCCACTGCCCTAAGCGGACGGCGGCAATGCCACAATGTGCGAATCGACCTCAAGGAGATGATGGATGGCGCCCGTGCAAGCCCAGGTCCTGCCGCCCCCTCCGGAAAGCGGCATCGTTCCGGAAAAGATTCGCGACGGCATCGACCTGCTGATCAATGGCGAGCACTACCGGCATACCGGTGATCCGCAGATGCCGCTGCTGTGGTACTTGCGCGACGTGTTGCGGCTGACCGGCACCAAGTACGCCGGCGAGCACGGTGGCAGTGGCGCCGACCTGGTGCTGCTGGACGGCAAGGCCGTCTCCGCGATCGCCCAGCCGCTGGCCAGGCTGGCCGGCAAGGCGGTGGTCACCGTGGAAGGGCTGGCCGCCAACGATGGCAGCCTGCATCCGCTGCAACAGGCCTTCATCGACGAGGACGCGATCGGCTGCGGCTACTGCACGCCGGGCTGGCTGATCGCCGGCGTCGACCTGCTGCGCCGCAAGCCGCACCCGGGCGACGACGACATCGACCAGTTGCCCAACCTGTGCCGCTGCGGCTGCCAGACCCGCGTGCGCCGCGCGATCAAGCGCGCCGCCGCCGGCAAGGCGGGCCAGCGATGAGCCAGGGCATCCGACTTTCGCGCCGCCGCTTCCTGCAGGTGCTCGCCGGCACCGCGGGCTCGCTGCTGGTCGGCATCCGCTTCGCCGAAGCGACCGACGCACCGCTGCCACCGGCACTGCTGGGCGACAACGTCCACGGGCTCGGACCGTACGTGCGCATCGACGAGGACGGCAGCGTGCTGATCGGTGCGCGCGATCCGGACACCGGCACCGGCGTGGCCACCTCGCTGCCGCGCATCATCGCCGACGAACTCGACGTCGACTGGAACAACGTGCGGGTGGTCGCGCTCGGCCTCGGCGTCGACAGCCGGAACGGCAAGCCGGTGTGGAGCTACGGCCACCAGGTGGGCGGCACCGGCACCTCGATCCCCGCCGCCTGGCGCGACCTGCGCCAGGCCGGTGCGGTGGCGCGCTGGCTGCTGCTGCAGGCCGCCGCGCGCCGGCTGGGCCTGGCCGCCAGCCGCCTGCGCAGCGAGAACGGCATGGTCATCGCGCCGGACGGTCGCCGCTTCAGCTACGGCAGCCTGGCTGCCGACGCCAGCAAGATCGCCCTGCCCACCACCTTGCCACCGCTGAAGAACCCCGCCGATTACCGGCTGATCGGCCACGGCGTCGGCGACGTCGACGCGCGCGCCATCGTCACCGGCCAGACCCGCTACGCGATCGACCACTTCTACGGCGACGCCGTGGTCGCCGTGCTCTCGCATTGCCCCTGGCCCGACGGCAAGCTGGCACGAATCGACACCACCGACGCGCTGGCCGTCGACGGCGTGCTGAAAGTGGTGCAGCTGCGACCCGAGCCCGGACAACCGGCGGGCAGCACCGTGATCGCCCCCGCCGTGGCCGTGCTCGCCGAAAACACCTGGGCCGCGCTGCAAGGCCAGGCCCGGCTCAAGCTCGAATGGAAGCCCGGTGCCAGCGGCGACGCCAGCAGCAATGCGCTGGAACAGCAGGCACTCGCCCTGGTCGGCGGCAAGAGCGCGCCCACCACCCGCGTGCGCAACATCGGTGACGTCGACGCCGCCGGCAAGAAGGCCGCGCGCCGACTGGAGGCGACCTACTTCCAGCCGTGGCTGGCGCACGCCACCGCCGAGACGACGAACTGCCTGGTGCGGCTGGACAAGGATCGCGCCAGCCTGGTGGTGCCCACCCAGGCGCCGCAGGCAGCCTCGGCCGTGGTGCAGCGCCTGACCGGCCTGGCCGCGGACAAGATCGACATCCGCGTGCCGCGCGTGGGCGGCGGCTATGGCCGCCGGCTCGATCACGACTACGTGGCCGAAGCGGTGATGCTGGCCAAGGCGATCAACAAGCCGGTGCGCCTGCTGTGGTCGCGCGAACAGGACCTGCGCAACGACTACTACCGCAGCGGCAGCGTGCACCAGCTGGGCGCCATCATCGATCGCAAGCGCCAGCTGCTGGCCTGGAACCAGCGCATGGCCAGCGCCTCCGCACTGACCGGACGCGGCGTGCCGCAGGATCATCTGTGGACGTCCGAATTGCAGGCCGACCAGTTCCCCGCCCCGCTGGTGCCGAACTATCGCAGCGACTGGTACGCGCTGGAATCGGCCACTCCCCGCGGCCCGATGCGCGGCATGCCGCACCTGAGCAATGCGTTCGCGGTGGAAAGCTTCATCGACGAAATCGCCCACCAGATGCGCGAGGACCCGCTGAAGACGCGCCTGCGCATCCTCGGCGAAGCGCGCCAGCTGCCGCTGGACAACGGCCGCACGCTGGACGTCGGCCGCCTGGCCAACGTGCTGCGCCTGGTCGCCGACCGCATCGAGTGGAAGAACTGGCTGCGCACCGTCAACGGCCTGGGCATCGCCTGCTGGCACGTCGACGGCGCCTACGTCGCGCACGCGATCGAGGCGGCGATGCAGGGCGACAAGCTCACCATCCAGCGCGTGGTCTGCGCCGTCGACGTGGGCCGCGTGATCAACCCCACCGGCCTGCACGGCCAGGTCGCCGGCGCCACGCTGGATGCGCTGTCCATCGCCATGAATGCCGCCATCACCGTCAAGGGCGGCCAGGTGCAGCAGCACGACCTCAGGGATTACCCGCTGGCCAGCATGGCGCAGCTGCCCAACGACGTGGAAGTGATCACCGTCGACGACGACCGTGACCCCGCCGGCGCCAGCTTCCTGGCCATGCCCACGGTCGCCCCCGCGCTCGCCAATGCGGTGTTCCGCGCCAGCGCGGTACGCGTGCGGCGGTTGCCGTTGATGAAGGAGCTGCTGCGGCTGCTCTAGTGGTGCGTGTCCCGATCAGCCGACGCTGGCGCAGCCATCCGGCCTGGTCACCCGCTCCGTCGACGGCGGGTACTTCGCCAGCAGCGCCGCAGCCCGCGTCGGCCGCGGGCTGAAGCCGCCGCCGCAGTTCGGGCAGGTTCCGTGCAATACCTGCTCCACGCAGTGCGCGCAGAACGTGCACTCGAACGAACAGATCATCGCGCCATCGGCCTCGGCCGGCAGGTCGCGGTCGCAGCACTCGCAATTCGGTCGCATCTGCAGCATCGGAATCTCCCCTGCCGCGCATCGCCTGCGCGGCCATCATCGTCACCTGGCGAGGCCAGCCCCTCCCTTCTGCCAACGCCCTGCATCGTCGCCGGCTCGAGCGGAGGCATGGCGTCGTCCCGGGCCTTGGACGGAGGCCGTCAACGGTACAGCAGCCATGCCAGAACGTGATACTCCGCGCCGATGCAGGCCAGCGACAACAGCACGAACAGCACTAGCCTCGACGCCGCGTACAAGCCATCCACATCCCGATCCGGCGGCGGCCGCTGCGCTGGCCGATACCACAGGCGAAGGCTGCGATCGACGATGACGACACCGCGCACGCAGTCGACAAGGTCCTGCCAGCTTCCGAAGAAGAGACGGCCCAGGAAGATGTACACGGGGATATTGCCGACGAGCAGCGCCAGCGCCAGCAGCGGGTGCTGGAAATCCGCGGGGCGCTCATGCATGAGCAACTCCCGGCAATGCCGAACCTGTCTCGACCCGGCGACTCATGCGATCGGCCCAGTCCCTTGAGTGCTCAGAACCAGCTCATCTCGCCCAGCACCACCTTGCGGTAGTAAAGAAGATCGGCGCGCACGGCGTAGACGGCCGCAAAACCGTAACCGATTCCGTGCGAGAGCTTGCCCTTGCTGAGTATCTCCAGCAGCACGCCCAGCGCAATCGCCAGGATGGAATACATCAGTGCCGGCCGCCACAAACCCTTGGCCAGGAAATAGAACGGCCCAAAGAAGAACGCGAGGAAATTGAAACCGATGGCCCGCCGCTCACCGGACTGCAATTTCCGCGCAGCGGACAAGTCTGGCCCACCCGCCTTCTCGATCAGCCTGAACTTGCGCTTCCACGCATCGGACACGTCCAGCCGTGAGACAAGGTCCACCGGCTTCGCCGCCGGAGCGGCCACCGCCGCCACCGGACGCGCCGGCTGCACGTGGTCAACGTAGGTATTGTATGGATCGCTCATGAAACCCCCTTCCCTGGATGCCGAAACCGGAATGGCAAACCGCGTCGTAGCGGGCTCGCCAGGACAAGCAACGGCCGAAAGACTACACGATCGGGCGCGCCCGCCCCATGGGAAAAAACCCTATGCGGACCTGACCGGTATTTCGGACGAAACTCGTACCGCTCCCGGACCGTCGATGAATGAATGAAGTCTTTGGGTGCGGTCTATACCGAGGTCCGAGCCAGCGACATCGACTCAACAAGACCGGTTACGGAAATGCAGCCTGACACTCGTTGTCCGCGCAGCACCGACACGCAGCACGCACCATCAGAACAACACAACGACCAGAAGTGCCCCGAAAACTCAGGGCAAAAGCTTCATGCGGCTGGGATTGACGGGAAGTATCTTACGGAGTGGTTAGGTGCGGTCCGCTTACGGCACATAGACTAGATGGATCTGGATGAGGAAGCCCGGCTTGGCCTCGATTACTCGTACGTGCAACACCAAATCGCTATGACCCACTTCTTGTGTCCGGAGGTCTACCAGAGCGTCCCAGTGGTCCCCGTACCAAATACAGACGGAAGGGCCCCAGGTTGCGTCTGGCAATGCCACGAGTGTCGCGCCGTAGTCATGAAAATATTCACGGATGTGCGAAGCGGTCTCGGCGGATACCGGCGCGACGTTAGCCACCCCTCTCTCCAGCCTGTAGTCACCAGCGACGAAGCCCTCAACTATGGCACTGAGCGTTTCCCGCCACGCCGTCGGGATCGGTCCCTCGGCCTCATTCTTGAGCGCGAGAACTTCGTTGCTGTGAGCCATGTTCTTCATGCTGCGAGGCATTCCATTGCGGCATCTAACACTGGAATTGAGCGGCGGCTGAGCCGTCCGCCTTGAACGAGCAGTTATACCGCAACTTGTTAGAGCACCACGGGGTCTAGAGCTGTTTTTGAACCCTCGACGAATCCATAGGCGGCAATGCCGAACGCAACATTCGGATCCAGCACTGGAACGCACTTTTGGATAAGCAATGCGGTAGCAACGGTCGCTGACTCGGCTGCAGCAACATACGAGAGCCCAAGGGCATCCTTGGTACGAGAGAACAATGGTTCCAACAGCCTTGGAGTAACAAGGAACTCAAGGTGTGGCTGATGTTCTGGGGTTTGCTTTTCGCCGAGTTTGGACTGGTCTAGGTTGACACCAAGATAGGCCAGTACGCCGCCCAAAATTTGGACAAGCTTCGGGCCTTGCTCGTTTGCCGCATCGGAGAATACGGCTTGCCCTGGAGCAGCTGAAGATAGTGGAAACGCGAACGAACGGAAGAGAAATGTGCCGGCCATGCGAGCGGTTGCCGCAATCGTGGTTTCGGCATGCACGCCCCGATCGTTTTTGAGCGCCGCAATGACCTGGTCAACAAACTGCTGCGCAGCTTGGTGTTGCTCCTTGGTTGGCGCGGCCATGACCATCCTTTGCGATATAACGCCTAAGCCAAGCGGCCTGCGCGGCCGGGATGTGTGATCGCGTGAGCAGCTTACTCCACGTAGGAACTGTCCCGTCCGCCTCGAGCGAGTTGTTAGGACTCAGCTGGCTCATACCGGAGCAACTCGAACCCAGCAAAGTAGTTGCCATAGTACTCGCTGACCCGCGACCCGGGATGAGCAGCGAAGTCGATGTAAGGGGCACTGCAATAGGGACAGCGGAATGGATTTAGGTAAGCAAAGCGTGAGCCGTCTGGCGCCTCTGGCAGGCGTGCCTCAAGTGCGGCTAGCCCAGCAGGCTCCGGCTCAGCGAGGGCTGCCGGCGCTCCCGCCACATACGAAGACACGGTGAGGGTGTACTTGCCAGACCCCGAATAGAAGTAGCCAGAATTGCTAAAGCCGGCGTGATACGACCTTATAACAAAGCTACGGTGACAGCAGTCACACTCGCACGAGAGAAGAATGTTGCCGGGAGTAACCCTGCCATTAAAGTGCAAGCCGCGTGCGAAAAGACCCTTACCCCTAAGCTCCGAATTTGTAACGTTGCCGCCAGGCAGAAAGAAGGGCTGAAAGCGGACTCCAAGAGCCTCACCTCGGCTGAAAGCGTCTGCGTCGAACTGCGGCGAGTTAGTGACGACGCAGTCTGACTGGCACGCCAGGTTTCTGTGCACGCGTACAGAAAAGTGGGCCCAGCCTTGGGCTCCGCCAAGTGAGTGTTTGTGCTCGGTGCCATCGGCTGCGAGGAATAAAACCTCGGAATCAGGTCGAACAGCCGCAGCTGGCGCCAGCTCGCAAGGCAGGCTGTCACTTGTGACTATGCAAAGTGGAGCGCCATCCACGAAGACCTTCAGGAGAGCGGGAGGCTCTTTCTTAAAGAAGCTGAGAAGCGTCATCTGAGTCCTAACGATCGAGTTGAGGGGCGCGGTGGATTGGCGCCCAGTTTGCCATCGCAAACTGGGTGACAGGCCGCCGCGTCCCTTCGAATGAGTGGTTAGGCGTCATTCCGGGAGGCCAAGGGCTTTGCCTTTCCAACTGCGGCTGACTCCTTCGCGACCCTCGGCTGTGACAGTAACCGAGAAGCACGATTTGGCATCGGCGTCAGACGGAACTCGAACTCCGATGACGCCGCTCCATTCCGTCAACGAGACCGCTGCAGCCCCGAGTCGAGGCCGAGCCTCCAGTATGTTCTGCGTTGGCATGTCGTATCCCATCTCGATGTCGTAAAGCTCCGGCACGCCTTGTAGCGACGCAATCCAGCTGCAGTTAACCGTGACGTTGAGTCTGTCGATCTGCCCTAGCGCCTCGACGTCGGACCTTGGGAAGGTCAAGAAGTGCACTTGCGATTGCGCAACTGCTAGACACGGGGCAGTTGCGAGCGAGATGAAGGCGATGATTCGAAGTACGGAGCTCATGACGCCTAACGCTGAGTTGAGCGGCGCGCGGTCCGCGCGTCCGCTTGAATAAGTAAAAAGAGGCTTCCTCCCCTTTCGGCCTCGAGGGCCATGATGGTGTTGCGACACAACCGTCAGCAGAAGAGG
>NZ_LMHR01000057.1:0-42805 GCF_001428465.1 Rhodanobacter sp. Root179 | reverse complement strand
TGAATTAGAGGCCGAAGAAATTGACTGCGCGCCATGGAACAAGATGGAGTTTTCGGAGAACCTGACTGAAATCAGAAAGCTAACCCGCAAAAAGAACCCCGATCAATTCCTCGTGGAATTGCAGGCAATCTGTGCAAGATCGGGTGTCGCAGTGGTGGTGGTTAGAGCCCCGGCCGGATGCAGGGCAAGTGGAGCCACCAAATTCATACGAGACGACAAAGCCCTGATTCTATTGAGCGCCCGCTACCTTTCTGAAGACCACTTTTGGTTTGCCTTCTTTCATGAAGCAGCGCACGTCCTGTTACATGGAAACAGAGCTTTTTTCCTTGAGGGCACCGGAGAGCTTTCCTCAAAGTACGAAGATGAGGCGAATCTGTACGCTGAAAAACTCTTGGTCCCTAAGCAGTTCCAGCAGAGACTAGGTCAATTAAGCGCGAGAAAACTTGAGATCATCAAGTTTGCGCGCGAAATAGGCATCTCAGCGGGGCTGGTTGTTGGGCAACTTCAGCATAAGGGCATCATCGGCCATCACCAGATGAATTCACTGAAGAGAAAATTCCGCTGGGCGGACTGAAGCAACGCGTCATCCTCGGTACGGAACAAAATTGTTGGGGTTTTTCTGCCAGTTGCAGATCGCGTCCTCGATGACACCCATATCCAGGTCCAACGCATCTCCAAGTTCCAACAACATCGTATCTAGCTGCGATTTGGAGATCTTGCCTTTTTTCGAACCAGTGAAGAGCAGCTTTGAACCTGTAAGTGGCCCAGTGGCTCCGCTCAAGTGGACCGAATCGGGCTTAAGGTCAGCGAGGCCAAGTTTCCCAATCATTCCCAAATAGTCGAACCTAGCTGTACGTCCGAAGCCGTCAACCACATCCATAGATTTAAAAAGCTTGGCGAAGGCTACGCGGGCATCACCTTTAGCATTCGCAATGGCGTCGTTAAAGAGGGCCTGATGGCCACCGTTTTCAAGAATCCATGCGACGTAGGTCTCAACTGTCACGCCTGTACAGTGAAGTTTTCGCCCCGAAAGAGAGATGTACTTGCGATGATTTCCGACGTAGCGTTTGATGTCCTTTTGGTGGCCTTCAAGCCAGAGGCTAAACGCGTGGGGGTCCACACTTACTCGCTCGAAGGTCCAGTTCGGACCTCCTAGAGCCCCGTAGACTTGCGCTGTCGTTGACCACTTTTGCTTGCCATGCTTACCAAACTGTGTGCCAAGAAAAACCAACCAACATGCTTCTTCAAAATTGCCTGCATTCTTGGCTACCACTGCTGCTCTGAACGGGTCAAAAAGGTCGCTGCTTGGATCAGCCCTTTCCGGCGCCAAAGCGCGTTGCTGAATGACGTCGGTGAAACCTACACGCCTGATACTCTCAACAATCTGTTGAGCAAACGCGTCACGAGCAATGTCTTCGGCCAAGCCGACGAGTTCATGGTTTGTAGCTGAAAAAACTCGAAGCTGATCATCCAACTCAGTTAAGAGAGAAAGGTCTTTCTGTCTCATACGTAGCCCGTGGAACATGCTTTCCTATCCATTTTGCGATCTCCGACTTAACGTCCTTGGTGACACCGAAGCTACTTTGGATGTTGTGGTTAAAGCCAAGAACAAGAACTTCGCGTCCCAAACTGACATGCCCCATACGGTGTACTTTGCCTCGGTATCCAATCCCAGGAACATCTGGAGTCGACCTTCTGGGAAGAGCCCAAGTTGGCATGACCTGATGGTTCAAAGAAACTCCAGCGGCACGCTCAAACCCTGCAACCACGGATGCTCCATTCAATATGAGGACCTTGATGGACGAATCTCTCACAAGGTGCCCTAGCGTATCGCCAGCATATGAAAGCAGCGCCAATCGTTGCGAGTTGGTCAACGTCATCCATTTCTCGGCTGTAGCAAATGGAATGAGGTCTAGATGGCATGCAAGGTCGTTTTGTCTCTCGTAATAAGAACACTTCGTTCCTACAATGATCTCATCAAGCCTTTTGAACCAACCATCATAGGGGTTGGCTTTGAAGTAAGTTCGACAGGATTCGGCCATAAGCTCAAGGTGCCTGTCTTTGGCCTTGGCCCAAGAAGACAAGCTCAACGATTTCAACGTATGAAATCGCCTGTTGGCGCCATCAAGTTCGTCACCACGAGCATCAACAAATTCTCGATTGCTTGGGTTCAACCCAAGCGTCGCGATCTTCGCCTGACCTAAGTCACCGAAGGATGGGATGGGGGAGCTCCATGGGATGACCCCTGCCGAGTGTAAAGCTTCGTCGCCTAGGAGCTTGACGAGCTCAAGAATATTTGCTTCTAACAACATTTTTGCATCCGAATTTTATTCGCTTGTGTTGAACATCGGAACCTGGATCGGCTTTTGATCCTCTGCCTTCTGTTCTAGTTTTCTGCGACGTTGATCAATGTAGGCGTCGTAGACCTTGCTGCTCATCTTCTTTTTCAGTGCGGTGATCGACCTTGTACTTTTTTCTTTCTTCGATATCGCAAAGATTTGAAGAAGCCTCAAGAGATCTTTCCAATACAGCTCAACATCCAAATTGTCGATTTCGAGAGGCGAGCCTGCACGCAAAGTTTTTTCCCAACGCACCATCTGCTTTATACGAGCCCAAGGGTCTCCCGGCGGCATGGGCGGCATCTCCTCCGTCTCTTGCCAGTCTTCTTTGAGATACTGCTTCGCACTCGCCAGATGCTTGTCGTATAGATGAAGACTTCCTACCATGTGCTTGTAGGATCCCAATTCGATGGCAAGACTTCTTGCCATCAATTCTTGGATCATTGTGAAGGCGAAGACATCGTGCGGAAGACCCATGAAAGCATCGTTGGACCGCATGTAGACATACATGTGCAATTGCTTCTTTCTAATTAAAAATTGCAAGGTGCATGTACACGGCACCTGTTCATGAGCAAGATCGCGAGCTTCAACAATTTGAACTACGGCTCTTCTCGACCAAGGTTTGCGACGAAGCAAATCGAGTACGTTCTCAATTTGACTTCGACCCTCTTTCGGGAAGAGCCTTGGCCCGTAGGCGCCATAGACCGTCCTCTTGTCAGTTGATTCCTCCTTGTACTTTGGTACGTAGTAAGCGATCTGCTTCAACGACTCGCTACCTGCCAGGTACCAAAGTAGCTCTCCAAGAGGACTGAAGATCAGGCCTCGTTTTTCCGTTCGGCTGAGCCTAGCCCTTGGGCGCGTTATCTGAAAAAGTACGCCGGTAATTTCACTGGATTCACCCCGACTAGCCTTGATACTCGTGGCCTCATCAGTGGTCAATTTCTTCAGTACGCGCCGAAGTACGTCGTCGAGGGTTTTTGCTTTGAAATACATCAAAGCACCTCACCGACAAAAAACTGAAAACTACGGGTATCCGCAGAGTGATCAGAACGGACCGTCGGCTTCATCACGATAGCCAGCCATCGTCCGGTGAACATCGCAAAGAGAGGTCGAGCGCCTACCCGCCAGAAATTTTCAGACGTTACGAGCATCCCGTCTCGACTCCCCCAGTCTAAAGATGACGTTCGACCTTAAGCGTAGCTCAGTTGGCAAATATCTTCAGCTGGAAACCTAAACAGACCGCCGTCTTCCATCCGGCTCCCTAGCCTTCTTGAAGGAAAAAAGGGGACGTTGCCAATTAAGTTCCCTGATGAAAGCGTCGCCCATGGAGTGGATACGCTGATGGTGGTGGCATCGGCCATCGTGCGATATCCCATTTCCTGCGCCGCCTGCGGCCGCATCAACCCCACAACGGCGGCTTCGCCACCATCAGCCAGAACGTGACGATCACGGCGAGGAACGCAGGCCAGCCCAGCGCGAACCAGGTGCGCATGCAGCGATGGTAGGCCGGCGGCAGGGCGGTGCCGTCGCGCAGCGCGGCGGCGGCGAGGTTGCGCGCTCGCCATTGCAGCCAGACCACCGGCAGCCAGCAGGCGCCGGCCAGCAGGTACAGCGGGATGGCGGCCTGCAGCCATGGTGTGTGCAGGTCGAAACCCATCAGGCGCATCAGCAGGTAGCCGGACAGCGGCTGCACGATCACCGCCGGGGTGGTGAACAGGAAGTCCGCGCGTACGGTCAGCCGCGTGGCCACCGCGATGGCGGGGAGCTGGCCGCTGCGGTGGGTGAACCACATGAAGAAGGCGGTGCCCAGTCCGGTGCCGAACAGCAGGGTGGAGGAGAGGATGTGCACGGTTTTCAGCAGCACGTAGGCATTCATCGGCGTTGTTCCGTCGCCAGCAACAGCGCCAGTGCCGCGATCAGCGGCAGGTTCTTCAGCAGGCCGCCGAACGGGTCCAGCCAGTGGACGGGCCAGGCGATGCCGATGCCGAAGGTGTAGCCGAGCAGCATCGCCAGCATCAGGCCCAGCACCAGATGCGGCCGCCAGCGCAGCAGGCACAGCGTGCCCAGCAGCAGGTCGGCGCTGGCGGTGGTGCGCGCCAGCGCGAGCAGGCTGCCGGCGGCGAGTGAACTGCCGGGCGCGGCGGCGACCACGTCGGTTGCCGGGGTCAGCCAGCCGACCGCGCCCGAACCGATCCACAGCAGAGCCATCGACACGCGCAGCAGCGGCAGGCAGAAATACAACCGCGCATGCCAGCGGTCCTGCACGTGGCTGGGCGCTTCGGCGAGCGCGCGTTGCAGCGTTCGTGGCTGCAGGCCGAGATGCTCGCGCAGGCGTGCGCCGGCATCGGCGGCGCCCACGTTGCCGCGTTCCAGCATGCGCCCGATGGTGTTGCCGAGCGGGCCGTTGCCGAGGTGTTCGCCCAGCGCACAGGCCAGTCGCACCAGCGGCATCGGCACGGCGAGCGTGCGCGCGCGCCCGAAGCCGAGCCAGCGTCGCCAGGCCAGCAGGTAGTCGCGCAGGGTCAGCACCTCGGGGCCGACCAGTTCGAGCACTTCGCAGGCTACCTGCGGCCGGGCCAGCGCCGCGACCACGGCCGCACCGACGTCTTCGGCGGCGATCGGCTGCAGCGGCTGCGCGCCGCGGCCGGGCAGGGGCAGCAGGCCGGGCAGCCCGGCCTGAGCACGCAGCAGCGAACTGCCCCCGTACGAGCCATGTGCGCTGTAGACCAGCGACGGGCGCAGCACCAGCCAGTCCAGTTCCAGCGCGGCCAGCGCCGCATCGGCACGATGCTTGGAGGCGATGAACTCGCCGTCGGCGGGATCGCCCAATGCGGAGACCTGGATCACCCGCCGCACGCCGGCCTGCACGCAGGCGCGGAACAGGGCCAGCGGCGCCTGCTCGTGCACCGCCGCGTAGCTGTCCGCGCCGCGCTCGCGCAGGATGCCTGCACAGTTGACCACCGCCTCGATGCCGGCGAGGCGGGGCAGCCAGTCCTCGCTGCGCACGTCGCGGGCCATGTCGCAGGCGATCGCGTCGAGTCCGGGGAAACGCGTGTCGAAGCGTGCGCCACGCACGGCGCAGACGACGTCATGGCCGGCCGCGACCAGCGCCGCCACGATGTGCGCGCCGATGAAGCCGTAGGCGCCGGTGACCAGCACGCGCATGGACACTCCCTGGTTTGCCTTGCGGGGAACGATGACGGTGCGCTTCAGGAGTAGCGGTCGGCCAGCCGATCCGTCGCCTGCACCAGCTGGTCGACGATCGCCGGGTCGGCGGCGCTGTGGCCGGCCAGCACCACGTGCAGGTCCGCCTCGGGCCAGGCCTGGCTGAGGTCGTATGCGCTCGTCATCGGGCAGATGATGTCGTAGCGGCCGTGCACGATGGTGGCGGGGATGTGCCGGACGCGCGCGATGTCGCGCAGCAGCTGGTTCGGTTCGAGGAAGATGCGGTGGCGGAAGTAGTGCGCTTCCATGATCGCCAGGCTCACCGCCTTGTGCGGGTCCTCGAAGTCGCCGCCGCCGTGGGGATCGTGCAGCAAGGTGGTGCTGCCGCCTTCCCATGCGCTCCACGCCTGCGCTGCGGCAAGCCGGGTCGCCTCGTCATTGCTGGTGAGCCGGCGCCAGTAGGCTTCCAGCATCGAGTCGCGCTCGGCTTCGGGAATGAAGGCGAGGAAGCGCGCCCAGCGCTCGGGGAAGATCTGCGAAGCGCCGCCATCGACTTCATTGAACCAGCGCAGTTCCGGTTCGCGGCCAAGGAAGATCCCGCGCAGCACCAGGCCGAGCACGCGCTCGGGATGCGTCTGCGCATAGGCCAGCGCCAGCGTGGAACCCCACGAGCCGCCGAACACCACCCAGCGCTCGATACCGAGCTGTTCGCGGATCGTCTCGATGTCGGCGACCAGGTGCCAAGTGGTGTTGTCGGTGAGTTCGGCGAACGGCGTGGATTGCCCGGCGCCGCGCTGGTCGAACAGCACGATGCGGTAGCGTGCCGGATCGAAGAAGCGACGGTGATAGGCGGACAGGCCGGCACCGGGGCCGCCGTGCAGGAACACCACCGGCAAGCCGTCAGGGTTGCCGCATTCCTCGACGTGCAGGGTGTGGATCGCGTCGACGGCGAGGCGATGGGTCTGGTAGGGCTCGATGGCGGGGTAGAAGTCGCGCATGGTGATCTTGGCGTGTCGCTGGAAAGGTGCAGCTTACGGGGAAATCGGCTTCGATGAAGTTCGACGCGGCGTGGACCCCACCCCTGCCCTCCCCTGCGGAGCAGGGGAGGGTATCCCGGCGGCGATGGAGTTTCGCGCGGCCCGATTTGCTTCTCCCTCTGCCTGCAGGGGGAGGCCGGGAGGGGCTCAGGCGTCGAACTGCAGCGCCGCGGTGAGGTCGCCGGGTGGCGGGCCGCCGGCGGCGATCATCGAGGCGTCGCGCAGTTTCAGGCCGGGCAGTTGCTTGAGGCCGAAGCGGCGGGTGAGGAAGCGCAGGATCGAGCCGGTGTCGTAGACGGTGTGGTCGACGAAACCCTTCTTCGCGTGGGGCGACACGATGATCGCGGGGATGCGCGAACCCGGTCCCCAGCGATCGCCCTTCGGCGGCGCCACGTGATCCCACCAGCCGCCGTTCTCGTCCACGGTGACCACCACCAGCATGTTTGGCCACAGCGGACTTTTCTGCAGCGCCGCTACCACCTGCGCCAGGTGTTCGTCGCCGGCATCCACGCTGGAATAGCCCGCGTGCATGTTGAGGTCGCCCTGGGGTTTGTAGAACGACACCGGCGGCAGCGTGCCGGCTTCGATCGCGGCGATGAAGTGGTTGCTGTCGGCGCGGTTGCCCACGCCGGCGTCGCGCAGGTGCTGCGCGCGTGCCGGCGTGCCCGGCGCGAAGCTGCGGAAGTAGTTGAGCGGCTGGTGGTGGATCTGGAAGTTCGGTATTTCCGGGAACGCCTTGTGGTCGCCGTCGCCATGGCCGTCCAGCGCCAGCTGCCAGCCGCCGGCGTACCAGGCCCAGTCGACGCCCGCGTCGGACAGCGCATCGCCGATGCTGGCGTGCACCTGCGGTGGCAAGGTGTTGTGGCTGTCCGGATCGGCGAAGCGCGGGTCGCGCTTGTCGTGGCTGAAGGCGGGCGCGTAGGCCGGCCCCATCGTGTTGACCGCCCAGAAGTCCGGCGTCAGTGCGTCGCGCGAGGCGAACTCCGGGCGACCCTGCATCGCGCTGGCGGGCGAATCCTCGGCCATCACGCGCTGGAGGCCGGTCGGGTCGTCGCCTTCGACGGTGGCGATCTGGATCTTCGCCGGGTGCCGGTCGGCGTGCGGGAAATACGGCGGCTGCGCGGCGGCCAGGTATTGATGGTTGAGGAAGGAACCGCCGAACGCGCCCATGAAGAAGTTGTCGCACAGGGTGAATTGTTCGGCGAGCTTCCACAGCCGCAGATTGGCCGCGCCGTCGCCGTAGTGGCCCATCGTCATCGCGCCGGTGTTGCCCCAGGCCACGAAGCCGTCGTTCCTGCCGCCGTTGATCTGCAGCTGGTTCTCATAGAAGCGGTGCACCAGGTCGCGGGTGATCACGCCGTGCGGCAGTGCGTCGCCCTCGGGCGTGCGCAGGACGAACGGGCGGTTGGGCAGGCCGCGGATCGCGTCTTCCCCGATCTGGTAGTGACGGCCGTCGACGGTCTGCGCGTGTGGCGCCAGGCCGCCCCATACCGGCGGCAATTCGTCGAGCAATCGACCATCGCGTTCGCGCTGGCGGTAGGCGGGCGAGTCGAGCGCCTGCAGCGGTTGCGCCAGTCCGGGGAAGTTCGCGAACAGGTTGTTGAAGCTGCGGTTCTCGGCGTACAGCACCACCACGTGGTGGATGTGCTGGCGCAGCTGCGCATCGAGTGCCGCGTCGCCTGCGCCCGGCGCCGTGGCTGCGCGGCGCTCGCCGAACGGCTGGCAGCCGCTCACGCCGAGCGCGGCACCGGCCATCGCGAGGCCGCCGAGCAGGCGGCGGCGTTGCGGATCGGCGGGCGCGCCGGTGGTGGTCGAAGGGGGCGGGGTGGTGGGCTTGTCGGTCATGGGATGGGTCGCAGGGGAGAGGGTCAGTCGCGTGACGCGGCGAGTGCAGCGTTCCACATCGCGCGGGTCAGCGGGCGGTGTTCGTGCGGCGTCTGCAGCACGATCAGGGTGGTGGTGCTGTTGCTGGCTCCGGTCTTGAGCAGCCGGTCGAGCACCGATTCCAGGTGGCCGATCGACATCGCCACCACGTGCAGCAGGGCGGAATCCTCGCCGGCCAGGCGGCGACACTCAAGCACCTCGGGGATGTCCTCCACCAGTGCGCCGATGCGCGCGCAGGTGACGCCGTCGCAACGCAACCGGATCATCGCGCTGATGCCGTAGCCCAGCCGCCTGGGGTTCACCGTGGCGCGGTAGCCGCTGATCACACCGGCTTCCTCCAGCCGCTTCACCCGCTCGGCGACCGCCGGCGCGGACAGCCGCACCTTGCGGCCCAGCTCGGCGTAACCCAGGCGCGCATCCTGCTGCAGCGCTTCGAGCAGCTGCCAGTCCTTCGCGTCCAGTTCGAGCTTTGATTCCATGACTTTCGATTCCAAGGCAGGATCAGGTATCGATGAATTCGATCGCTGGCGAAACGGCGTGAAACGCTTCGGTGCATTATTCCTCGGCGCGACCGGCAAGACTAGGATGCGCACTTCCCCGTTTCAGGAATGCGTCCCCATGGGTACCGTTGACCGTCTCGATGGCCGCGCGCTGCTGGCCATCGCGATCGCCCTGCTCACCTGGTCGTCGGCGTATGCCGCGATCGCCTATGCGTTGCCCTCGTTCACCCCGGGCGAGGTGGCCTTTGCGCGGCTGCTGACCGGATCGCTGTGTTTCGCCGTCCTGCTGTGGGTGAAGCGGGTGCCCCTGCCGGCGCCGCGTGACTGGCCGCAACTGGCGTTGCTCGGCGTGCTCGGCCTCACCGTCTATCACTTGTGCCTGAACTACGCCGAGACGCGGATCGCCAGCGGCACCGCCTCGATCCTGATCTCGCTGGTGCCAGCGGCCACCGCGGCGGTGTCGGCATTCTGGATCGGCGAGCGGCTGACCCTGCGCACCTGGATCGGCCTGGCGCTGGCCCTGCTCGGCACGGTGCTGGTGGTGCTGGCCAGTGGGCAGCGGGTGGAGGTGGACCCGCATGCGTTGCTGGTGCTGGTCTGCGTCGCCGTCTCGGCGATTTTCTTCGTGGGCCAGAAGGCACTGTTCGCCCGCAGCAGCATGGTCGGCGTCACCGCGTTCGCGATGTTCGCCGGCACGCTCGGCGCGCTGCCGTTCGGCTGGCATCTGCCGCAGGCGCTGGCGGCCGCGTCGTGGTCGCACATCGGCGCGCTGCTGTGGCTGGGCATCGCGCCCACCTTCGTCGGTTACCTGGCCTGGAACATGGCGGTGAACCGTGCCTCGGCATCGCAGGTCAGCAGCTTCATCTACCTGTCGCCGCCGATCGCGCTGCTGATCGGCTGGCTGTGGCTGCACGAAGTGCCGAACGCGCCGATCCTGGTGGGCGGCGCGGTCACCATCGGCGGCGTGGTGCTGGCCAACGCGCGGCGGCGGCCCGTGCGGGTCGCGCCGCCGATCGAAACCTGCGAACAGAATTGACCACGGGAGGTTGCACGACATGTACCAGTTGCACATCGCCAACAAGAACTATTCGTCGTGGTCGTTGCGGCCGTGGCTGCTGCTCAGCGAGCTGGGCATTCCGTTCGAAGAACACCTGGTGACGTTTGCCCAGGGCAACGGTGCCAGCTGGCAGGCATTCCGTGCGTTCTCGCCCAGCGGCAAGGTGCCGTGCCTGCACGACGGCGAGCGCGTGGTATGGGATTCGCTGGCGATCGCCGAATACCTGGCCGAGCGGCATATGGACGTCTGGCCGTCCGATCCGGATGCGCGTGCCTGGGCGCGTTGCGCCGCCGCGGAAATGCACGCGGGCTTCGCCGCCCTGCGCAACCGGTGCGGCATGAACTGCGGCCTGCGCATCCGCCTGCCCGACGAGCTGCCGGCGGCGCTGCAGGGCGACATCGCACGCATCGATGAATTGTGGAGCGAAGGGCTGGTACGGTTCGGCGGACCGTTCCTGGCCGGCGCGAAGTTCGGCGCCGTCGATGCATTCTTCGCGCCGGTGGCCTTCCGCATCCAGAGCTACGGCCTGCAGCTGGGCGCGCCAGCCTCGGACTATGCGCAACGGCTGCTGGCGCTGCCCGGCATGCGCCGCTGGTATGACGCCGCGCTGCAGGAGAGCTGGCGCGACGAGGAACACGAGCGCGAGGCGCGGCAGTCGGGCACGGTCTGGCAGGACCTGCGCGCGCCGGCGAGCTGAGGCGCGCCGCGCTCAGTTCAGCCGCGTCACGCGAACGACGGCGGGATCGTCGGCATGCTCCAGCAACAGGCACTTCACCCGCTCCTGCCACGCCTGGCCAAAGGCCGCGCGCTGTTCTGGCGTGGCTTTCGGATCGAGCGCCGCCCCCAGCAGCGGGCGCAGGCTGGCCGGTGCGGGGACATCGCCGAGATCCAGCTCCACCGACACGCTTCTCCCGTTGTCGCGTCGATGCACCCGCAGGCCTGCACCTGCGTCAGGCGTGGAGAAGTGCAACAGCGAATGCCGGGCGAAGCGGCCGGCAATGCCGTGGAAGCCGTTGGCCGCGGCGGCACCGGTGACCAGGGTGAACACCTGGCCGATCACGCCGTTGACGCCCTCGTCTTCCGCGCCGCTCATTTCCACGCTGACTCCGCCGCGTTCGGCGGGGCCATCGGGATAAAGCGCGCGCAGCGCGGCACGCGCCATCAGCCAGGCGCCGGCCACGGTGGGACAGGAGTGGCCGGCCAGCCGCACGGCGTCGATGTAGCGGTAGTCGATCAGGCCGTCGTCGGCCGCGCCAAGCAGGTCCGCCAGCGGATCGCGCAAGGTGATCGCCGGCGCCTCGTCGAAGAAGGGCGGGTAGCGCATCACTCCACCGGCAGGCCGGTGATGCCGAAGTCGATCACCACGGCGTCCGCATCGCGCTGGCGGTAGGTCACGCTGAGGTTGTCGCCGAGGCGTTCGCGCAACTGGGCGATCAGCGGAATCGGATCGTGGTCGTTGACGAAGCGCATCGTCTCGCCCGAACGCAGCGCGCCGATCGCGCCGAAGATCGCCGAATGGCGGAAGCGGCGGGCGACGCCGCGGGCATCGAAAAGATGGGTGTTCGGTTCTGCAGCGAGATCAATGGACATCTTGGTTGGGCTCACGGGGAAGAGGAGCCCAACATACGCCGCAAGCCGCGGCGGGCCACTGATCTGGATCAGCGCGCGTCTAGAATTTGTACGCGCGGTGGATCGCCACGATGCCGTTGGTGAGGTTGCGCACCTCGACGCGGCCGAAGCCGGCGCGCTCCATCATGCCTTTCAGGGTTGCCTGGTCGGGATGCTTGCGGATCGACTCGGCCAGGTACTGGTAGCTGTCGGCGTCGCCGGCGAACAGCTGGCCGAGCTTCGGCAGGATACTGAACGAGTGGAAGTCGTAGAGCTTGCCGAACAGCTCGCTCTGGACCTTCGAAAATTCCAGCACCAGGGCGCGGCCGCCGGGTTTCAGCACACGGCAGATGTCGGCCAGCGCCTTGTCCTTGTCGGTGACGTTGCGCAGGCCGAAGGCCATGGTCACCGCATCGAAGCTGTTGTCGGGGAACGGCAGCGCCTCGGCGTTGAGCTGGGCCCAGCGCAAGCCGGAAACCAGGCCGCGGTCGGTCATGCGGTCGCGGCCGACGCCGAGCATGGCCGCGTTGATGTCGCCCACCACGATGTCGCCCTGGTCGCCTACGACCGGCTTGAGCAGCGCGGCGATGTCGCCGGTGCCGCCGGCCAGGTCGAGCACCCGGTCGCCCCGGCGCACGCCGCTGGTGGCCACGAAGTGGCGCTTCCACAGCCGGTGCGTGCCGAACGACATCAGGTCGTTCATCAGGTCGTAACTGCGCGCGACCGAGGTGAACACCTGGCCGACCAGCTTCTGCTTGTCGCCCACGGGTACGTCGCGGAAGCCGAAGTGGGTGGTCGATTCGGGCGTGGTCTTGGGCTGTTCGTTCATGGCCGGCAATGCTACAGGAACGCCGTGGTCAGGCGTCGGGAGTGGGGCCGCGACGATCGTCGCCGCTGCGTCGTTCGTGTTCGTGCTGCTCGGCGTCGACGTGGCGCTGGTGCAGGTCGGCGGCGGAGGCGTCGTCGGGCAGCGCCATGGGCGGCGCGGGCACGGCATCGGCCGATTCTTCGGTGGCCGTTTCCCGCTCGCCGCCGGGGGTGATCTTCAGGATCGAATGGCGCACTTCGCGCGACAGGATCACCCGCGCATCGCGCACCATGCCTTCCAGCGCGGCGTCGTAATCGAGCTTGCCGTCGGCATCGGTCCACACGATGCGCCGCTCGCGCAGCTTCTGGATGAAGCCGCGAAACAGCGCCTTGTCGAAGAACTCCGGCGCGCTCAGTTCGTTGAGCAGGGACAGCCGCTGCGCGGTCAGCGTGCAGGCGCTTTCCAGTTCGCCGCCGCTCATCGTGTGTGGACCGTTCTTGGCCAGTGCGGCGATGGTGATGTAGTAGCGCTCGAACGCCTGGATCAGGCTGCGGGCGATCACCTTGAGCTGGAACGCGCCGTCGTCCTGGCCGGGGCTGCGCTCGAGGCTGCGGCCGTCGTTGGTGGACTCGAGCAGGCCGCGGCGCACGAAGAAGTCGATGGTCGCTTCCAGCTGCGCCACGAAGCCGTCCGCATCCCAGGGCAGGAACAGCTCGCCCTGGATGAACGGGTAGATGATCTGGCCCAGCCGCAGCACCGAGGCGCGCGACATGCGGCGGTTGTTGAGGAAGCAGCAGGCCACCCACGCCGCGGTGGCGTTGAGATGCAGCACGTTGTTGCGGAAGTAGCTGAGCAGCACTGCCTGTTCGGCGCTCACCGTCAGCACATCGCCCAGCGGATGCTGCACGCGCTGGATCCAGCCCATCTGTTCGCCGTAGGCGATGATCGCAGCCGGATTCATCGGCGTCAGCGTGACCCGGTCCGAGTACGGCAGTTCTTCCAGCATCGCCTTGCCCAGTTCCAGCTGGGTCAGCAGGTCGGCCTCGGCCATCGCGTGCTTGGGCGTGGCCAGCAGGGCCAGCGCCAGCAGGTTGATCGGGTTGACGTCGGCGGCGCGGTTGATGTTGATCTGGATCTGTTCGGCCAGCCGGTCGGTGACGCTGTTCAGCCATTCGGGCTTGACGTCGGGATCGGCGCCGGCGGCGCGCCAGTCGCTGCTGGCCGCGTCGAGCAACGGGGTCAGTTCGATCGGCTCGCCGAAGTTCAGCGCCACGTGGCCATAGCGCTGGCGCAGCACCTTGAGGCCGCGCAGCAGGCCGATCAGCGACTCCTTCTCCTTCGCCTGGCCGCTCAGCTCGCCGGCGTAGGATTTGCCTTCCATCAACTTTTCATAGCCGATGTAGACCGGCTGGAACAGCACCGGCCGGCGTGGCGCGCGCAGGAACGCGCGCACCGTCATCACCAGCATGCCGGCGCGTGGCGCCAGCAGGCGGCCGGTGCGCGAGCGACCGCCCTCGATGAAGTATTCCATCGGCACGCCGCGATCGATCAGCTGCGCCACGTACTCGTTGAACACCACCGAATACAGCGCGTTGCCCTTGAAGCTGCGGCGCAGGAAGAACGCGCCGCCGCGGCGCAGGATCGGCCCGATCACCGGCAGGTTGAGGTTCACGCCGGCGGCGATGTGCGGCACCACCACGCCGGACACGTGCAGCTGGTAGCTCATCAGCAGGTAGTCGGCATGGCTGCGGTGGCAGGGCACGTAGATCACTTCGTGGCCGGGCGCGGCGGCGCGGGCCTTGTCGAAGTGGTGCATCGCGATGCCGTCGTACAGCTTGTTCCAGAAGTTGCTGAGCAGGAACGAGGCCGAACGCACCACCGGATGCGAATAGTCGGCGGCGATTTCCAGCAGCAGCTTGTGCGCCTTGCGCCAGGCCTTGGCGTGGCTGATCTTTTCCTTGGCGGCGGCAGCGGCGATCGCCGCGCGCACCGGTTCGGCGTTCAGCACCGCGTCGACCACGGTGCGCTTGTGCGACAGGTCGGGACCGATCACCGCCGCACGGATGCGATGGAAATGGGTGCGCAGCACCCGGGCGACCTTGCGCGCGAAACGCTCCGGCGCGATCGTGCCGGACTCGTCCAGCATCTGCCGCAGCGACACTGGCGCAGAGAAGTGCACCACGGTGTCGCGTCCGTTCAGCAGCAGCGCAAGCAGGCGTCCGAAGCGGCCCACCATCACCCAGTTTTCCGAGAACAGCACGCGGAACCAGCCGCTGTCGCGGCTGGGCGCGCGACCGACGTAGATCGACACCGGCACGATCTGCACGTCGAGCTCGGGCCGGCCTTCCAGCGAATGCACCAGCTGGCGCAGCGGCTCGCTGGCGGCGCGCTTGCGGTTGCGTCCGAAGAGCCAGCCGTCGCGGCGGGTCAGCGCGAACACCGAGCGGCGCCGGCGGGTGCCGGACAGTGCCTGCATCGGGCTGGGCAGGCCGGCCTCGCGGCAGGCGCGCTGCAGGATCAGTGCGTCGGAAAAGCCGTCACGCTCGATCACGTAGCAGACCGGCACGCCGGCCTGCAGCAGGGTCGCCGGTTCGGCCGGATCGCGGCGGATGCGCACCCAGGGCTGCAGCAGCTGGCCGGCGAGGTTGAACCACCAGGGAGCGGGTTGGCGGGCAGGAGCGTCCGCGGTCGTGATCATGGGCATCCGCCTATTCTAACGGTTGGGCGGATCAGTCTTTCGTTACGGGGCTGGCCGCGGCGGCGACCGTACCGGCCAGGGCCGCCTGCTGCTGCAGCCGGGCGTGCGAGCGGCGGGCGTTCTCGAGCAGTTCCTCGTTGTACCAGCGACCGTTTTCCTCGACCATTTTCGCTTCGGCGGACAGCGGCTTGCCGAGCAGGGTGTAGTCGAGCTTCACCACGGCGTGGCCGTTGCTGTTCGACACCGGGGTGAAGCGGACCGAGTCCAGCGTCTGATCGATCGACAGGCCGTAGATCGCCAGCAGCTGTTTGGCGCCCGCGTAGCCGGTCGCGTACCTGGTCATGGTGGCGTCGAAATCCAGGCCGCGCAGCTGGTCGGCATCCTTGACGTCCAGCTTGCGCGCGGTGGCCACGGCCACGCCGATCGCCTGTTTCGCATGGGCCGCGTCGAACCACGGGGCCTGCTGCGCCCACGGCAGCAAGGTGTCCAGCACGCTGCCGAGCTGGGCTTTCTGCGTCTCGCCCAGGCTCGGGCTCCGCGCGATGGAACGCTTCAGGAGCGCCTCGCCCACGCTGATCAGCACCGGCAGCTGGTCCTGGTACTGCTGCTGCATCTGCGTAAGTTTCGGCTGCAGCTCCGCATACAGCGTGTTCTCCGCGTCCGGGGCCGTCAGCTTGCGCAGGGTTTCGCTGAAGCGGGCGCGCTGCGCGGCGCTGTCTGGCTGGGCGTGGCGCTGTTGCAGGGTCCAGTCCGCGCGCATGTTGGCGTAGTCGGCCGGCGGCAGCAGATGCCTCCACAGCCCGTTGATGTCACCGCTGCGGAGCAGGTCCACCGACGACTGCAGCGCCGCTTCCGGCGTGCTGCCGCCGGCCTGTGCCGGCTCGTCCTTGCCGTGGCAGCTGGCCAGCAGCAGGGTGGCGACGAGGGGCAGCAGGGCGTGACGCAGGACGGGCAGGCGCATCGAATCGGTTCTCGCGTGGGGAGCGGGCGCGGATGCGCCGCCTGGCGGGTAGGCGCGCAGGGTAAGGGCCGTGACGAGGTCGAGACAAGCGCGGCTGCAGGTTTTTGCGAAGCCGCCAAAAGAAAACCCCGCGGGCGCTGGCCTCGCGGGGAAATCCGGCAGAGCCGGAAGGGAAATGGCCTTGCCTGCAAAGCACTTCGGTCAGCAGGTGTTGGCAGCGAGATATTAACGATTCGTCAAAGCTGAGGCAACACTTTTCTTTTGTTCTACAAGTTATTGATTTAAAAATGAAATTCAATGCGTGCGCAAGGCCTCGATCTTCTTCTGGCGACGCTGCTCGGGCGAAGCGGACCAGTCGTTGCCGAACAGCGCCGGTTCCCACGAGCCGTAGGTGGGGTTGGGCAGCACGAACCAGCGCGTGCCGATCCACGGCAGGTAGTCGGCCACCGCCTTGCGCCGGCCGTCGAGCGTGTTCAGCGGCACGTCGACGAAGTCGCCGATCTGGTCGCCGAACTGCATCAGCACGCGATAGTGCCGGGCCACCAGCTGGCGGCGGCAACCCTTCTCCGAGCCGGCCTGTTCGCAGCCCTCGACCACGGTGCCAAGGCCCAGGAACGATTCCGGGCCGGCAACCGGCAGGCCGGCCTTGCGCAGGTTGGCCAGGGTGACCTGGTCCAGGTCCTTCGCGCGGTTGGAGATGTAGATCACCGCGATCCCGTGCTTCGCCGCAAACTGGGTGAACTCGACGGCGCCGGGTAGGGCGCGGGCGATGGCCTCGCGGCACCAGGCGGCCCATTCGGCCTCGTTGTATTCGCGGTTGCCCTGGATCATGCGGGCGGCGGACGGCGAGTTGTCCAGCACGGTTTCGTCGATGTCCAGGATCACGGCGGGCTTGAGGCCCTTCAGTGGCGTGGTGCGATCGTTGCGGCCCAGCGCATCCCAGTGGCGGTCACGCAGCGCGGCCAGCAGGCGCGACTGTGCGTCGCGGTAAGTCTGCAGGTAGATCAGGTCATGTTCGATCGCGTGCTGGCTCCACGCCACCGCATTGAGGTTGTCGTTGGCGGCGACCGTCGCCGTGGCGACAGGCACCGGCGCAGCAGGCGGCGCGACGGCCGCGTGCTGCGTGGGCGCGGCGGCGCAACCGGCCAGCAGGGCGAACGCGAGCAGGGTCGAGGGAAGGCGCAGTGACATGGGGAATCCTTGGCAAGACGGACTGGAGCTGGTGCGGTAGGACAGCATGAACGGAGTCTACGACAGTCGCATGGCGGGGCTGGCCGCGGCGGCGGCCTGCTGACAGACTGGCGTCCCCGCCGCCACGACTTCATCCGCATGGATTCTTCCCTGCCCGCCTCGCGCGCGCCTTCGCCGGCCATCCGTTACGCGAGCTACCTGCTGACCGCGGCGGCCCTGCTGCTGGTCATCGAAATCCACTTGCTGCCGGCGCTGCTGGCCGGCCTGCTGGTGTTCGAACTGGTCCAGGCGATGGTGCCGCTGCTGGGCCGGCGCATTTCCGGCGATCGCGCCCGCGTGGTGGTGGTGGCGGTGCTGGGCGCGGTGGTGGTGGGCCTGCTGATCCTGCTGATCCTGGGTGCGATCAGCCTGTTCCACAACGAGATCGGCAACCCGCAGCTGTTGTGGCAGCAGCAGCTGATGCCGCTGGTGGAAAAGGCCCGCGCGCAGTTGCCGCCGCTGCTGGTGAACAACCTGCCCGACAGCGTGGACGACCTGCGCGTGGGCGCGATCGAACTGGCACGCAAGCATGCGGCGACCCTGCAACTGGCCGGCAAGGGCGCGGTGCGGGTGTTCGTGCACATCATCATCGGCCTGGTGCTGGGCGCGATCGTGGCGCTCAGCCGCACCCGTCCCGCGCATCAGATGGGGCCGTTGTCCGCCGCGCTGAGCCAGCGTTGCCAGCGCCTGGCCGAGGCCTTCCACAACATCGTGTTCGCCCAGATCAAGATCTCGCTGATCAACACCGTGTTCACCGCGATCTTCCTGCTCGGCGTGCTGCCGTTGATGGGCATCCACGTGCCGCTGGCCAAGACCCTGGTGGTGGTGACCTTCGTGGTCGGCCTGCTGCCGGTGCTGGGCAACCTGATCTCCAACACCGCGATCGCGGTGGCGGGACTGTCCGTGTCGCTGGGCGTGGGCATCGCCGCGCTGGTGTTCCTGATCCTGATCCACAAGCTGGAATACTTCCTCAACGCGCGCATCGTGGGCACGCAGATCCGCGCCCGCGCCTGGGAGCTGCTGGTGGCCATGCTGCTGATGGAAGCCGCGTTCGGCCTGCCCGGAGTGATCGCCGCGCCGATCTACTACGCCTACCTGAAGAGCGAACTGGAAGCGGAGAACCTGCTGTAACCGCGGGCGATGCCGGGGTGAATCCCGGATCCCGACTCACCCGCCGGCCAGCATCGCCTTGATCCGCGCCATGTGCGATTCGGCGGTTTCGCGGGTCACTTCCTTGTCCGCTTCGGGGTCCTTGCCCTGCCAGTGCAGGTCCTCCTGCGGCAGTTCGTGCAGGAAGCGGCTGGGCTGGTTGCGGTGGACCTCACCGTAGCGTTTGGTCTGCGCGCACCACGACAGCGTCAGCAATTCCTTGGCGCGGGTGATGCCCACGTACATCAGCCGGCGCTCTTCCTCGACGCGGCCTTCGTCGATCGCGCCTTCGTGCGGCAGGGTGCCGTCTTCGCAGCCGACGATGAAGACGAAGCGGAACTCCAGGCCCTTGGCCGCGTGCATCGTCATCATGCGCACCGCGTTGCCCGGCTCGTCGCGATCGGCGTGGCTGAGCAGGGCCAGTTGCGAGGCGAGGTCGCCCGCCGTGTTGCCACCTTTCTGCATCGCGCGGAACCAGCCGGCCAGTTCCTGCAGGTTGCCCAGCTTGCGATCGCGCGCGCTGGCGTCGGGCGTGCTGGCGATGATCTGCGCGGCGTAGCCGGTGCGCTTCAAGATCAGTTCGACCAGGTCGGCGGCGTTCTCGTGCAGCGAGGCGCTGCGCAGTTCGTCCAGCAGGTTGGCGAACGAAGCCAGCGCCGCGGCCGGGCGCGGCGTGAGCTGGCGCAGCACGCCGTCGCTGCGGGTAGCGTCGAGCAGGGACGAGTGACGTGACTGCGCAAGCTGGCCCAGCTTCTCCAGCGTGGTCGCGCCGATCTCGCGTTTGGGCACGTTCACCACGCGCAGGAAGGCGGCGTCGTCGCTGGGATTGGTCAGCAGGCGCAGGTAGCACAGGATGTCCTTCACCTCGGCGCGGTCGAGGAAACTCAGCGCGCCGGTGAGGTGGTAGGGAATCCGCGCCAGGCGCAGTGCCTTTTCCAGCGGCCGCGCCTGGAAGTTGCCCCGGTACAGGATCGCCATGTCGTCCCAGCGCGCCTTGTGTTTCTCGGCCAGGGTGGTGGCGATCGCGGCCACGCGCTCGGCCTCGTGTTCGGCTTCCTTGCATTCCAGCACGCGGATCGGCGCGCCTTCGGGGTGCTCGCTCCACAGCTTCTTTTCGTGCAGGTGCGGGTTGTTGGCGATCAGCTTGTTGGCCGTGCGCAGGATGCGCTTGCCGCAGCGGTAGTTCTGCTCCAGCTTGATTACGCGCAGGTTGGGCCAGTCGCGGCCGAGTTGATCGATGTTCTCCGGGTTCGCGCCGCGCCAGGCGTAGATCGACTGGTCGTCGTCGCCCACGCAGGTGATCCCGCCGCGCTCGCCGGTCAGCGCTTTCAGCAGGCGGTACTGCGCGTCATTGGTGTCCTGGTATTCGTCCACCAGCAGGTAGCGGAAACGTTCGCGCCACGCCTCGCGGCATTCGGCGTCGGACTCCAGGATGCGCAGCGGCAGCCGGATCAGGTCGTCGAAATCCACGGCGTTGAACGCGCTCAGGCGCTGCTGGTACAGGTCGTAGATGGTGGCGGCCTCGATCTCGCGCGGGCTGCGCGCGGCGGCCAGCGCCTCCTCCGGCGACAGCCCGCCATTCTTGGCGCGGCTGAGCAGGTTGCGGATGCCGAACAGCACGTCGTTCTTCACGCCCTTGGGCGCCAGCTCCTTGACGATGCCGCCGCTGTCGTCCGCGTCCAGCACCGAGAAGCCGCGGCGCAGGCCGGCGCGCGCGTGCTCGATCTGCAGGAACTTCAGCCCCAGCGCGTGGAAGGTGCTCACGGTGAGCGCGGCCGCGTCCTCGCTGCTGACCAGCTTCGCCACGCGCTCGCGCATCTCCTTCGCGGCCTTGTTGGTGAAGGTGATGGCGGCGATCTTGTGCGCACTGAGCTTGCGGCGCTGGATCAGGTACGCGATCTTCTGGGTGATCACGCTGGTCTTGCCGGAACCGGCGCCGGCCAGCACGAGCAGCGGCCCCTCGCAGTGTTCGACAGCGGCCTGTTGTTGGGGGTTGAGCATGGATCGGAACAGTGCGTGATGCGGAGGCCGATGTTAGCAGAGCCTCGCTGGCGCGCCGCCGCGCATCGGCCATAATCCGCCCACGACAGTCGCTGGGGAGAGGCATGGCGGAGCAGCAGGTGGAGCAGCAGGTGGAACAGTGCGACGTGGTGGTGATCGGTGGCGGCCCGGGCGGCAGCACCGCGGCGACGCTGCTGGCGCGCAAGGGCTACAAGGTGATCGCGCTGGAAAAGGCCCATCACCCGCGTTTCCATATCGGCGAGTCGCTGCTGCCGATGAACCTGCCGGTGTTCGAGCGTCTCGGCGTGCTGGACAAGGTGTGTGCGATGGGCGTGTTCAAGCCCGGCGCCGATTTCGAGGCGGACAACGAACGCGGCTACAACACCTACGCATTCGCCCGCGCGATCGGGCAGAGCCCGCCACATGCGTACCAGGTGTGGCGGCAGGATTTCGACAAGATGCTCTACGACCACGCCCGCGAATCCGGCGCCGATGCGCGCGAGGGCCACGAGGTGGTGCAGGTCGAGCAGCGCGGCGCCCGCGAGAGCTGGCTGGACGTGAAGACCGACCAGGGCGACAGCTACGCGATCCAGGCCCGCTACGTGGTCGACGCCAGCGGTCGCGATGCCTTGCTGTCTTCGAGGAAGAAGCTGCGCCGCAAGAACGACCAGCACCAGAGTGCGGCGATCTTCGGCCACTTTCGCGGCGCCGAAACGCGCGCCGGCGAAGACGCGGGCAACATCAGCATCTACAGCTTCGGCTACGGCTGGATGTGGATGATCCCGCTACCCGATGGCGTGATGAGCGTGGGCGCGGTGTGCCGGCCGGAGTATCTGAAGCAGCGCAAGGGCCGCACCGTCGACTTCCTGCTCGATACCTTGAAGCTCAGCCCGGCGCTGTGGGCGCGCCTGCAGCATGCCGAGCTGGTCGACAACGAGGTGCGCGTCACCGGCAACTACTCCTACGACTCCACCTGCATGGGCGGGCCGGGCTGGATCCTGGTCGGCGACGCGTTCGCCTTCCTCGACCCGGTGTTTTCCTCCGGCGTGTACCTGGCGATGAGCGGCGCCGAGCAGGCGGCGGAGGTGGTTGACCAGGCGTTGCGCGAGCCGTCGCGCGAGCTGTCGCTGCTGCGCAAGCTGGAAAAGCGCCAGCGCGCCGGCATGGCCCGCTTCTCGTTCTTCATCTACCGCTTCAACGGCCCGGTGATGCAGCAGATGTTCCGCCAGCCCCGCAACACCTGGCAGCTGGAGCAGGGCGTGATCTCGATGCTGGCTGGCGACCTGTTCGATACGCCGAAGGTGCTGTGGCGCCTGCAGCTGTTCAAGCTGGTCTACGCGATCTGCGGCCTGCGCGACTGGCGCCGCTGGCGTGACGAGCACAGGTATCGGCTGGTGCAGGCGCGCTTGCGGTTCACCGGCGGCAATACGCCTTTGGATCGGGATTAGGAACGGGGAACGGTCGGGCGGCGGCTCTGGCAGTCCGGTGTCTGTGAGAAACTGGGCGGCGTGGTCTGGCCTCGGCGCTGCTCCTGCCGTTCCCTGTTCCCCGTTCCCATTCTCCAATCCCGGCACCCATGGCCAAGCTCTATTTCTATTACTCGGCGATGAACGCCGGCAAGACCACCACGCTGCTGCAGAGCGCATACAACTATCACGAGCGCGGCATGCGCACGCTGATCCTCACGCCGGCGCTGGACAACCGTTTCGGCGAGGGCGTGGTGGCTTCGCGGATCGGCCTGAAGGCGAATGCGCGCCGTTTCAGCAATGACGAGGACCTGTTTGCGCTGGTCGAGCAGGATATCGCGGCGCGCGGTGCGCTGAACTGCGTGTTCGTCGACGAGGCGCAGTTCCTCAGCAAGGCGCAGGTGTGGCAGATCAGCGACGTGGTCGACCGGCTGAACATCCCGGTGCTGGCCTACGGCCTGCGCACCGACTTTCGCGGCGAGCTGTTCGAGGGCAGCCGCCACCTGCTGGCCTGGGCCGACAACCTGGAAGAGATCAAGACGATCTGCCACACCGGCCGCAAGGCGACCATGGTGGTGCGCGTGGATGAGCACGGCCGTGCCGTCACCGACGGCCCGCAGGTTGAGATCGGCGGCAACGACCGCTATGTCTCGGTGAGCCGCGCCGAGTTCAAGAAGATCAGCGCGGGCGACGGCCGCATCGAGTTGCAGCAGACCGTGCTGCCGCTGGGCGAGCGCGAATGAAACGGACCATCAAGGAATCTGCATGAGCGAAGTCACCCCCGCCGTCAGCTGGCCGCGGCCGTACTGGCAGCCTGGCGAAGAAGAGGCCGTGCTGCAGTTCTATGTGTTCGGCAAGTTCGAGCCCGAGTTGCTGATCCCGTCGCCCCGCTATGGCAGCCCGGGCCTGCCCGCCGGTGTAGAGATCCAGCGTTTCCAGAACGCGGTGCTGCGGCAGTGGGAAGGCTATCCGCTGAATGGCGCCTTGGGCCAGCTGATCAGGGAAGACACGCCGGCGGCGTACGAGAACGCGCGCATCGCGCCCGAGGTGCTGGTGGTGCGCGGCGTGCTCAAGGACGCGGACACCCTGGACTACCTGCGCGACACGCTGGGCGTGCTGGCCGGCATGCTCGACGTGGGCGGCACGGCGATCCTCGATCCGCAGATCCTCACCCTGTTCGACGCCGACCACTGGCGCCGCCACTACCTGGTGAAGGATGGCGCGCCGCCGCGCAACCACGTGCTGATCCTGCGCAGCGGCGAGGAAGCAGCCGATCGGTCGTGGATACACACCCGCGGCATGCGCAAGTTCGGCCGTCCGGACCTCAGCCTGCACAACGTACCCGAGGGCGACATCGATCGCGCCGGCGTGCTGTGCGAACGACTGGTGGAACTGTTGTCGCTGGGCGCGAACTTCGCCGCCGGCCAGGAACTGGAGGTCGACGGCCTGGCCGAAGGCCTCGTCGCGCAACCCGGCGGCAGCCTCGACGATCCGGATTTCAACAACACCCATATCGCGTTCCACTGGCCGCAGTAAGCGCCGCCGCGGCCGCAACGACAAAGGGCGACACCGAAGTGTCGCCCTTTTTTTCGCCAGCCCGAAGGATGAGGGACTGCGAATCAGTCACTCGCGTGACCGATCCGCGACCGGCCATCCGTGGCCGAGCCAGCTCACAACCTCTCAGCCCTTGACGATGAAGCGCTGGCTGTCGTCCATGAAGGCCTTCTCGCCGAAGCCGCCTTCGTGCGAACCGAACGGCATCTGCGCGCGCAGTTTCCAGGTCGCCGGCACATTCCATTCCTGGCGGGTCGCCTCGTCCGCCACCGGGTTGTAGTGCTGCAGGCTGGCGCCCACGCCGGCCTCGGTCAGCGCCAGCCACACGGCGAACTGGGCCATGCCGCCGGCCTGTTCGGACCACACCGGGAAGTTGTCCGCGTACAGGGCGAACTGCTCCTGCAGACCCTTCACCACCGACTGGTCCTCATAGAACAGCACCGTGCCGACGCCGGCGGCGAAGCTGTCGAGCTTGGCGGCGGTGGGGGCGAAGGCGTCGGCCGGCACGATCCTGCTCAGCTCGGCCTTGGTCAGCGCCCAGAACTTCTCGCTCTGCTCGCCGAACAGGATCACGGCGCGCGAACTCTGCGAATTGAACGACGACGGCGTATGCCGGATGGCTTCCTTGATGCGCTGGGTCAGCGCGTCCTTGTCCAGCGACACGTTCTTGCCCAGCGCGTACTGGGTGCGGCGCTGCTTGAGCGATTCGATCAGGGTGCTGTTCATGGGGATTCCTCGGGCAATGGGGTCAATGCATGGGAATCGCGGATTGGAGAAGGCTTGTTACGGAAACAGTGCCGGATGGCCGTGTTGTCCCTTGTGGCCACGGAATAGTTCCGCTTTGTCGCCTTCATCGCTGCATTTCGCGATCCATGGCGAACATGTTAGGCCCGAAAATCGGCCTGGCTAGCCGGCGGCTCGTGGTTAGTCTGTTTCCAGAAAGAAACAATGGGCGGACGGGTGCCGGCCTGCTTCAGCGCTGGCAGTGCGGGCACCAGAACGTCGAGCGCTGGCCCAGGGTGACCTGGCGGATCGGCGTGTTGCACACCCGGCAGGGTTCGCCGGCGCGGCCATAGACCATCAGCTCGCGGAAGAAATAGCCCGGTGCGCCGTCGGGGCTGATGAAGTCGCGCAAGGTGGTGCCGCCGCGCTCGATGGCCCAGGCCAGCAGGCGTTTCACCTCGGCGGCCAGTCGTGCGTAGCGTGCGCGTGAGACCTTGCCCGCGGCGAGCCGAGGATCGATGCCGGCGTAGAACAGCGCCTCGCTGGCGTAGATGTTGCCCACGCCCACCACGACGGCGTTGTCCATCAGGAACAGCTTCACCGCCGCCGTGCGTCCGCGCGACAGGTGCCACATCAGGTCGCCGTCGAACGCGTCGGTCAACGGTTCCGGCCCCAGCTTCGCCAGCAGTTCGTGGGTCTCGCCGGGCGCCTGCCACAGCAGGCAGCCGAAGCGGCGCGGGTCGGTGAAGCGCAGGATGCGCGGTGCCTGTGCCGTCGTGCGTTCCAGCGCGATGTCCACGTGATCGTGCTTGCCGATGGGCGCGTCCGGCGGCAGCACGCGCAGCACGCCGGTCATGCCCAGGTGCAGCAGCGCGCTGCCGGCTTCGGTGTGCAGCAGCAGGTATTTCGCCCGGCGTTCCACCGCGTCGATGCGCTGGCCGGGCAGCACGGAGCTGATCTCCGGCGGAATCGGCCAGCGCAGGTCGGGACGACGCAGGGTCACCCCGGTCACGCGCCGGCCGATCAGGTACGGCGCGATGCCGCGACGGGTAGTTTCGACTTCGGGCAGTTCGGGCACGTTCGATCCGGTCGCTCAGAGTTTGTGAAGAAAACCACTTTCTGTGGTTTTCCTCTATCGCACGTCCGGTACACGCCCGGACGTGCTCATACGAATCAGTCATTTACATGACTGATTCGCGCCCGGCCATCCGTGGCCGGCCTGAGAGGTTGAAGCTCACAACCTCTCAGTGCAGCTCGGTCACGGCGATGGCCGGCGATCGCGGCATGTAGCGCGACGACACCAGCGCCACCCGATCGCCCACGCGCACGTAATGCTGCGGCCCGGTGACCGAGCTTTCACCGAACTCGAGCTTTTCGCCATCCAGCACCAGCACCGCGCGAGGCGGCTGCAGGCCGATTTTCGCCGGGTCGAAATCGCTGGCCGGGCGCCAGCTCAGCACATGGGCGGCGGCGATGCCGGCGAGATCGTCGAGGCGGTCGTCGTTGGCGACGCGGCCGGGCGTGCCGTCGGTGCGCCACCAGTGGCCGTCGTCGTGCTTGCGGTAATCCAGCGGGGTGGCGCCCCGCAGGGTGAGGCTGATCTGCGTGATGGTCGCCGGGTCCAGCGTGGTCAGCGGGCCGGTTTCCCGGCTGGCATCACGCTGCAGTTGCCAACCGGCCACGCCGAGCAGGATCAGCACGCCCAGCACCAGGAACAGCTTGCCACGCTGCGCGCGCTTCATCGCTCAGCGCCGCCGCCGACGCCACACGATGGCGCCGCCGATCAGCAACAGCAGCAGCGGCAGCGCGATCAGGAAGCCGAAGCTCAGCGCGTTCAACTCGCCCTGCGAGATCTGCAGCAGCCGGTCCGGCGCGCCCCGCGGGGGCAGGTTGACCAGCTTGTCGTCGCCGAGCAGCCAGTCGAACACGCGTTCGCCCAGCGCGCGATTGCCGCCATTGCCCAGGTAGGTGTTGGACAGGAAGTCGCCGTCGCCGATCACCACCGCGCGCTGCTCGCTCTTGTCCGGACTGGGCGACAGCCGGCTCAGGGCGAAGCCGAAATCCAGCGGACCTTTCAGCTCGCCCACGTCGGCATCGAAACGGATGTCGGACGACTTCGCGTTGTCGATCGGCTGGAACTCGGTCCAGCTTTGCGCGCTGGAACGCAGGAATGGCGCGAACGCCCAGCCGCTCTGGTCGAGCTGCGCCAGCGCGGAGGCCTGCGGAAACAGCGTGGTCAGGCTGAAGCCGTGGGTGATCGCCTGCGCCGGGTAGTCGCCCAGGGTGATCAGGCGCGGGTCATGCAGGCCCAGCGCGGCGCCCGAACCATCGACCAGCACGCCGGGCAGCACGCGCACGCCCAGCGCAGCGGCCAGCGGCTTGAGGCCGAGATCGTCGTTGGCCGGTTCGGCCAGCCACAGCAGGTTGCCGCCGTTGGCCACGTAGTTGACCAGCGCCTGCACCGCCGCCGGCGGCAGCGCCACTTCCGGACTGGCCAGCACCACCAGGTCGGTGTGCTCGGGCACGGCGCTGACCTGGCTGAAGTTCAGCGGCACCGCGCGCATGCCGCGGCTTTCCAACTGGGTGATGAAGGTGCCCAGGTCGCCATTGCCCTGGCCGTCGGCGCGCCGCTCGCCGTCGCCGGTGACGAAGGCCACGATGCGGTCGCGGCCGCGCAGCAACCGTTCCAGCGCATTGGTGAGGCTGCGCTCGGACAACTCGTCCAGGCGTTGCTCGCGATCCTGGTAGTGCAGGATCAGCGCGCCGTCGACCGTGATGCCCAGCTCGCGCATCTTCGCCGGGTCCAGTTGCGGGTCGACGAAGCGCAGCGTGAGGTCGGGCTTCACCGCCTGGTAGCGCTGCAGGAAGCCGGCCACGGTCTGGCGCAGGTCGCCCTGCGGCCGCGCGTAGCTGACGATTTCCACCGGGCCCTGCAGCTGCGCCAGCACGGCGCGACTTTCCGCCGACAGGCTGGTGCGGCCGTTGGCGGTCCAGTCGGACTGCTTCGCGTAACGGGCCGAGAGATAGCCCAGCGCGGCGAAGGCCAGCACCAGCAGCGCGGCAAACAGCCAGCCGTCCAGACGTCTGAACAGGTTTCGCATCAGCCACGCTCCCGGTCGGCGGCGAGCCGGCGCGTCGCCAGCACCAGCGACAGCGCGGCCAGCAACACGAACCACGCGACGTCGGCGCTGGACACCAGTCCGCGCAGCAGCGGCTGCAGGTGCGAGCTCATCGCCAGCCAGTTGACCGCGCCACCGTTGATGCCGGCCAGTTGCGCGCCCAGGTTCACGCTCCACAGCGCCAGCGCGATGACCAGGGCGGCGGCAGCCGCAATCGCCGGATGCGAGGCGAAGCTGGAGCAGGCCACCGCGATCGCCGCCAGCGTTGCCAGCATCAGGGCGAGGCCCAGGCTGGCGGCGGCCAGCTTGCCCCAGTCGAAGTGGGTGGCGTGCACCAGCACCAGCGGCATCGCCAGGGTCAGTGCCAGCCACAGCAGCAGCCAGCCGAGCAGGGCCAGGTACTTGCCCAGCACGATGCGCGAAGCGGGCACGCCCGCGGCGAACATCAGCGGCAAGGTGCCGTTGCGACGTTCGCCGGCGATCACCGACATGCCCAGCAGCGGCACCACCAGGAAGGCCAGCTGGGCGAGCTGGCCCAGCAGCGGCACGCCGACCAGGTCGACGAAGCCGGGGCCGTCAGGCTGGGCGGCGCGCTGGATCTGGCCGGCCAGGAAAATGCCCAGCAGCAGGGTGAAGTTCCAGGCCAGCCAGGCCAGCGTCAACGCCGCCAGCACCCAGGCCAGCGGGCGCACCAGCAACCGGCGCCATTCCAGTCGTGCCACCGCAAGCAGAGTCATGCGGCCTGCGCCTTGTCGCTGCCGTTCATCGCAATCCCGAAGAAGGTCTGTTCCAGTGCCGCGTGGTCGTCGGCCAGCACGGCGCCGTCATGGCGCAGCGTGCCCTCGTGCAGGATCGCCACGCGATCGCACACCGCGGTCACCTCGGCCAGCAGGTGGGTGGACAGGATCACCGCGGTGCCGGCGGCGGCCTGCTCGCGGATCAGCGCGCGCAAGGCGGCGACCTGCACCGGATCGAGCGCGTTGGCCGGTTCGTCCAGCACCAGCAGGGCCGGGCGATGCAGCAGCGCGCAGGCCAGCCCCAGCCGCTGGCGCTGGCCTTGCGACAGCACGCCGGCCAGGCGCCGGGCCAGTGGCTGCAGTTCCAGTCGCTCGATGATTGCGTTGCGGGCCGCGCGCAGGTCGCTGCCGTTCATGCCGCGCAAGCGCCCGTGCGCGTCCAGGTGCTCTTCCACCGTGAGCTCGGCCCACACCGGCGCGCGCTCGGGCAGCCAGCCGATCTGGTGGCGGGCGAGTTCCGGATACTCGAGGAAATCCTCGCCGTTCAGCTGGATGCCGCCGCTGTCCGGGCGCAGCGCGCCGGCGATCATCGACAAGGTGGTCGACTTGCCGGCGCCGTTGACGCCCAGCAGGCCCATCACCTCGCCGCTTCTCAGCGCCAGGCTGAGCTCGCGCACGGCCTGGCGGCCGGCGCGTCGGCGGCTGAGGCGATCCAGTTGCAGCACGGTCTTGGGTGAGGCCGGAACGATGGTGGTCATTGCCTGATTGTCATGGCGCCCCCATCCTGAAACAACAGGCGCGTGAATAACGTCGCCTTAGCTTCCACGGCTTGACCAACTGCTATCATTCGTGGTTCGCAACATGCTGGTGGGTACGGAAGCCCCTGATTTACACTGACTTGTCCCTCATCCGGTGCCTTCCATGCTCGACGCGGTAATCAATTTCCTCAACGATGGTCTGACCGGCGCAAGCTGGGGCCAGATCGCCGTGTACATGCTGGTGATGACCCAGCTCACCATCTTCACGGTGACCCTGTACCTGCATCGCAGCCAGACCCATCGCGGCGTGGATTTCCACCCGGCGCTGGCGCACTTCTTCCGTTTCTGGGGCTGGCTCACCACCGGCATGGTCACCCGCGAGTGGGTGGCGGTGCATCGCAAGCACCACGCCAAGGTCGAGACCGCGGACGATCCGCACAGCCCGATGATCTACGGCATCAAGAAGGTGTTCTGGGATGGCGTGTCGCTGTACCGCGACGCCTGCGAGAACAAGCAGGACATGGAGCAGTACGGCCGCGGCACCCCCGACGACTGGGTCGAGAAGCACGTCTACGGCGCGCATCCCTACTGGGGCCCGACCCTGATGCTGTTCATCAGTGTGGCGCTGTTCGGCGTGATCGGTGCGGCGCTGTGGGCGCTGCAGATGGTGTGGATTCCGTTCTGGGCCGCCGGTTTCGTCAACGGCATCGGCCATTGGGCCGGCTATCGCAACTTCGAAAGTGCGGACACCGCGCGCAACCTGATCCCGTGGGCGTTCTGGATCGGCGGCGAAGAGCTGCACAACAACCATCACGCTTTCCCCAGCTCGGCCAAGTTCGCCCTGCGCAAGTGGGAATTCGACATCGGCTGGGCGGCGATCTGCGGCCTGCGTGCAGTAGGCCTGGCCAAGGTGCTGCGCGTGGCGCCCACCCTCGACATCCGTCCGAACGTGCGCCTGCCCGATGCCGAAACGCTGAAGGCCGTGCTGACCCATCGCTTCCAGGCGATGACCGACTACTACCGCGGCGTGATCCTGCCTACCATCGCCGAAGAAGCGCAGCATGCCGGCGAAAGCCTGAAGTCCACCCCGCGTCGCCTGCGTCGCGCGCTGGCCGACGGTGGCCGCTGGCTGGACAGCGAAGGCCGCGACCGCATGCAGGCGGTGCTGGCCAGGCGTCCGACGCTGGCCACCGTGGTCGAGTTCCGCAGCCGCCTAGTGGCGCTGATGGAGCAGCGCGGTGCCGAGCAGGCGCTGAAGGGCCTGCAGCAGTGGATTCACGAAGCCGAGGAAAGCGGCATCCGGGCACTGCAGGAATTCGCCCAGCGGCTGAAGGGCTACGGCGTGGCCACGGCCTGATCGGAAGCCAGCATGTTTCAGCAGAACCCGCCGTCCGGCGGGTTTTGTTTTTCGGGGATTGGCACGAGGGAAGCGGATGGCCTTGCGCGTAGTGTTGATCGGCGCCACCGGCGTGTTCGGTTCGCGCATCGCCAGCCAGCTGGCGGGCGATCCGCGCTTTCAGCTGGTCGTCGCCGGCCGACGGGCGCAGAGCCTGGCGGCGCTGCGTGATGCACTGGGCGATGCCTCGGTGCAGCTGGCTGTGCTCGACGTGGCCGCGCCGGGTCTGGCCGATGCGCTGGCCGCGTTGCGGCCGCAACTGGTGATCCACGCGGCCGGTCCGTTCCAGCAACGGGACTATCGGGTGGCCGAGGCCTGCCTGGCCTGCGCCAGCGACTACATCGACCTTGCCGACGGACGCGACTTCGTCGGCGGCATGAGCCGTCTGGACGACCGTGCACGGGAAGCCGGTCGCCTGCTGGTCAGCGGTGCCTCCACGGTGCCGGCGCTGAGCAGCGCGGTGGTGGATGATTTGTTGCCGCGCTTCGCCACCCTCGACGTGATCGAACACGCGATCAGCCCCGGCAACCGCACGCCCCGTGGCGACGCCACGGTGGCGGCGATCCTGGGTTATTGTGGTCGACCGGTGCAACTGTGGCGCGACGGTCGCTGGCGGCGGGGCCACGGCTGGATGCTGACGCGTCGCCCGCGGTTTACGTTCGGCCCGCGCTGGGTCGGCTTGTGCGACGTGCCGGATCTGGCCCTGTTCCCGTTGCGCTATCCCGGCGTGCGCACGGTGATCTTCCGGGCGGGGGCTGGAGCTGAAGCGCCTGCACTTCGGCACGCTGGCCGCGGCGTGGCTGGTGCGGCTGGGACTGCTGCGCGACCTGGCCCGCCACGCCACGCGCCTGCGCCGGATCAGCGAGTGGTTCCTCGGCGCGGGCAGCGACGTGGGCGGCATGCTGGTGGAACTGGGTGGGCGCGACGCGCAAGGGCAGGCGCTGAAGTTGCGCTGGTCGTTGTGCGCCGGTGCCGGTGACGGCCCGCAGATCCCCGCCACGCCCGCGGTGGTGCTGGCCCGCAAGCTGGCCGACGGCAGCCTGTCGGCGCGCGGAGCGATGCCGTGCATGGGCCTGTTCACGCTCGACGAGGCGCTTGAAGCACTCGATGTCTTCGCGATCGAAACGCAGCTGGCAACGCTTACGGGCTGAAACGCGCGCGTTGCTCCGGCGTGGGCACGAAGCAGCTGCGGCTCTGTCCGAAGATCCGGTAGCGGTGGCGGGCCACGAAGCGGTAGGCCGGGTCGCCGAGCCAGCGCGGCACCCGATGCAGCGCATGGCCCAGCCAGCGCCAGCGACGCTGGCGCTGGCTGCGCAGGATCTGCACGATCGCCCGGGTGTCGGTGTAGCCGCGATGGTCTTCGACCAGCAGGAACGACAGCGGCGAGTCCGGGTCCAGCCCGTGCGCCAGCAGCAGGGCGCGGCCGTGCTCCGACTGCATCGCAGCGAAGTGGTAGCGCGATGCGCGATCGTGCTTCAGCAGGAAGCGCACCCAGCGACTGCACAGCAGGCAGACGCCGTCGAACACGATCACCGGTGCGGCGGTTTCAGCCTTCATCCGGTGTCGCCCCGATTTGCGAAGGTTCCAGCCAGCCGTGGTAGGCGACCAGCTGGCCCAGCCACGGCAGCCGCACGTCGACGCTGAACTGGTAGCGACCGTCACGGATGCTGCTGCGCGAAAGCACCTGGCCATGCAGCGCCCGCGGGCAGGGCAGGCCGAGGAAGTGCACGCTGCGCAGCTGCCAGTCGATCGCGTCGCCGTCCTGGCGCAGGGCGAAACCCAGCCGGGCCGGCCCCAGCGTTTCGAACAGCAGGGGCGAGCCGTTGCGCCGGCCCAGCGTGGAGCGCATCTGCCGAGTGGCGAAACGGCGGGTCCAGACTTCGCGGTCGTCGCAGCGTTCGATGGTCAGTGCCAGTGCTTGCGCCGAGCCTGGCGACGGTAAGCCCAGCAGCCGGCGCAACCAGCGCGCGGGCAGGCGGCGGTCGCCGGTGATGTCGGCCAGGCCGCTGGCCTGCAGCCGTGGCGACGAGCCGTGCATGGCTTGCACCGCCGCTGGCAACTGTCGCCAGCTCTCGTCGCCGAGCAGCTCGGGAAACAATGCGATCAATGGGGCGGGACTCATCCGGCGATGATGCGTGGCGGTCGCCGGCCCGGCAAGCAGGCAAAAGAAAACCCGCCACGGGGGCGGGTTTTCTTCGGCGCGTCGATCAATTACTTGATCTTGCCTTCCTTGTACATCACGTGCTTGCGAACCACCGGATCGTACTTCTTGAACTCGAACTTTTCCGGGGTGTTCTTCTTGTTCTTCTGCGTGGTGTAGAAGTGGCCGGTGCCGGCCGTGGAGATCATGCGGATCTTGTCTTGGGTCTTGTTAGCCATGGTTTGATCCTCAGACCTTTTCGCCGCGGGCGCGCATGTCGGCAATCACGGCCTCGATGCCATTCTTGTCGATGGTGCGCAGGGCGTTGTTGGAAACGCGCAGCTTGATCCAGCGGTTCTCGCTGGCCACCCAGAAACGACGCTCATGCAGGTTGGGCAACCAGCGGCGACGGGTACGGTTGTTGGCGTGCGAGACGTTGTTGCCGCTCATCACACCCTTACCGGTGACTTGACATACACGGGCCATGACGACCTCCGTAAATATTTTTGACACCCGTTGGCCAGGGTGTGATCGGCCCAGCGGCGCCATGCGCCACGCGATGCTGGAGGTCTTGCGTCGCATGAGCGTGAGGTCCGTACCGCGTGGCGGACCGCCCGGAAGCACCGGGTCGACAGAGGCGAGCCGCCTATTCTCGCAGAAAAACAGCGCCCTGCGCAATCTTTGCCGCATTTGGCGGTTCCCGCCGGCGTGCGCGCGGCGGGGATGTATGGAACAATCGTCCTCTTTTATTCAAACGACCCGACTCGAGGAACGCCCGATGGCACAAGAGATCACCAACGACCAGGCCAACGGCCAGTCCAGTCAGCCGCAGCTGGTGATGCAGAAGATCTACGTGAAGGACGTGTCCTTCGAGGCGCCGAACGCGCCGCAGATCTTCCAGGAGATCGACGAGAAGGACCAGCCGCAGGTGCAGCTGAACCTGGGCCAGAAGGCCACCGATCTGGGCAACAACATGTACGAAGTGGTGCTCAGCCTGACCCTGACCTGCACCATCGGCCAGCGCACCGCGTATCTGGCGGAAGTGGAGCAGGCCGGCGTGTTCGGCATCGCCGGCTTCAGCGAGGCCGACCAGGCCGGCATCATCGGCAGCTACTGCCCGAACCTGCTGTTCCCGTACGCCCGCCAGGTGATTTCGTCGCTGGTGCTGGAAGGCGGTTTCCCGCCGTTCCTGCTGCAGCCGATCAACTTCGATGCGCTGTTCGCCGAACAGCAGCGCCGCGCGATGGGCGGCGACGAAGCCCCGGCCACGCTGAACAGCTGAGTCCGGCCCATGCCTGACCACCCGAAGCTGACCGTTCTCGGCGCCGGCTCCTGGGGCACTGCGCTGGCGGCCCTGATCGCACGCAACGGCGTGCCCACCACCTTGTGGGGGCGCGACGCCGGGGCGCTGGCGGCGATGACGGCCGCTCGCGTCAACCAGCGCTACCTGCCGGACATCGAGCTGCCGGAGCAGCTGGGCTACGAAAGCGACCTGGCCCGCGCCGTGCGCGGCGCCGGCATCGTGCTGATCGTGGTGCCCAGCCATGCCTTCGCCAGCATGCTGGACGAACTGGCACCGCTGCTTGATGCGGATACCGCGATCGCCTGGGCGACCAAGGGCTTCGAGCCGGGCACCGGTCGCTTCCTGCACGAACTGGTGGCCGAGAAGCTGCCCGGTCGCGCGGCCGCCGTGGTCACCGGGCCCTCGTTTGCGAAGGAAGTGGCGTCCGGCCTGCCCAGCGCCGTCACCGTGCACTCGGACGATGCGGTGTTCGCGCAACAGCTGGCGACCCTGCTGCACGCGCCCAACCTGCGCGCGTATTCCGGCGGCGACGTGCTGGGCGCCGAGCTTGGCGGCGCGATGAAGAACGTGCTGGCGGTGGCCACCGGCATCGCCGACGGCATGGATCTGGGCCTCAACGCCCGCGCCGGCCTGATCACCCGCGGCATGAACGAGATGCTGCGGCTGGGCGTGGCGCTGGGCGCGCGGCCGGAAACCCTGATCGGGCTTTCCGGCCTGGGCGACCTGGTGCTGACCTGCACCGGCGACCTGTCGCGCAACCGCCGGCTGGGTCTGGCGCTGGGCCAGGGCATCGCGATTGACGAAGCGGTGCGCCGGATCGGCCAGGTGGTGGAGAGCATCCTCACCGCCGACGAGGTGGCGCGACTGGCTGACAAGCACGCCCTGGACCTGCCGATCAGTGCCGGTGTGCGCGCCGTGCTGCATGGCGAGGTCACTCCGGTGGAAGGGCTCAAGGCGCTGATGGCGCGCGAGCAGAAGCCGGAATATCCGCACGGGCTGTTCGGCAACGCCTGATTCCCCCCGCGCCCCGGTCCGCATTGGCCGGGGATGCGATCGCGACGGTCGCATCCTGCCCGCGCGCTGCTAAGCTCAATGTTTTGGTCATCGCCACGGACCGCATGCGCATGCAGCAACCGGACGAGAAACAGCACGCCGCCAGCGCAGCACCCGGCGACGACGAAGCCCTGCCGCAGGCATGGCGACGGCTGCTGGCTGCGCCCCGGCCGACCGCGACGGACGAACAGGGCGTGCTCGGTTTCTTCCTGGAAGTGATGCCCGAAGAAAACGCCGCCTTCGTGCGCCTGGACGTGGCGCCGGTGCTGCTCGGCGTGGCCGAGCACGGCCGCTACGCGCGGCCGGTGCCGCTGGACAGTCGGCACCTGGCGCAGTCGCCGCTGCAGCCCCACGAGCAGCGCCTGGCCGCGACCATGCTCGGCCTGCCGCAGAGCGTGCGCAAGGGACGCAGCTATGCGCGCATGGGCGGCCACGTCGGCGACACCCTGCTGGCCGAGATCCTCGACACCGCGCCCTGCTTCCTTGGCGGGCTGGCCGGCCTGCGCCTGTCGCGCGGCAAGTCGCACCAGCTCAACTGGCACTGGAAGATGGAACCGGACGGCAGTCAGCGCCTGTTGCCGGTGCTGCCGCACAGCCAGCGCCTGCTGCGCATCGACTGCCTGTGGTATCTCGATGTGGAGCGCGCCACCGTGGGGCGCTTCGATGCCGCCGGCGAGGAAACCCACTGGCTCGACCTGCCGCCGCTGAAGCATGAGCACGGTCGCCGCCTGCGCAACCGCCTGAGCGGCAGCCGGCTGGCCACCCGGGTGCCGCTGCCCCAGGTGTTCGGCGAGGTGCGCCGCTCAGAGCTCGCGCCCAAGCCCATCCTGATCCTGCACGCGCTGACCCGGCATGCGCGGCTGGCCGCCGGCACGCCGCCGCTCGGCTACGCCAGGCTGGCCTTCGACTACGCCGGCGAACGCCTGCCCGGTCGCGGCGGCGAACCGCTGGTGCGCCGGGTGCGCAACGGGCAACTGGTCGAGATCAACCGTCGTCGCGCCGAAGAACTGACCGCGATGGAACAGCTCGAACGCGCCGGCCTCACCCCCGGCGTGGATACCGAAGGCCTGCCCTGGGACGTGGCCGAGACCTTGCCCGACGACGCCTGGCTGTTTCCCGGCACCGGTTATGCCGGCGCGCTGGAGGTCAACACGCCGGCCCGCTGGCTGGCGCTGCGGCCCAAGCTGGAGACCGAGAATTTCCAGGTCGAGTACGCGCCCAGTTTTCCGTTCGAGGTGCTGGAAGGCCCGGTGCACTGGTATGGCCACGCGGTGGAGGACGCCGACGACCATGCCTTCGACCTGGAAATCGGCATCGAGCTGGATGGCCAGCGGCACAACCTGCTGCCCGCCGTGGCGCAGGCGCTGGCCGAGCATCAGCTGAACCTGAGCCCGGCGCCGAACGAACCGGAAGACGCGGTGTGGTACGCGCCGGTCGATGCGCGCCGACGCGTGCCGGTGCGCCTGAAGGAGTTGCGCGGCCTGCTGGCGCCGCTGGCCGAATACCTGGAGAAGCCGCGCAAGAAGCTCCACCTGCCGCGGGTGCAGGCCGGCCGGCTCGAAGAGCTGGCCGCGGCGATGCCCGGCGGCAGCCAGCTGGAAGCGGCCGAGCCGTTGCTCGGCTTCGCCGCGCGCCTGCGCGATGCCGCCGAGCGCGCCAGCGACGCGGTGCCCGAAGGCCTCACCGTCGAGATGCGGCCGTACCAGCGCGAAGGCCTGCGCTGGCTGAATGCGCTGGCCGAGGCCGGCGTTGGCGGCGTGCTGGCCGACGACATGGGCCTGGGCAAGACGCTGCAGCTGATCACCCATCTGCTGTCGCTGAAACAGGGCGGTGCGCTGAGCCAGCCCGCGCTGATCGTGGTGCCGACCAGCCTGATCCCGAACTGGCAGTCGGAAATCGCCCGCTTCGCGCCGATGCTGCAGGTGCTGACCCTGCACGGCCCGCAGCGCGCCGAGGAGTTCGACCAGCTGGGCGCGCAGGACATCGTGCTGACCAGCTATGCACTGTTGCCGCGCGACGTGGTGGCGCTGCGCCAGCAACCGTTCGCGCTGATCGTGCTGGACGAAGCGCAGCAGGTGAAGAACCCGCGCACCCAGGCGCGCCGCGCCTTGCTCAGCCTGCGCACGCCGCGTTATGTCTGCCTCACTGGCACGCCGCTCGAAAACCATCTGGGCGAGCTGTGGTCTCAGGTCGACCTGGCGGTGCCCGGCCTGCTCGGCGACGAGAGTGCGTTCCGGCGTTTCTACCGCGTGCCGATCGAGAAGCAGCACGACGAGGAATGCCAGCAGCGATTGAACCTGCGCATCTCGCCATTCATCCTGCGCCGGACCAAGTCGCAGGTGGCCAAGGAGCTGCCGCCGAAGACCGAGATCACCCGTCACGTGGTGCTGGAAGGCCGCCAGCGCGAACTGTACGAAGGCCTGCGCCTGTCGTTGGCCGAGGAGCTGCGCGAGGTGATTGCCGAGCGCGGCATTTCGCATTCGGGCATCGTGGTGCTGGACGCCCTGCTCAAGCTGCGCCAGGTCTGCTGCGACCCGCGCCTGGTGAAGCTGGAGGCCGCGCGCGGCGTGCATGAATCGGCCAAGTTCGAACTGCTGATGGACATGCTGCCGGCCCTGCTCGACGAAGGCCGCAAGGTGCTGCTGTTCTCGCAGTTCACCGGCATGCTGAAGCTGATCGCCGCCGAGCTCGATCGCCGGCGCATCCGCTACGTCACCCTCACCGGCGACACCCGCGATCGCGCCGAGCCCGTGCAGCGTTTCCAGAACGGCGACGTGCCCCTGTTCCTGCTGTCGCTGAAGGCCGGCGGCGTGGGCCTGAACCTCACCGCCGCTGACACCGTGATCCACTACGACCCGTGGTGGAATCCCGCCGCCGAAGCGCAGGCGTCCGACCGCGCCCACCGCATCGGCCAGGACAAGCCGGTGTTCGTGTTCCGCCTGATCACCTCGGGCACGGTGGAGGAGCGCATCGAGGAACTGAAGGAACGCAAGGCCGAACTGGCCGCTGCCGTGCTGGAAGGCGGCGGCAGCCGGCAGAAGCTCAGTTTCGACGAAGGCGACCTGGACGCGCTGCTGGCGCCGGGTGGTTGAAGGGTCCGGTCAGGACGACTGCGGCGGCAGTCGCGTGCGCAGCAGGGCATCCACCGACTGCTGCCATTCCGGTGAGCCGGGTTGCGACTGGGGCGCTTCCTCACCCAGCTTGCGCTGCACCGCCTGGTTCCATTCGGCCGAACCCTGGTCCGGGCCGTGGCCGTCGTCGCTGATATGCAGGGATTGATCGACCCAGGCATACCACTGGGTGGAACCGAGTGCGGCATTGGCCTTCGCTCCCTGGGCGGTAGCGGCTTCCGGCGGCGCCGGCGCCGGCGAGCAGGCGGCGAGCAACAGGGCGAGCGGCAGACTGGCGAGAAGTCGACGCATGGGCGGCTCCCTTGGCGATGAGTGCAGGATGCAGCGGAGCCTACTGCGTCGCCCGTGGCCGGTGATTAATTTTTCATGAGATGGCGCGTGGCGATTCAGCTGCCGCGCATGCGCTCAGAACCTGCGAAGAAAACCATTTCCCGTGGTTTTCTTCCATCGCGAGTCCAGTACACGCCCGGACTCGCTCACGCAGATCAGTCACTGGCGTGACCGATCCGCGTCCGGCCATCCCTGGCCGGACTTCGAGGTTGAAAAAAGCACAACCTCTCAGTCGCGCGCCGCCACTTCGTCCACGTGGCGCAGCAGGTCGGCCGGATCGTCATACACGCGGAACGCGCCCGACTGCTGCAGCTCGGCCATGCCGTAGCCACCGCTGAGCACGCCCACGCCCAGCGCCCGGGCACGCTGCGCGGCCAGCATGTCCCACACGCTGTCACCGATCACCAGCGACTGGCGGATGTCCACGCCGAGGCGTTCGGCGGCGGCGATGAACAGGTCCGGGTCGGGCTTGGCGTGACGCACCTGGTCACGCGTCACCACCGGCACCTTCGCCGGGTCGACGCCCAGCGCCTGCAGGTTGGGCGCGGCGGTTTCCATCCGCCCGCTGGTGGCGATCGCCCACGGGATGTCCTGCGCGGTGAGGTAGTCCAGCAGTTCGCGCGCGCCGGGCAGCGGTCGCACGGCACCTTGCGCATGCTGTCGGTTGAACGCCTCGGCATGCCAGCGGCGCAGGCGTTCGAGGCGGTCCTCGGTGATTTCCAGCCCGGTTTCGCGCAGCAGCATGTGGGAAAACAGTCCGCCACTCATGCCGATCTTGCGATGGATGCGCCACACCGAAAGCTCCACGCCTTCGCGATCCAGCGATTCCTTCCACGCCAGCACGTGCTGGTACACGCTGTCGATCAGGGTGCCGTCAAGGTCGAACAGGAAGGCGGTGTCGCGGCGGGGCATGGGGGACTCCGTGCTGGATCGGTAGGTGGTTTCAGGGCCGCTGCAACAGCGACCGCCCCGACTCCAGCACCGCCAGCGCCGCCGCGCCAAGCAGGCCCGGCTCCGGATTCATGATCGCCTGGGTCGGCACTTTTTCCATGATGTCGCGGAAGCGGCCCTTGGCTTCGAAGCGTTCGCGGAAGCGGCCGCGTTCCAGCCACGGCAGCAGGATCGGGATCAGCCCGCCGGTGAGATAGACGCCGTCCCACGCGCCCAGCGTCAGCACCAGGTCGCCGGCGACGCTGCCGAAGATGCCGGCGAAGGTTTCCACCGTGCGCGTGCACAGCGGGCAGCTGGCGTCCTTCGCGCGGGCGGTGATGTCTTCCGGTTTCAGGTCGGCGGGTGTCGCGCCGACCATGTGGCAGATCGCGTCGTAGAGGTTGACCAGGCCCTGGCCGCAGATCAGTCGCTCGTTGGAGACGCGGCCGTACTTGTGGTTGAGGTAGTCGAGGATCGCGATGTCTTCCGGCGTGTGCGCGGCGAAGCCGGCGTGGCCGCCTTCGGTCTGCAGCACGCTGCAGTGGCCGGCGCGCACCAGCAGGCCGCCCACGCCCAGGCCGGTGCCCGGCCCGACGATGGCGAAGGTCTGCTCGGCCTCGGCGCCGATCACCGGTCGCGGCAGCGTGCCCACGTCGACCAGGTCGTCGCCGTGCAGCAGGGTCACCGCCATGCTCTGCGCGGCGAAGTCGTTGACCAGATGCACGTACTCCAGGTCCAGCGCGCTGGCGGTCTGCTGCGCCGAGATCGCCCACGGATTGTTGGTGACCTTGACCGTCTCGCCGTCCACGATGCGCCCGGCTGCAGCCACGATCGCGCGGCGCACTTCCAGGCCGGTGTCGGCGAGGTACTGCTTCGCGGTGGAAACCAGCGAGTCGTGCTCGGCCACGCGGTAGCGCCGGATGCTGTCGGTGATCAGCGGCTTGTCGCGCGAGGGGTCGGCCACGCCGAAACGGACATTGGTGCCACCGAGATCGACCAGCAGGGTGGGGGCGCTGCGAGACTGGCTCATGGAGCTTCCTGACGACGTGAAGCGACAAGCCTGCCGGCCCGCTGGCGGTTAGTCCAGTGTTTTGCTCACCGTACGGCGCAGAATGGCCGGGCCGGTACATTCGGTGGAGGCTCGCCGCAACGGCGTAAAATGGGCGGATGCCCCGCCACGAGACCACGCCATGAGCTTCCCCGTCATCCGCATGCGCCGCATGCGCCGCGACGCCTTTTCCCGCGCCCTGATGCGCGAGCACACCTTACTGGTCAGCGACCTGATCATGGTGGCCTTCGTGATCGAAGGCGAAGGCCAGCGCGAAGCGGTGCCGTCGATGCCCGGTGTCGACCGTCTCTCCATCGACGAGCTGCTGAAGCTGGCCGGCGAATGCGTGCGCCTGGGCATCCCTGCGCTGGCGCTGTTCCCGTCGCCCGGGGCCGACGTGAAATCACTCGATGCCAGCGAAGCGTGGAACCCCGACAACCTGATGCATCGTGCCACCCGCGCGCTGAAGGCGAAGTATCCCGAGCTGGGCCTGATCGGCGATGTCGCGCTCGACCCGTACACCACCCACGGCCAGGACGGCCTGATCGACGACAGCGGCTACGTGATGAATGAGCCCACCGTCGAGGCGCTGATCAAGATGTCGCTGGCCCAGGCCGAAGCCGGCATGGATTTCGTGGCGCCGTCGGACATGATGGACGGCCGCATCGGTTCCATCCGCGAAGCGCTGGAAGACGCCGGCCACATCCACACCCGCATCCTCGCCTACTCGGCGAAATACGCCTCCGCCTTCTACGGCCCGTTCCGCGACGCAGTCGGTTCGTCGGCCAACCTCGGCAAGGGCAACAAGCACACCTACCAGATGGATGTCGGCAACAGCAACGAAGCGCTGCACGAAATCGAGCTGGACATCGCCGAGGGCGCCGATGCGGTGATGGTGAAGCCGGGTCTGCCATATCTCGATATCGTGCGTCGAGTGAAGGATGCGTTCGGCGTGCCGACGTTTGTGTATCAGGTGTCGGGCGAGTACGCGATGTTGAAGGCGGCATCGCAGAATGGGTGGCTGGATGAGAAAGCCGTTGTACTGGAGTCGCTCACTTCGATGAAGCGGGCGGGCGCGGACGCGATTTTGACCTATTACGCAGTGGACGCGGCGCGGTGGTTGCGCGGGGAGTGAAAAAGGTTAGAGAGTAGCTAGTTAGGTCACGGCACGGCACACACCTTTCGGCTAGTCAAACTCAACACTATGAAGAGCCGAGTAGCACATGGGAGATGCTAAACGCAGACGGGGTTCTCGGAAGATTACGTGGACTGCGGGCTCACACCACACTCTGATCATTGAATGGTTGGCCGATGATGAGCGGAAGACCGGTACGGAATTGGCCGAACGCCTAAGGTCATGGGGTTCTGCCGTTGAGTTGTGCTGCTGTCACTCTGCGAAGGATGTGTTGGTTGCGCTCTATGGCGCGTTAGACCGTCTGCGTATAACTGGAGAGGTGCCAGTTATACATTTAGAAGCCCATGGCCTCGAGTCTCCAGTCGCGGGTGATGACTCAGGGCTCCGAGGGCCGGACGGGGTGGGAGGGGAAGAGGATCTTCTCTGGGTGAGTCTCACTCCGCTATTAGGCCAGCTGAACATCGCTTCTTACTTTCAGCTATTGCTTGTTGGCGCTGCTTGTTTCGGGCTCACTGCGCTCGATGGTTTCAATATCAGGCAAGCCGCGCCCTTTTCGGCGCTGGTGGGCTTTAGCTCTAGAGTCAACCCATCGAGGCTACTCGACAGCATGATTGAGTTGTATCGACAGTTGCTGAGAGGTGGCCATGGGTCAATTCCCGACGCAGTGGAGGCGGCCAATCGCGAGTTATATGCATCTGAAGGTGAGGCGTTGGTTACGACGTCCTTTTACTTATTTGCGCAGAGTTTGCTGCAGTCTTACCTTCGCCGAGAGCTTGAGCCTTCTTTCCGAAAAGCAGAAAATCAGCGATTGACTCGAGTAAAGGCACAATGCGGACAGGTCGTCTCGTTGGAAGAAATGACCCGAGTGCATCGCGCAACCGCAATTCGTCATTGCCGAGAAGCGGTGAAAATCTGGTTTGCTTATCGAGATTTGCCAGAGAATTGCAGCCGGTTCCGCATCGATGTTCTACGCCTTTTCGACTCTACAGAGCGATCGTTTCGTGTGGCGAACAGGGTGATGCCGTCCGCGTAGAGTTCATATGCGACGTGACGTAAATAGTGCTCCATATCGCAGTTAGCCTCGGTTCTTGCAGTAGGCGCAGCACTTGCAGAAGCAAGAGCTTTCGTGCGCCTTCGGCGCGCGAGTTACTTTCTCTTTGCGTGGCCAAAGAGGAAGATAACCAAAGAGAAAGGCCACTCCGCTTGGCGCTTGTTGGGCATCCTGCCCAACAAGTCCGTGAGCCGGTGCCGGGCTTTTCGAACGGGCCTCCTGCCCGTGCGAAAAGGAGTCGACGTCCTGTCGACTCCCGCTGCGCGGCCTGTCGTCCCCGACTCACCGCCGCACAAGGGACCCCGGGTAGAGCAGCGGGCCATCGTGGCCCGCACTCGGTGGTGAAGCAGAAAGGCAAAAGCCAGAGCTGGAGCAAAAAGCCAGAGCACAAGGCTCCGGGTCGCCGCGCTTTGCTCTTGATCCGGCTTTTCTGAAAAGTGCTGGCCAGGATGGCCCGCTGCTCTACCCGGGGCCCCTCTGCAGCGGCGGGCGGG
>NZ_LMHR01000056.1:0-1339 GCF_001428465.1 Rhodanobacter sp. Root179 | reverse complement strand
GGTCCGAGTCAGCGAAACCGACTCAACAAGACCGGTTACGGAAATGCAGCCTGACACTCGTTGCAGTCGCGCAGCACTGATACGCAGCACGCACCATCGAACAACGCCCTCACCAGCAGTGGCGCGAAAGCTCAGGGCAAAAGCCTCATGCGGCCGGGATTGACGGGAAGTCTCTTACGGAGTTGTTAGAGTGCGCCCGCGGGTTGATCCCGATCGAGTTCATGAACTTCCTCCAAGCGTGACTCTGTGTCAGAGCAAAGACCCTGTATGTACTGCATCCGCTCAACAACGGTGGTGCATAGGTTGATCAAACTCTGGTCACCATTGCCCGTGGCTTTATGAACTGCAATGGCAGATGCGATCATAGGGTTATAGCCCTCTACAACATCCCACGTAGTATTAGCCAGAATTCCGGTGTCACGATCGAAGAGAGTGAAGTGCGATCTTAAATCGCCAAATGTGGGGAGTTGATCTAACAAGAACAGTTTTTGAAATGCGGTATCGTCGAGCTGCGGAACAGCTCCTTCATGCACTTGATTTGCAATGACGGAAGCGAAATGCGCTTTCTTGTTTAGCTCGACGCCGAGAAGATGCAGCTTTGTTGAGATCGTCGAGGCAACGATATCCGCTTGACGCCGCCTCTCTCGCTCAACCAGTTCGCGTGACTGACGAGCGCTTCGCTCGCCGAGCCAGATAGCAACCATGATGGCCGCAATAGAGCCAATGGCCTGTACCCAAGCGGCAGCTACGCTCCAATCAAATTCGCACATCGACGATTACCATATTGTGCGCTCTAACGCTTGAGTTGAGCGGCGGCGTAGCCGTCCGCCTCGAACGAGTGGTTAAGGCCCGCTGCGGCTACTAGTTTGTCTACCAACTCACCAAACGTAACCGAGCCGGAATGCTCCCAAAATGTTTTGCCCATTTGTGTGCCTACGAGCTCTTCGATAACTCCAATAGCATCACGAACATCCGTAGTGTCAAGGGCGCCGAACTTCGGGCCACTGGCAATGACCGCCACATTGTCACTAGGCAGGAAGAACGGCTTGGACCAGCCGCAATATTTGGCGAAGGCGGCGCCTGCGACGGTAGCAACGGCTTTGCGCGCGGCGCCGCCCCAAACCTCCATGGACGCAGCGGAGCGAGATGCTTGATTAGTGCGAAGGTCTTTTAGAAATGACAGATCTGGACCAAGCCACCTCACGCCGATAAAGAAGCGCTTCCACCTGGTCACGGGCGGAAAGTGAGCGGGATACTGAAGTGGCTCGCTAGGCTGCATGGTATGGGCCGCGAATTCAAATACTAAGTGCACAGGCGCGGCCCCGAAGGATAGTCGAGG
>NZ_LMHR01000055.1:0-42342 GCF_001428465.1 Rhodanobacter sp. Root179 | reverse complement strand
GGTGCCGCCGGCGTAGCTGTTGGCACCGGTCAGGGTGAGCACGCCGGCGCCATCCTTGACCAGTGCGCCGCTGCCGGAGATCGCGCCGGCAACGCCCACGTCATCGCTCCGGTCGAACACCAGCGTGCCGTTGTTGGTCACCGCACCGCTGCCCAGCGATCCGCTGGTGCCGCCGTCGCCGACCTGCAGGATGCCGGCCTCGATGACGGTGCCGCCGCTGTAACTGTTGGCGCCGCCCAGCAGCAGGCTGCCGGCACCGAGCTTGCGCAGGCTGCCGCTGCCGTCCAATGCCTGCGCCACGGTGAAGGTGTGGCCGGCATCGACGATGTCGAAGCCGCCGCCAGCGGCAGTCATCGACAATGCGCGCGTGGTGCTGGCGAAGCTGCTGCCGGTCACCTGCAGCACGCCGCCATCGAGCACCAGGGCGCCGCCGGCGTCACCGAGGTTGGCATCGGCGGACACCGACAGCGTGCCGCCGCTGACCGTGGTGCCACCGGTGTAGGTGTTGTTGCCGGCCAGGATCAGGGTGCCGGCGTCGGCCTTGTCCAGGCCGTCGCTGCCGGCGATCACGTTGTTGATCGTGGCCGTCCAGTCCGCGCCGGCGCTGCTGCCGTCGCCGACCCGGATCACCGGCGTCGCGCCCTGGCCGCCGACCAGGGTCAGCGTGTCGCCGCCGAGCACATAGCCATCGCTGGCGAACTGCAGGCCGCTGGCGGTGACGGCGCCGTTGCCGCCATCCACCGTCACCGTGCCTGCATCGCCGCCGAAGATGGCAAAGCCCGGCTGCGGCTGCATCGCCGCGTCGACGGAGCCGATGGCATCGGTCCACAACGGCGCGGTCGTCGACCATGTACCGCTGCCGCCGCCCATCCGGGTGGCCGTGGCCTGGCCATTGGCGTTCCAGAAGTTCAGCGTCAGGCCGGCAGTGTTGAGCAGGTTGATCTGCTTGCTGGCGAGGAGCGTCTGCAGTTGCAGGATGCTGCCGGCCGGCGTGGCGCCGAAGGCAAGACCGCCGTTGCTCTCGACCAGGGCGCCGCCCCAGCGGAACACGTTGTAGAGGCCGGCACCCATGCCGCCGGCGTCGACGACGTTGAGCACGGCACCGTTCAGCGTGAGGTCGCCGTCGACCTGCACGCTGTCGCCCGCGCCGAAGGTATGCAGGTCCGCGCCGGGGGCGCCGAACTCGTAATCCAGCACACTGCCGGATGCGGCGCCGAGATTGCCGCCGATGCTGAGCGTGCCGATGGAACCGCCCGGGGCCAGGTGTCCGCCGGACTGCAGCGCGACATCACCGTCGATGCGGCCGTGGCCGCCCAGCGTGGCGCCGCTGTCCACCTGGGTATCGCCGGCAATCGCGGCGGAAGCGTACGCGGCGTCGCCCACCAGCAGGGTGCCACCGCGCAGCTCGGTGAGGCCGGCGTAGGTGTTGACGCCGTTCAGCACCTGGCGGCCGTCGGCCATCACCAGGCCGCCACTGCCCCCGATGGTCCCGGCGAAGCTGTCGTGGGCATCGCTCAGGGTCAGCGTCTGGCTGCCCAGGGTCACCGCGCCGCCGCCGCCCAGGCTGGCGATGCTGGCGCCGGCGCTGGTGCCGGCGATGTCGAAGATGCCGTTGTCGGTCAGCCCGCTGGATGCGGCGATGCTGCCTGCGCCGGTCAGTGCCCAGGTGCCGGCCGCGATGGTGGTGCTGCCGGTATAGGTGCTGATGCCGCTGAAGGTGGCGCTGCCGCGGTCGTCGGCAAACACCACGCTGCCGCCAGTGCCACCGGCGATGCCGCCATCTGCCAGCACACCGCCGAAGCTCCAGTTGGAGGAGCCCAGGCTGATGGTGAGCGTCTGCGCGCCCAGCGCCACGGTGCCGTCGCCGTACAGGGTCGCGACCTGGGCTCCCGCGTTCGTCTGCGACAGGTCGAAGAAGGCGCCGCTGGCAATGTTCAGGGTGCCGCTGATCGCACCGTCGCCGGACAGCGCCAGCGTGCCGGCGTCGATGCCGGTGCCCTGGTACGAATTGGCGTTGCCGGTGAGGGTCAGCGTGCCCGCGCCGTCCTTGATGAGGTTGCCGTAACTGGCCGTGGTGATCGGACCGGCCAGGGTGACGTCAAAACCCTGGCTGTCGATGTGGGCGGAATTGGTGATCTCGATGGCACGCGACGAGCTGAACGAGGCGCCGGCCTGCAGCGTGGCATTTCCGATGCTCACCGCGCCGCTGCTGTCGCCCAGGTTGCCGTCGGCGGCAACGGACAGCGTGCCGGCGTTGATGAAGGTGCCGCCGCTATAGCTGTTTGCACCGCTCAGCGTGAGCGTGCCGGCGCCGGTCTTGGTCAGGCTGCCGGCGCCGCTGACGAGGCCCGCGTAGTTGCCGTCGCTGGCCTGGTCGAAAACCAGCGCCGCGCCGTCGTCGATGTTGCCGACCAGACTGCTGCTGTCGCCGACCAGGGTACCTCCGGTGATCGACCACGTTTGCGCCGCGGAGCCGTTGCCGCTGAGCGTCCAGGTGCTGGCGCCGCTCTTCCGGTGGCTGGCAAAACCGAAGACGGAGCCGATGTCGAAGGTGTTGCCGCCAACGGCATCGACGTCGCCGCCGAGGATGAGGCTGTCGCCGCCCACGCCGGTGCCGCTGCTGCTGATCACGGCGCCGGTGATGCTGGAGCCCGCGCGCAGCAGCAGGGAATTGCCGCCGCCGGACAGCAGCACCGCGATGGCCTGGGTGCCATCGTCGGAGGTGACGCCGCCCACCAGGCTGCCGCCGTTGTCGATCGATGTCTGCCCGTTGGCGACGATGGCCGCGGCGCCGGCGTTGGCACCCTGGCCGTTGCCGCCCTGGATCGTGCCGCCCGCGCGGTTGACGATGCTGGTCGCGTTCGCGATCACGGCGGTTCCGGCGATGATGCCGCCGGTGCCCGCGATGGTGCCGCTGTTGTCGATGCTGACGCCGTCGACGGCGACGATCGCGGCCCCGCCGGTGGTGCTGATGTCGCTGAGGCCGCCTTCGTCGCCGAGGATCGAGGCGCCCGACTGGTTGACGATGCTCACGTTGCCACTGGCATGAATGCCCTGGCCGCCGATGTTGCCGAGATGGAACACGCCGCCGTAGCCGCCTTCGATGATGCCGCCGGTGCGGTTGGTGATGCTGATCTGCTCGCCGCTGGCAGCGGTGGCCGCGATGCCGATGCCGCCGGTGCCGCCACCGCCACCGAAGCCGCCGGTGCCGCCTGCGATCCGGCCGCTGTTGCCGATGGTCACGTTGCCGGTGGCCTGGATACCGCTGCCACCGACGCCGTTGCCGCTGAAACCGGGAGCGGCCTGGGCGCCCACGCCGCCGCTCACGCTGCCCGCGTTGTCGATGACGAAGCTCGCCGCACCGCTGGTGGTGGCCGTGATGCCGTTGCCACCAGTGGTGCCGCTGTTCAGGGTAGCGCCACCCATGATGTTGCCGCTGGCCTGGTTGGTGACCTGGCTGCCGTTGCCACCCACGATGCCGGCGCCAGCGATGGTGAAGGCGTCGCCACCGGCGATGTCGCCGCTGTTGGTGACGTGGCTGCCGTCAGCGGCCAGGTCGACACCGGCGCCGCCTTCGCCAGCGGCGCCGCTGAAGCTGCCCGGACCGCCCGAAGCGCCGCCCGCACCGCCGGTGATCTGGCCGCTGTTGCTCAGGTTGCCGTTCGCGCCCGCCACCAGGATGCCGTCGCCACCACCGCCACCGCCGCCGCTCCATTGGCCGGTGGCGCCGTTACCGCCGTTGCCGCCGGTGATGCTGCCGGCGTTGCCGAGCGTGCTGCCATCGGTCAACACGACCAGGCCGGCGCCGCCGCCACCACCGCCGCCGCCGATGCGGTCACCGTCGCCGCCGTTGCCGCCATTGCCGCCGGTGATGCCCAAGCCGACACCGAGAGTGAGGCTGGTGCCTGCGGTGTACACGCCGTCGCCGCCACCGCCGCCGCCACCGCTCATGAAGGTGACGCCCGGATCGGTCTGGCCGTCCGCGCCGTCGCCGCCGCTGATCGAGGTATTGCCGATGGCGGTGGCGCCCACGCTGCCGCCGGCACCGCCGGCGCTGATGGCCGAGCCGCCGTGGCCGCCATCACCGCCATTGCCATTGCTGCCGGCATCGCCCGCCAAACCGCTGCCACCCTGGCCACCCGTGCCGTTGCCGTTGCCGCCGCTGCCGCCGTAGGCGCCGCCGCCCGCGCCACCCGCACCACCCAGACTGCCGCCCACGGTGGCCCATGCCGGCAGCGGAACCAGGCTGACCGACAGCGCCGCGGCGCAAGCCACCGCCACCAAGCGGTGCGGCGTGCGGGCGCGCGTGGCCGCGGCGGTGACTCCGCTCCGATGTGGCGTGACAGCCAGCTCCGAAGCCACCTGCATCACGCGCAGGGCGCGGTTCCAGATCAGACGGTAGGTATGGTTCATGGCGCGAGGTCCTTGGCAAGAGAACGGGGCGGCGGTCGCATCAATGCGGTCACCGGAAGAAGGAAGCGGGGATAGCGCCGCGACGGGGCGGCGGCGGGCGTACAGGTCGGCGTGGCCCGGCACGGAAAGAGTCGATCGGATGTGCGTGGCGCAAGGGGCAGGGGCGCTGCGGGGTCGCGGCGCTTGCGGTTTCCGTCCGGCAGTCGCCCGTCAGCATGTCCATTGCGCAGGATCTCCCTTGGTCACTCGGCACCGCGGGCAGCGTGACGCCGGGCGCACCGCAAAGCATAAGCGAAGATGGCTTGCGATGTTCAATCGCGATGGCGGTCAACCGGCTCGCCGGGCAACCTGATCATCGCCGTATTGCGTTTCGATCACGCGCGGTGCGGACTCCGCCGGGTGACGCCGACCCGGGTCACGCCAGCGGGCCGGCGGCTCCCGCATCCGCAATCGACGGATGGATGACGGCCGCGCGCCCATGGGCCAGCATGCGACCGCGGTGTTCGACACGGAACGCATACTGCGCACCGCCATCGTCCGCGTAGAGGCATTCGGCATGGACGTCCAGATGACCGTCCAGCTGATCGACGTACTCCTCGAACAACTGCACGTCGCGCAGGCTGACCAGCATGCCCGGCCGCACCTGTTCGTCGCCGCGCGCGCGGGCCAGCAGCGCGCCGTGCACGGCCATCGCCTGCGCGCCGTATTCGGCCAGGTGCACCGCGTGCAGGCCGTGTTCGCCACGCAGCGGATTGTCGGCGCGCGCATGGCCGGCGCTGGTCGCGTGGATCGTGCGTGCGTCCCACGCGAGCACGGCGTCGAGCAGGCACATCGTGCCCGCATGGGGAATCAGTTTTTCCCAATCACTCTTCGGCAGCATGCGGCGCCATCAGGATCGACAGGCAGAAGTGGAAGGCCACGCCCAGGCTCACGGTGAGGCCGATCGCGCGCAGCACCGGGATCGTGGCCCACGCCAGCATGCCGAACACCAGCAGCGCGGACAGCACGCAGACGATGGTGGCGTGCAGGGTGCGCCGCTGTTCGGCGGGGTCGCCGGTGTCGCGCTCGAAGAACAGCGCGTAGTGCAGGCCCAGCCCGCCGGCCAGGATCAGCGCCACCAAGTGGAACAGCGAGATCTCGATGCCGATCACCCGCTCAACCGCCAGCACCAGGAAGGTGGCCAGAGTCATCGGCGCCAGCACATGCCAGGCGCGGCGCACGCTGCGCAGTGCGAAGCTGATCGTCAGCACCAGCAGCAGGCTGGCCGCCAGCAGTGCCTGCAGGATGCGCGTGCGGTAGTCGACCACCAGCGATTCGGAGGCGGCCTTCAGATCCAGCAGGCGCACGCTGCCCTGGCTGCCGGCGCCCAGCGAACGCAGCGCGGCCACGTCGTGCACGCCGCTGACCGTGCCCAGGCCCAGCCAGTGACCGTCGCGCTCGACCAGCATCGCGGCCAGGCGCTGGCCCAGCGGGGTCTGCGCGTAGCGCTCGGGCGTCAGCGGCGGCAGGCTGCGTGCGGTTTCCACGTCGTCGACGAAGGGCTGGAACAGGTCGGCGCGGAAGGGCAGGCCATGCAGCGCTTCATCCAGTGCACGCTGCAGCGTGGCGCGATCAGGCAGCTTCGCCTGCCGCTCGCGTTGTACCGCGACGCTGGGCAGGTAACGCGACGGCAGTTCCAGCGCATCGGCGGCATGCTTTGTCACCAGCGCGTCGACTTGGGGCTGCAACCGCTCCGACAACGCCAGCACGCCCTGCTCAGTCGATGCCTGCAGCACCAGCAGGTAGCGCACGTCGGGCGCGCCCAGCGCCTCGCGCAGGCGTGCGTCGTGCTGCAGCAGGTCCTGCGGCAGCGGGGTCAGCGCGGCCAGGTTGTTCTGCCAGAACGAACCACGCGCCAGGGCCAGCATCACCACGATCGCGACGGCGACCAGCAGCGGAATCCAGCGCGGTCGCGGCAGCTGGTCGACGAAGCGTCGCGCCCGCGCCAGCCAGGCCATGTCGGCCACGTCGCGCACGCGCCGAGGCAGCAGGTGCGGCAGCAAGTAGCGCGTGCTGAAGCCAGCCACCAGCAGGCCGACGATGGTGAACACCGCCAGCTGTTTCAGGCCGTTCACGCCGGACGCGTAGAACGCGAGGTAGGCGATGCACGCCGACGCAATCGCGGTAAGCAGCAGCGGCCACAACGCGCGCACGCTCTGCACCGCATCCTCACCGGCGCGGCGATGGCTGAGCACGCGGATCGGGTACTCCTGCGCCACGCCGAGCAGGGTGAAGCCGAACGCCAGGGTGATGCCGTGCACGTCGGGAAACGCCAGGGTCAGCGCCGCGATGCCGGCCAGCGCCGCGCTGGCGATCGGCAGCGCGCCCAGCAGCAGCGAACTGAAACTGCGATAGGCCAGCAGCAGCAGCGCGATGAAACCCACGGTGGAGATGCGCCCGATCCAGTCGGCCTGGTGCCGCGTCTGCGCGCCCACGACCACGCTGAAATAGCCAGGACCGCTGAGATCGAGCTTCGCCGCCGCGCTGCCCGGCAGCGCGGCGAAGGCCTGGCGGATGCCGTCGATGGATTGTTCCTGTGCACCCGGATCGAAGCCCGCGGCCACCGTCTGCACCAGCAGCAGCGCCTCGTCCTGCGGCGAGAACCACACGCCTTCGCGCACTTCGGGCGACTTCGCCGGCGCCCACAACTCGGCCAGCTTCAACACTTCCAGCGTGGGATCGCGGGGCAGCAGGCCCTTCAGCAGACTGGCGGCGGGCGAGGACAGATCATCCAGGCGCTGTTGCAGCTGATCGGCCAGGTAGGCCTCGTCCAGCGGCTGCGTGTCCAGCGTGGGCGAGAGCAGGAAGCGGTACGGCAACAGGCTGCTGTCCAGCGCGCCGAGATCGAAACTGCCGTTGACCACCTGGCTGTAGCGCGGGTCCTTCTTCAGCGCAGCGAGCAGACCCTGGCTCAACGCGGCCAGCTTCTCGTCGGGAGCGCCGCTGATCGACAACAACAGCAATCGCGAACCCGGGCCCTCGCCGACCTGCTCCATCAGCAGGCGCTGGTCGGGCGTGGTCGGCGCGGGCATGAAGCTGCGCAGGTCGGTGCTGATCTTCAGCCGCTGCGCCACCATCCAGCCCAGCGCGGCCAGCGCCAGCAACCACACGACCAGCAAGGTCGCACGGGCACCCCGGCGCATGCTCAGGGCGCGCCCTGGCACAGCGCCTGCAGCGCCTCGCGGGTCGGATCGGCGGGCATCTTCGCGGCCAGCGGACCGAGCAGGTCGACGGCGAGATCACCGTCGGCCTCCTGCATGTGCATGCAGCGCGACTGCTTGCCGACGCCGTCGATGCGGATGCTGGCCACGGTCTTCGCCACGCGCGCGTCGCGTGGCACCAGGCTCAGGGTCCAGGCGCCGTCGGCCTTGCCCGTCTGGGTGATTTCGAAGGACTTCTGCAGACGCGCCGCGTCGCCGCTGAGCAGGGCCACGAAGCTGTCCAGCAGCACTTGCAGCTGCGGCGCGCGCTTCAGCGAAAAGTGCCGCGCGCTCCTGCCCTCGCGCTGCTGGGTGACCTCGCCGTCGGCGATGGTGGAAGTCTCGCGTTGCGGCCGGTCGACGCGCCGCTGCAACTGGTCACCGCCCAGCCACGACAACTCGCCGGACACCACCAGCGGCTGCTGCAACACCTGCAGGAAACGCGCCTCGGCGAACGCCGTATGCGCGGGCGCCGGCTGGCCCAGCGCGGCGATCAGCGCATGCGCCGGGGAAGACGCGGGTGCCGGCTCAGACGCCGACGCGCTCGCGCACAGCGTCAGCAGCAGGCTCGGCAACAGGAGGTGCGTCTTGCCAGAAATCATAGAAATTGAACCAGTTGTAGGGAGCGACGTGAATGTAGTGCTCCAGTCGTTTCGCGTAGCGGGCAATCAGCGCATCGAGCGCCGGGCCTCGATCATGCCGCGGAATCTCCACCCGTTCGCTGAATGGCTCGAACACCAGCCGATAGCGGTTGCCGCCCAGATACAAGCCAAAGCACAGTACCACCGGCACCTGCAGCGTATGCGCCAGCAGCCACGGGCTGATCGGGAACGGCGCCGACGAACCGAGGAACTCGGTACGACGCAGCACCTCATGGCCGCGACCACGATCGGCCAGCATCGCCACCAGCGCACCGCTGCGGCAGGCTTCGGCCATCGCCAGCGCGATGCTGGTGCCATCCTGCGCCGCATCGATCACGCACTTGCCCACTTCCGGCGCCAGCTCTTCCAGCAGCTCGGTCATCGCCGGCGTCTTCTGCTTGTCCAGCACCACCCGCAGCGGCATGTCGGGTCTGCGCGCGCCCACCGCACGCAGGGCTTCGAAACTGCCCTGGTGCGAACCGAACAGCAGCACGCCATGACCGCGCGCGTAGCGCTCGTCGAGCAACTCCAGGCCTTCGGTCTCGATCTCGAACGGCTGCTCGCCATGCGCGAGCAGGAAGATCCGGTCCAGGATCGTGGCGGCGAAGCAATGGATGTGTTTCAGCACCTGCCACGATGACACCGGGCCGCCCAGCGCGCGTTCCAGGTACTGCCGCGAGGCCAGCCGCTCGGGCCCGCGACGCAGGTAGAAATACAGCGTGATCGGATACAGGCACCACCGGCCCAGCCGGCGGCCGCCGTACAGGGCGATGCTGCGGATCAGCCAGATCGCGAAGCGGCCGCCGCCCTCGGGCCGGCTTTGCCAGTGTTCGTCGTTGCTCATGCAGATCCCTCGACCACGCCGCGCGCCAGCAAGCAACCGTCGCGACGGATTTCGAAGCGGGCCCGCGAGCCTTCCGTCGCGACCCCGGTCAGACACAGCGTGGCCGTTTCATCGGGCAGCAACGGTGCCACGAACTTCGCCTCGAGTACCCGCGCCAGACGCTGCCCGCGCCAGCGGCCCAGCGCCAGCGCAACCTGTTCCAGCAAGACCACGCCGGGAACCAGCGGATGGCCGGGGAAGTGCCCCGGCAGTGCAGGATGCGCCGCGTCGATCCGCACACATTGTTCGAAGCGCTCGCTCATGACGGCATCACCCGTTTGCCGCGCACCAGTTGCGGCCAGTGCAGCGCCAGTTGCAGCATCATGTCGTGCAGGCCCGGATGGCTGAGATGGCGCAGGCGCCAGCGCCGGTAGAGATACTCCAGCAGGAACGCCACGCCCAGCAGCGCGTAGCAACCCAGGTGCAGCCATGCGGCCGCCCAGCGCTCGGGCACCTGCAGCGGCGAGGCGACGCCGAAGCGCTGCAGCAGGCCGCCGTGATCGGCACACAGCAGCAACACGGTCAGCAGCAGCGCCTGCGCGCCGAGCAACAGGGTCCAGAACCAGGTGAGCTGTCGAGCATAGGCCGCGACACCCGGCTGCTGCAATCGCTCGGCCCCTTCGATGGCGATGATGAAGCGTTCCACCAGCGGCTCGGCGGTTACCAGGGTGCGGCCGAACCAGATCGCCAGCAGCACATTGATCAGCACCGGCACCGCTTCCAGCAGCAGGTCGGCGAATCCGCGCATCCAGACCAGCAGCAGGCCGGTCAGCACGGCGCACCACGACAGCCATGCCGCAGCTCGTCGCGCCAGCATGGCTGGCAGCAGCAGGACGGTAAGCAGCAGCGCCAGCGCCAGCAGCGCGAAAATCTGTCGATGGCTCACCGCACCGGCGATCGCCAGCAGGGGATACGCCGGCAACAGGCACAGCGCAAGGCGCCGCGCATGGTCGGACGATGGAGGGGATGCCGTCATGCCAGGTTCCGCGTGAGCTTCATCCGGATGGCCACCCTGCCATCCCCACGGGAAGACCGCGTGACGAAACCATGGCGGAGCAACTGCGAACGTCGGCCAACCTCAGCCGGCGCGATGCTGCTCGACGTGGTCGGACAGGCTGCGCAGGCTGGTGAAGATCTGCCGGTTCTCCGGGTTGTCCGAGCGCAACTGAAAACCGTAGTGCTTGGACACGGCCAGGGCGATCTCCAGCGCGTCGATCGAATCCAGCCCCAGTTCGCCGCCGAACAGCGGTGCATCCGGCTCGATCTGCTCCGCCGTGACGGACTCGAGGTTCAGGCATTCCACCACCAGGGTGGCCAATTCGTGTTGCGCTGCGGTCTGCTCTGCCATGCTCGATTCCGTACGGTGTTTTCATTGCCTCCCCCCGGTGGCAGTGGGCGCGGAGTGTAACATAGCGCCCTTGTCGTCCCCGGTTGTCGAGAATGGTTCAGGGAAGTGAAAACCCGCAAATCGACTCGCTGGCGCGCCGCGCGCCGCGGGTTTCCTATCGCATGGCCGAACCCGCCGCGGTGCTTGCCGAACCCGGCACGCTGGCGGTGTTCGGCTTCGGCGAACACGCCCCGCGCAGCGGGGATCCGCGTTATCTGCAGGTACCGCTGGAAGCGTTCGATGGCCCGGCACCGCTGGAGCTGTGGCAGGTCGATGCGTCGGTGAGCAGCGGTCGCGACGGTGCGATGCACTGGGCGGCCGGCGGTGGCTGGCTGTTTGCCTCGATCGAGCTGGACGAGCGCGAGCATGGCGGCGCCACGGCCACCGCGGAGCTGGCCTATCGGCAGCTGCACCAGCTGGTAGCCGCGCGGACGGAGCATCACGTGCAGCGCGTGTGGAACTACCTCGGGGCCATCAACCACGGTGATGGCGACGCCGAGCATTACAAGCACTTCTGCGATGGCCGCGCCAGCGGCATGGGCGATTTCTTCAGCGAAGGTTTTCCGGCCGCCACGGCGATCGGTCACCACGGCGACGCGCATCGCTTGCAGGTCTACCTGTTGGCCTGCGATCGCCCCGGCCAGAAAGTCGAGAACCCGCGCCAGGTCAGCGCCTGGCGCTACCCCCGCCAGTACGGCCGGACCCCGCCCAGTTTCGCCCGCGCGATGAGCCTGCCAGCCGGCGATGTGCTGGCCATTTCCGGCACGGCCGCCGTGGTCGGCCATGCGTCGGCGCACCAGCACGACCTGGACGCCCAGCTCGCCGAAACCATGGTCAATCTCGACGCCTTGCTGGCCAATGCCGGCATGGCCAGCGGGTTCGACAGCCACTCGCCGCTGAAGGCGTATGTTCGCCATCGCGGCGACGCCGTCCGCGTGCGCGAGTTTCTCGGCAGTCGGCTGCCCGGCGTGCCGGTGCTGCTGTTGCACGGCGACATCTGCCGCAGCGAACTGCTGTTCGAGATCGACGGCTGGCGGTACGTCTGAGGAACGGGGGGAACGGTTAGAGCATCCCCGTTCCGACCGACTACCGCTTCACCGGCCGCTTCCAGCCCTCATAAGTCTGCTGCTTGCCGCGCGCCACGGTCAGCTCGCCATCGGGCGCGTCGCGGGTGATCACCGAGCCGGCGCCGATGGTGGCCTGGGCGCCGATCGACACCGGCGCGACCAGCGAACTGTTCGAGCCGATGAAGGCGCCGTCCCCGATCCGCGTGAGGTGCTTGTTCACGCCGTCGTAGTTGCAGGTGATGGTGCCGGCGCCGATGTTGACGCCACGGCCCACTTCGGTGTCGCCGAGATAGGTGAGGTGGTTGGCCTTGCTGCCTTCGCCGAGACGGGCCTTCTTGGTCTCGACGAAGTTGCCCACGTGCACGCCGGCATCCAGCTCGGTGCCCGGGCGCAGCCGCGCAAACGGGCCGATCGTGCAGGGACCGTGGGTGACCACGCCATCGAGGTCGCAGTGCGACTGCACCACGGTGCCGGCCGCCAGCTGCACGTTGCGCAAGCGGGTGAAGGCGCCGATGCGCACGTCATCGCCCAGCGCGACGTCGCCTTCCAGGATCACGTCGATGTCCAGCTCCACGTCGCGCCCGGCCGTGACCACGCCACGAACGTCGATGCGCAGCGGGTCGGCCAGCCGCACGCCGTCGCCAAGCAGGGCGTGCGCGGCGCGCTGGCGGAAAGCCGCCTCCAGTTCGGTCAGCTGCAGCGGATTGTTGGCGCCGGCGGCCTCGACCGGATCGGCGCACTCCACGCTCAACGCGGGATGGCTCTCCTCGGCCGCCATGCGGAAGATGTCGGTGAGGTAATACTCGCCCTGCGCGTTGTTGCGATCGAGCCGCCCGATCCAGCCGCGCAAGGCGCCGGCCCCGGCGATCAGGATGCCGGTGTTGACCAGGTTCACCGCACGCTGCACGTCGTCGGCATCCTTTTCCTCGACCACCGCCCGCACGCGGGCATTGCCGTCGCACAGCACCCGGCCGTAGCCGCGCGGCTCGGCCAGCCGCATGGTCAGCAGGCTGAAGCCGCCCTCGGCTTCCACCAGTTGCCGCAGCGTCTCGACGCGGGTCATCGGCACATCGCCATACAGCACCAGCACGCGCGCGTCGTCCGGCACCTCGCCCAGCGCCTGCTCCACCGCGTGGCCGGTGCCCAGGCGTTCGGCCTGCAGTGCCCAGCGCAGGTCGGCCTGGTCGGCGAACGCCGCCTGCACCTGCTCGCCGCAATGGCCGTAGACGATGTGCAACGCTGCCGGCTGCAACGCCCGCGCGGCCTCGATGACATGCGCCAGCAACGGCCTTCCGGCCAACGGCATAAGCACCTTGGGGCGGCTGGATTTCATCCGCGTGCCGGCGCCTGCCGCGAGGATGATGACGTGGAGTGGTGCGTGATTCATGCTGTCGGCCCTGACGTGTTTCGATCGAAAAGCATAGCAGCCGGTTCGGCGCCATTGCCGGCAGGCATGACTCAGGACTGCGCCGCCGCGGCCGAAACCGTGGACTGGCCCGCGTGGCATTCGAAGCGGAAGACGTAGGTGAGGCTGAATGGCCGCGTGCCGCTGTCCACCACATGGCTGTTGCCCTCGGCATCCGCGGCCCAGCGGCTGATGCTCAGTGGCTGGAACTGCCACTGCCGCGCGGCGGCACGCACCGCATCGATGAAGGCGTGCCGGCTCGCATCGGCCTGCTGCTCGCCGCTCACGCGCACCTCGGCCACCGCGCCCTGGTCATCGATGATCAACAGCGCCGGCACCTCCTGCGGCGGCGGGCAGATGGCCAGCAAGCCCGGCGGATACGCCGGCTTCACGCGCCGGAACGGCGTCGCGCCGCTGGACACCTCGCCCATCGCCAACTGGTAACGCACCGTGCCGGGCGGCGCCACCATCCGCCATGAGGCATCGCCACTGGGCGGCGGCGGCGCAATCCGGGACGTGCTGGCGCAGCCGGCCAGCGATGCGGCCAGAACGGCCAGTGACAACCTGCGCGCGAATCGGATCATGATGGGCTCCTGCCATGGACAAGGCCTCGGAAGCTATCAGATTACACGTGTAATATATACTGCCGTCACCACGGCATGGCTGTCCCGGATTCATCTGTTCCACACGCGAAAACGCCGGCACGAGGCCGGCGTTCGCAGTTCGCAATGTCCATCGAAGCAACCGCTTCATCCGCGAGTGCGGCCATGGACGGGCGCTTCTTGATCCTGGCTCTGCGCTCATGGACGAGCGCACAAACTCAGTGCTTCAGATTCTTGCGCAGACGTTCCAGTGCCTGCAGCTGGGTCATCGCTTCGGCCAGCTTGGCCTGCGCCTCGGCAATTTCCATCGCGTCGGTGCGATTGGCCAGGGCCGCCTCGGCTTCCTGCTTGGCGCGCTGCGCGGAGGCCTCGTCCAGATCGGCGGCGCGAGCCGCGCTGTCGGTCAGCACGGTGACCACCTGCGGCTGCACTTCCAGAATGCCGCCGGAGACCCAGAACTGCTGGCGCTCGCCGCCGTCCAGCAGCACGTCGACGTGACCGGGTTTCAGGCGGGTGATCAGCGGTGCGTGGCGCGGCGTGATGCCGAGCTCACCGAGCTCACCGGTGGCAACGACCATCGTCGCGTCGCCGGAGAAGATCTCGGCTTCGGCACTGACGATGTCGACGCGAATGGTTTGGGTCATGGCTTTTCTCGCTACGCTCGAAGGGAATGGGGAATCGGGAATGGGGAATGGTCAGGAGCGGTAGGAACCGGCGCTTTTGCTTTGCCGATTCCCCATTCTCTGCTCCCGATTCCCGAAAGCCGCCTCAGGCGGCTTTCTTGGCGCCCATGTCCTCGGCCTTCTTGATCGCCTCGTCGATGCCGCCGACCATGTAGAACGCCTGCTCCGGCAGGTGGTCGACGTCGCCGTCCACGATCATCTTGAAGCCGCGGATGGTTTCCTTCAGCGACACGTACTTGCCCGGCGAGCCGGTGAACACTTCGGCCACGTGGAACGGCTGCGAGAAGAAGCGCTCGCACTTGCGCGCGCGCGACACCGCCTGCTTGTCCTCTTCGCTCAGCTCGTCCATGCCGAGGATCGCGATGATGTCCTTCAGTTCCTTGTAGCGCTGCAGCGTGCCCTGCACGCGGCGGGCGACGTTGTAGTGCTCTTCGCCGATCACCAGCGGATCGAGCTGGCGGCTGGTCGAGGCCAGCGGATCCACCGCCGGGTAGATGCCGAGGCTGGCGATGTCGCGCGACAGCGCCACGGTGGAGTCCAGATGCACGAAGGTGGTGGCCGGCGACGGATCGGTGTAGTCATCGGCGGGCACGTAGACGGCCTGGATCGAGGTGATCGAGCCGGTCTTGGTCGAGGTGATGCGCTCCTGCAGCACGCCCATTTCCTCGGCCAGGGTCGGCTGGTAACCCACGGCGGACGGCATGCGGCCGAGCAGCGCGGACACTTCGGTGCCGGCCAGCGTGTAGCGGTAGATGTTGTCGACGAACAGCAGCACGTCCTTGCCCTTGCCGGTCTCGTCCTTCTCGTCGCGGAAGTACTCGGCCATGGTCAGGCCGGTCAGCGCGACGCGCAGGCGGTTGCCCGGCGGCTCGTTCATCTGGCCGTACACCATCGCGACCTTGTCCAGGACGTTGGAGTCCTTCATCTCGTGGTAGAAGTCGTTGCCCTCGCGGGTACGCTCGCCCACGCCGGCGAACACGGACAGACCCGAGTGCGCCTTGGCGATGTTGTTGATCAGCTCCATCATGTTGACGGTCTTGCCGACGCCGGCGCCGCCGAACAGGCCGACCTTGCCGCCCTTGGCGAACGGGCAGACCAGGTCGATGACCTTGATGCCGGTTTCCAGCAGGTCGGTCGCAGCCGCCTGCTCGTCATAGCTGGGCGCTTCGCGGTGGATGACCCACTGATCCTGCTCGCCGATCGGGCCGGCTTCGTCGATCGGGTTGCCGAGCACGTCCATGATGCGGCCGAGGGTCGCCTTGCCGACCGGCACCTTGATGCCTTCGCCGGTGTTGCGCGCCTGCAGGCCGCGCTTCAGGCCTTCGGTGGAACCGAGCGCGATCGTGCGCACGATGCCGTCGCCGAGCTGCTGCTGGACTTCCAGCGTGATCTCGGTGCCGTCGATCTTCAGTGCGTCATACACCTGCGGCACCTGATCGCGGGGGAATTCCACGTCGACGACCGCGCCGATGATCTGAACAACTTTGCCCTGGCTCATGCTGATAGCTCCGGATGAATCTCTTTAGGTCTGTTGCGGCGCCGCTTCGCGTCGCCATGAATTTTTTTCAAGAGCTGCCGCGGTTACACCGCAGCCGCTCCTCCCACGATTTCGGAAATTTCCTGGGTGATCGCGGCCTGGCGGGCCTTGTTGTAGACCAGCGTCAATTCGCCGATCACCTTGTTCGCGTTGTCCGACGCGCTCTTCATCGCGACCATGCGGGCGGCGTGCTCGCTGGCCAGGTTCTCCAGGGCCGCCTGGTACACCACGGACTCGATGTAGCGACCCAGCACGTGCTCCAGCACGGTCTGCGCGTCGGGCTCGTAGATGTAGTCCCAGTCGTGGCTAGCTTCCAGCTTCACGCCGGCGTAGGCCGACTCGCCGGCCGCCTGATGGGCTTCCATTTCCGTGGCCACCAGCGGCAGCGGCAGCAGCGCATCGATGGTCGGCTTCTGCGTCATGGTGTTGACGAAGTCGTTGTAGGCGAGGAACACGCGATCCAGACCGTTGGACGTATAGGCGTCCATCATCACCTTGATCACGCCGACCAGTTGCTCCAGCTTGGGCTTCTCGCCCAGATGGGTCACGCTGCCGATCAGGTTGACGCCCTTGAGCCGGCGGAAGAACGCCACCGCCTTCTGGCCCACCGCGACCACGTCGACCTGCACGCCCTGCTTCTGCCACTCGACGATGGCCGGCAGCAGGCGGCGGAACAGGTTGGAGTTGAGGCCGCCGCACAGGCCGCGGTCGGTCGAGACCACGATGAAACCGACCCGCGCCACGTTGTCGCGCTGGGTCAAGAACGGATGGCTGAAATCGGTGCTGGCCTGGGCCACGTGCGCGATCACCTTGCGCATCGAGCGGGCATACGGACGCGAGGCCTTCATCAGGTCCTGCGCACGACGGATCTTGGCGGCAGAGACCATTTCGAGCGCGCGCGTCACCTTGCGCATGTTCTGCGTGCTCTTGATCTTGGTTTTGATTTCGCGTCCGCTGGCCATGCTTTACTCGCTCGCTTTGCTCACTCGGGGGAATCGGGAATGGGGAATGGGGAATGGTTCAAAGCGGAGCGCGATGCGCCGTGGCTCTTCCTATTCCCGATTCTCTATTCCCTGTTCCCGGCTCCTCTCACCAGCTACCGGTCTTCTTGTACTCGTCCAGCGAGGCCTTGAAGGTGGCTTCGATCTCGCCGTTCCAGTCGCCCGTGGCCACGATCTTCTTCATCAGCTCTTCGTGGTTCTGGTGCATGAAGGCGTGCAGGCCTTTCTCGAACGCCAGCACCTTGTTCACCGGCAGGTCGTCCAGATAGCCCTTCTCCGCGGCGTACACCGACAGCGCCAGCTCGACGATCGACAGCGGCGCGTACTGGCCCTGCTTCATCAGCTCGACGACGCGCTGGCCGCGGTCCAGCTGGGCGCGGGTGGCCGGGTCCAGATCCGAGGCGAACTGCGCGAATGCGGCCAGCTCGCGGTACTGCGCCAGCGCCAGCTTCACGCCGCCGGACAGCTTCTTGACGATCTTGGTCTGCGCCGCACCGCCGACGCGGGACACCGAGATACCGGCGTTCACTGCCGGACGGATACCGGCGTTGAACAGGTCGGTTTCCAGGAAGATCTGGCCGTCGGTGATCGAGATCACGTTGGTCGGCACGAACGCCGAAACGTCGCCGCCCTGGGTCTCGATGATCGGCAGCGCGGTCAGCGAACCGGTCTTGCCCTTCACTTCGCCGTTGGTGAACTTCTCGACGTATTCCTCGGACACGCGCGAAGCGCGCTCGAGCAGACGCGAGTGGAGATAGAACACGTCGCCCGGATACGCTTCGCGGCCCGGCGGACGCTTCAGCAGCAGCGAGATCTGGCGATACGCCACGGCCTGCTTGGAAAGATCGTCGTACACGATCAGCGCGTCTTCGCCGCGATCACGGAAGTATTCACCCATCGCGCAACCCGAATACGGCGCCACGTACTGCAGCGCGGCCGACTCGGAGGCCGAGGCGACCACCACGATGGTGTGCGCCAGCGCGCCGTGCGCTTCCAGCTTGCGCACCACGTTGGCCACCGACGAGCGCTTCTGGCCGATCGCCACGTAGATGCACTTAATGCCCGAACCCTTCTGCGCGATGATCGCGTCGATCGCCAACGCGGTCTTGCCGGTCTGGCGGTCGCCGATGATCAGCTCGCGCTGGCCACGACCGACCGGGATCATCGCGTCGACCGACTTGTAGCCGGTCTGCAGCGGCTGGTCGACCGACTTGCGCCAGATCACGCCCGGCGCGACCTTCTCGACTTCGGCATTGAGCTTGGCGTTGATCGGGCCCTTGCCGTCGATCGGGTTGCCCAGCGCGTCGACGACGCGGCCGAGCAGTTCCGGGCCAACCGGCACTTCGAGGATGCGGCCGGTGGTCTTGGCGGTGTCGCCTTCGCGCAGGTGCTGGTATTCGCCCAGCACCACCGCGCCGACCGAGTCGCGCTCGAGGTTCAGCGCCAGCGCAAACGCGTTGCCCGGCAGTTCGATCATTTCGCCCTGCATCACGTCGGCCAGGCCGTGGATGCGCACGATGCCGTCGGACACGCTGATGATCGTGCCCTCGTTGCGCGCTTCCGCGCCGAGCTTGAACTGCTCGATGCGGCTCTTGATCAGTTCGCTGATCTCGGACGGATTCAGTGTGCTGCTGGACATGGTTGTTATCCCAAAATCGAAAGCTTTGTTGAAGAGTCCGGCCATGGATGGCCGGTTTTGCCCTTCGCGAAATGGACTTCGCGTTTAATCAATTTGTCCGGCCAACAGTGGCCGGTTTTGCTCTTCGCGAAACGGACTTCGCGTGAAACTTATTGGCTCAACGCGCCGGCCAGCTGCGCGAGACGTCCGCGCGCCGAACCGTCGATCACTTCCGTGCCGGTATCGATCACCACACCGGCCAGCAGCGAGGCATCGACCGAGGTTTCCAGTTCGATCTCGCGCTTGAAGCGGCGCTTCAGCGAAGCCTTGAGCTGTTCGGACTGCGCGGCGTCCAGGCTCATCGCGCTGGTCACCTTGACCAGCAGCTGCGATTCGGACTCGCGCTTCAGCATCTCGAACAACTCGGCCACTTCGGGCAGCAGAACCAGGCGGCGCTGCTCGGCCATCTCGGTCAGGAACTGGCCGAACGGCGCATCGACCGCCATGCCGGCCGGCAGATGCAGCGCCACCAGCTGAGCCGGCAGCACCCGCGGATCATTGCCGAGGCCGGCCACGAGCGCATCGCCCGCCACCGCCGCAGCAAACGCCAGCGACTGCGACCACGAAGCCAGCGTGCCGGACGCGTGCGCCACCTCAAAGGCGGCGCGGGCGTACGGACGGGCGAGGGTGATTGCCTGGGCCATCGATCAGATCTCGGCCGCAAGCTGGTCGAGCAGGGCCTTGTGCGTCGAGGCATCCACCTCGCGCTGCACGATCTTGCTGGCACCCTGCACCGCGAGCGCACCGACCTGCTCACGCAGCTGGTCGCGCGCACGCTGCGCCATCGACGCAATGTCATCCTGCGCCGCGGCCTTCAGACGGTTGATCTCGCTGATCGCTTCGCCACGGGCCTTGTCGATGATCTGATTGGCCTGCTGCTGGGCCTTGTCGATGATCTCCGACGCCTGCAGGCGGGCCTGCTTGATCTCGCCAGCCACCTTCACGTCCGCGCTCTTCAGCTCGGCATGGGCGCGCTCGGCGGCATTCAGCCCTTCGGCGATCTTGACCTGGCGATCTTCGATGGCCTTGTTGATGTGCGGCCAGATGAAGTGGACGCTGAACCAGATCAGGATGGCGAACGAAATCATTTCGCCAATCAAGGTCGCGTTGAAATCCATCGCTGCGTTACCTGTAAATACGGAACAAGACAAACGCGGGAATCAGGGAAACCCGCGCCAGATACGCGATGGCGCCTCGATGGGCGCCATCGCGAGGGTGCTTCTTACTGACCCGCGCCGGCGGCGGACAGCACCTTGCCCAACAGCGGGTTGGCCACGGCGAAGTACATCGCCAGCGCCACGCCGATCAGGAACGCGGCGTCGATCAGACCAGCCAGCAGGAACATGCGGCCCTGCAGCAGCGGCACCAGCTCCGGCTGACGCGCGGCGGCTTCAAGGAACTTCGAACCCATGATGCCGATACCGATACAGGCGCCGAGCGCACCAAAACCGATGATCAGGCCGAGCGCGATGGCGGTGAAGCCCTGGATTTGTGCAAACTGGACGAGATGTTCCACGGTAGTCTCCTGAGAAATTCAAACTGGAATAGACAAAGCGGTTGCAGCAGATGATTCGAGAACGCCGATCAGTGGTGATCGTGCGCCATCGAGATGTACACGATCGTCAGCACCATGAAGATGAACGCCTGGATCGAGATGATCAGGATGTGGAAGATGCCCCACACCGTGTAGCCGATGATGCCCGCACCATACAGCGCCCAGCCCGCCAGGCCGGCACCGGCGCTGAACAGGCCGGCGATCAGCATGAACACCAGCTCGCCTGCATACATGTTGCCGAACAGTCGCATCGCCAGGCTCACCGGCTTGGAGGCGAGCTCGACCAGGTTCAGCGCGAAATTGGGAATCCACAGCAGCGGGTGCTTGCCGAACGGTGCGGTGAACAGCTCGCTCATGTAGCCGCCGGCGCCCTTGGCCTTGAAGCTGTAGAAGATGATCAGCACGAACACCGTCAGCGACATCGCGAACGTCATGTTGATGTCGGCGGTGGGCACGGCGCGGAAGTGGCCGATGCCGAACTTCTCGGTGATCCACGGCAGCAGGTCGACCGGCAGCAGGTCCATCGCGTTCATCAGGAAGACCCAGACGAACACGGTCAGCGCCAGCGGCCCCAGCACGCGGCGATCACCATGGAACACGTCCTTGACCTGGCCATCGACGAACTCGAGGATGATCTCGACGAACGCCTGGCCCTTGCCCGGCACTCCGGCCGTCGCCTTGCGCGCCTTCAGCCAGAACCACAGACAGAACAACACGCCCAGCACCAGCGACACGGTGACCGAGTCGACGTGCACCGCCCAGAACCCGCCCTCGCTGGTATGCGGGGTCAGGTGCTTGAGATGGTGCTGGATGTATTCGGTAAGACCGCCAGTCGGCTCGCTTGCCATGGATCAACCCTTGAATCTGAACGCCAGCAGATAAACCGCGTAAGCCGCCGCCAACCCCGTGATGGCGGCCAGCGGTGGCAACTTGAGTTGGAACAGGATCACGATCAGCCCTCCGACGATCACGATCCATTTCAGGAACACGCCCGTCAGCAACCGGCCCAACGCCTGACCCGCGCCCGTCACGCCGCTGAAGAATCGCGCCGACATCAGCGCGGTACCCAGCGCCACCATCGTCGCGCCCGCAGCAGCCGAAACCGCTTCACGCGGTCCCAATGCGAGAAACACGAGGCCGACCAGCAACGCCACCAGCAACTGCAGCAGGACAATGCGCAGCGCGATGCGTCGACCGGAGGCAAGACTGTTGAGCAACGTAGCTTCTCCGCGCGGCCTGCAGCAGGCGGCACCGATACAGCTGCGGGCCACGATCCAATCCGTAAAAGTATAGCAGTTGAAAAGTTGCAGGGACAAGCCGTGGAAGCTGCGGCATCGTGTCCCGCGGCGCACTTAACGCATTGAATTGTGGAGCCGTCACCGGCCACGCCACAAAATCTTTCGAAGCCACACACGAGCAGGGCCGGACAAAAGTCCGGCCCTGCTCACGCCGCGTGAAGCGCAACGATACCGCTGGATTACTTGGCCGAAGCCTTCTTGGCGGCCACCGGCGCCGCGACCGCGTCATTGGCAGCCTGCCGCTGTTCCTGCACGAGGGCATTCAGCGACTCGGCGGTCTTCTGGGTCACGGCGATCACTTCCTGCGAAACGGCCACGGCGCGCTCGGCATTCTCGCGGCTCAGGCTGCTGCCCTTTTCCCACAGGCTGCGCAGGCCGTCCATGCCGCGGGTTTCCATCGCCTCGGCGACGAACTGGGCGGAGACCTTGGACTGCTCCTCGAGCGCCTTGAGCTGCAGCTCGGCGACCGTCTCCAGGCCCTTCAAGGCCAGCGACTGCGCCTTGAACGCGCTGTCGGTGAACTGCTTGGTGAAAGCGAAAAGCTGGTTGTTGAACTGCTGCGTCATGGCTTGGTCCTCGTTGAGGATGGGGTAGTGGCAGCCATTCTAGCGAAAGATTTTGTGCAGTGCAATATATATTTCCGGACGACAACCAGACCAGCGGGGAAATATTCTGGAAAAACGATCTGTTGGAGTCGCCATGAACCACATCGCGCCGCGTCAAAGCGATCATCCCGAGCCCAGTCAACTCCGCCCCGACCGAAGACTGCAGAGCCTGGCGCCCGGTGACCGGGAAAAGCTCGCCTGGCGAAGTCAGGCGTCCGGGCCGGCTCACGTGCCCCGGTATCGACATCCCGACGTGCAGGTTTCATGCACCACCACTTCGGAAAGCAGCGGCAGCGCGGGCTTCAGCCGATCCCAGATCCACACCGCCAGCCGCTCGCTGGTCGGATTCTCCAGCCCCTCGATGTCATTGAGATAGTGATGATCGAGCTGATCGTAAATCGGCTGAAACACCGCTTTGACGTCGCCAAAATCCATCACCCACCCCGACTCCACCCCGAGCTCGCCGGTCAGATGCAACTCGACCCGGAACGAATGCCCATGCAGCCGCGCGCACTTGTGCCCCTCCGGCACGTTGGGCAGGCGGTGAGCGGCTTCGAGGGTGAAGACTTTGAAGATGTTCATCGGCGGATTGTACAGCCCTCGGGAAAGCCGCCCAGCATCAGTAGAAGGACGACATTCCGAACCCGCCTGGCGCTGCAATGACCCTGCAAACATGCGCCATCTTCCATCAAACAGCATGACTGGCCGGAACGCAGGTAGGACACGCAGGCGCCAGGTGCAGTCGGGCACCTTGGCTGTGCAAGGTCTGCGACCGACTTCCGCGATTTGCAAAGAGAGGTGTTTGGTGGCTATGGGTGGACTCGAACCACCGACCCCAGCATTATGAGTGCTGTGCTCTAACCAGCTGAGCTACATAGCCTTGAGGAATTCCGCCAGGCTGGATCGGAACGATCACGGGCGGGGCGCGGAAGTGTAGTGGGCCGGGGACGAAGGTTCAAGCCTGCGGCTTGCCGCTGCTTCGCGGGCTGTGGTTGAATCGGCTTCAGGAATTCGGCGTGGCGTGGCGGAAAACTGCGTCGTTCGGCTCCAGGAGGCGACATGATTGATGTAGATGGCTACCGCCCGAATGTCGGCATCGTGCTGCTGAATGCAGACGGGCAGTTGTTCTGGGCGCGCCGGGTCAATCGTGACGGCTGGCAGTTCCCGCAGGGCGGCATGCGCTCGGACGAGACGCCGCTGGAGGCGATGTATCGCGAACTGGAAGAGGAGACCGGGCTGGCGGCGCATCACGTGGAAGTGATCACCGCCACCCACGGCTGGCTGAAGTACCGCCTGCCGAGTCGCTACGTGCGGCACCACCAGCGGCCGACCTGCATCGGTCAGAAGCAGGTGTGGTTTCTGCTGAAGCTGGTCGGCGGCGAGGAAGCGTTGAAGCTGGATGCCTGCGAAAAGCCGGAGTTCGACATCTGGCGCTGGGTGGATTTCTGGTACCCCGCGGCGCACGTGGTGAACTTCAAGCGCGACGTGTACGCACGGGCGCTGCGCCATTTCGCGCCACTGGTGGAGGACTTGTTCAGCGTGCAGCTGGGCACCCTGCCGCCGCGCGACGAGCCCGACACACCCTCCAGGCCGCAGGGCGGTCGCGCGGTGGCCTGAACCGGTTGAACGGACGCTCGGCTGAATTCCGGGCAATCGGCGGCCGCCCACTTGTTGACAATCGTTCGCATTCGCGTTCTCATACGCGTCATGTATATCTGCATGTGCAATGCCGTCACCGATCACGACATCCGCCGCGAGGCGGCTGCCGGCGTACAGACGTTCGCCGAGTTGCAGGCGCGTACCGGCTGCTCGGACTGCTGCGGTTGCTGCGATGCCGAGGCACGCGCCACGTTCGACCAGGCGCGCTCGCAGGTGATCTGCCAGTTGCCGCTCGTCACGGCCTGATTCCCCCTTCGTTTCATGCGCAACCCGGCCGGAGTCCGCTCCGCACGCCGGGCAAAGGCGTTCCATTCTCATTCCGTCGCCGCCAACGCGGAGTTTGTATAGTCGGGACTGATTTTCGAGAGGAGTGGAAGCCATGAAGGGTGATGCGAAGGTCATCGAATTCCTCAACAAGGTGCTCTACAACGAGCTGACCGCGATCAACCAGTATTTCCTGCATTACCGCATGCTCAAGGACTGGGGCTATGGCGAGCTGGCCGCGCATGAATACAAGGAGTCGATCGAGGAGATGAAGCACGCCGATCACCTGATCGAGCGCATCCTGTTCCTCGATGGCCTGCCTAACCTGCAACACTTGGGCAAGCTGCGCATCGGCGAGAACGCGATCGAGTCGATGCAGGGCGACCTCGACCTGGAACTGGCGGCTGTGAAGGACCTGCGCGAGGCCATCGCCTACAGCGAAGGCATCGCCGACTACATCAGCCGCGACCTGTTCAAGGACATCCTGCACGACGAGGAAGAGCACATCGATTGGCTGGAGACCCAGTTCAGCCTGATCAGGGATATCGGTGCGGAGCGTTATCTGCAGAACAAGATGACCAGCTGACGTCGCCGCACCGGGACGAGCCGCCGCCCGATTCGTGCTGCCGTTCCTTGACGCTTTCATCACGCCGGGGCTATACCTTGGGTTTTCCCCGGAACAGCCGCATGGGTTCACGACCGCCACCACGTTTCGTCGTGCGCCGCCACGACGATACCGGCCATCGCCGACGCTGGTGGTGGCTGGGCCTGGGCTGGCTGGCCAGCCTGCTGGTGGTCGGCCTTGTCGTAGCCTTGTTCGGCCGGCACGCCAACGCACCGGCTGTGGTGGACAACCGGCAACAACGCGCCCTGCTCGCCCAAATCGACGACCTGAAGCAGCAGCTGGCCAATCTGCAGCGCTCGGCCCAGGTCAATGAAGTGGCCACGCGTTCGCTGCGGGGCACGCTGGCCCAGCGCGAAGAGGAACTCAACGGCCTGCGCGCCGACCTCGGCTTCTACTCGCGGCTGGTCGGCGGCGATGCCCAGCGGCAGGGACTGAAGTTGCAGGAAGTGAAGCTGCAGCCGATCGTCGGTTCACGCGGCTGGAACCTCAGCCTCAGCCTGACCCAGAACGCCAAGCGGGGCGACGAGGTTTCCGGCAATGCCCTGGTCAGCGTGGAAGGCCTGCGCGGCGACAAGGTGACGCGGCTGGACTGGAACGCACTGGGCGACGCCGCGCAAAAGGACGGCATGCCGTTCCGCTTCACCTATTTCCAGCAACTGCACGGCACGATCGTGTTGCCGGCGGATTTCCGCCCGACACGACTGCGCATCAGCGTGAAGCCTGCCGACGGGGAGACGGTGAACCGCGCCGTCGCCTGGGGCGACGCGCTCAGTGGCAATATCACGACCGCACAAGGGGATCACGATGCTCAACCGTAGACGCAGCGACCGCAACGATCGCAACAACAGCCACAACGAAACCAGCCTGATTGCCCGTGGCACGTCGATTCGCGGCGATGTGCGCTTCAGTGGCGCACTGCACCTGGATGGGCGCATCGAAGGCAGCGTGATCGGCGAAGGCGAGGACACCATGTTCACCCTCAGCGAGCACGGCCAGGTGCATGGCGAAATCCACGTGCCGCAGGCGGTGATCAACGGCCACGTGACCGGCGACGTGAATGTCAGCGTGCGGCTGGAACTGGCGCCGCAGGCGCGTATCGATGGCGACCTGCGTTACCACACCCTGGAGATGGCCGCCGGCGCCCAGGTCAACGGACGCATCACGCGCCAGGCCGAGGAAGCCCAGCGCAACCTGCCCGCGCCGGCCCAGGATGCCGGCGTGGACGAGGCAGTGCCCGCCTGACGCGCTATGCTTGCGCAGACCCCGCCACGCCCCCACTTCGAAAGCCATGGAAACCATCGTCTCGATCCCCGATTACCAGAGCAGCGGCACGCCGCTGATCTTCACCGCAGCGGCCGCGCACAAGGTGCATGAGCTGATTGCCGAAGAGGGCAATCCGGCGTTGAAGCTGCGCGTCTACATCTCCGGTGGCGGTTGTTCGGGCTTCCAGTATGGCTTCACCTTCGACGAAGCCCAGGCCGAAGACGACCTGGCGGTGGAGCGTGACGGCGTCACCCTGCTGTGCGATCCGCTGTCGCTGCAGTATCTGGGCGGCGCGCAGATCGACTACGCCGAGAATCTCAGCGGCGCGCAGTTCGTGATCAGCAACCCGAACGCGAAAACCACCTGCGGCTGCGGCTCCTCGTTCTCCGCCTGAGGAAGTTGCCGATGGACCGGGCCTGGCTTGCCCCCACCAACACCTTCGCCGGGCTCAGCCTGGTGCTCGACCGGGTCGCCGAGTCGCGCGACGAATCGACGTGGATCGTCGAGCAGGCCCGCTCGCCTGCGGCGCGCTATCTATTGCTGGATGCCGCGGGCGAAGCCTTCCTGCGCCGCGATGGCGACCGGCTGCGCTGGCTCGACGTCGACGAACGCGAGCGCTGGCTGGGGGACACGCGGGCCAGCCTGCTCGGCATGGCGTACGAGCGCCCGCATTTCCTGCTGGTGGCGGACGATCCCGGGCGCATCGATGAACTGGAGCGTGCCCTCGACGCACGTCGCCAAAGCCTGCGCAGCGCCGGCCTACTGCTGGATGCCGACGAAGCCGGACTGTTTGCCTACGCCAAGGGTCTGTCGCACTGGCAACGCGAGACGCGATTCTGTACACACTGCGGCGCGGCGCTGCTGCTGGTGGCCGCCGGGCATCGCGCGCAATGCACCAACGCCGAGTGCGCGCGCCTGCATTTCCCCCGCACCGACGCGGCCGTGATCATGCTGGTCGAGCACGAGGGCGCCTGCCTGCTCGGGCGCCAGGCGGGCTGGCCCGCGGGGCGTTATTCCACGCTGGCCGGCTTCGTCGAGCCGGGCGAGGCGCTGGAGGACGCGGTGCGCCGCGAAGTGGCCGAGGAAGCCGGCGTGATCGTCGACGAGGTCCGCTACCACTCCTCGCAACCGTGGCCGATGCCTGCCTCGCTGATGGTCGGCTTCATCGCCACGGCGCGCTCAAGACACATCGCTCGGCGCGATCACGAGCTGGAAGATGCCCGCTGGTTCATTCCGCAGCAGATCGTCGATGGCATCGCCGACGGCAGTTTCCTCCCGTCCACGCAGCTGTCGGTGTCCTACCAGTTGCTGACGTACTGGCTGCAATGTCGTGCCGGCCTCGATCTGGCCTCGCTGGTGGAGGCGGCCGCAGCACCTTGAGCCCCCGCCGAGAACTTGGTGACGCGCTGGCGGTCTGATTCGCCGCACCTCATCAGGGAATCGGACATGGCGCATGGAAGCACCCCTCTGCAGGCGCGGGAAACGCCCGCCCCTCGCCCTGACTGGCGGACGGCGCTTCGGCGCGGTGGCATTCTCGGCCTGGTGATCTCGCTGCATCTTGGTCTGCTGGCGTTGTTGTTCGGACCGGTCGCGCCACGCCCGCCCCCTCCATACGCGCCGCCCGCAAACCAGGGCGTGCTGCGAATCCGGCTGCTGACGCAGATTCGCGCGCATTCCCCCGCGCGCCCGATGCCGCGGCGCTCGCGCCAGGCGCGGCCGGCCTCGCCATCGCTTGCGCTCACCACGGCCACGCCGGTCCAGGCAGCGGAGCCGGCTCCGGCAGTCAGGCTGATCGGGGCGTCAGCGGTTGCGGACGACTATCAGTCGCCGATCCAGGGTGGCCGCAGCGGTACGGGATCACCGCCCACCCAGGTACGCCTTCCCGGAACGGACATCGCACGCATTCGTGGCATTTCCCTCGACGACAAGCCAGGCCTGCAACAGGTGGTGCGCAGAATGGCCGGAGCCAGCCGTTGCAAGTACGTCCGCATGAAGATGGAACGCAGCGCCAACCAGTTCGTCACCGCTCAGTTGATGGACCGCGCGCTGGAGGCTGATGGGTGCGGCCCGCAGGTTCCGCAGACGGCCGACGACCACACCGTCGAAGCGATCTCGCATCAGGCCATCTTCGGCGATTGAACGCACGACGAGGCACCGAGGCGCACGGGCAGTCGCATACAATGGCCCCAGTCCCTGCGAAGCTGCTTCCCCATGGCCATTCGTCTGCTTGTCGTCCTGATCGCCCTTGGTCTGCTGCACGTCGCGCCGCAACTGGCGCGCTGGCGCGGTGACGGCTGGTTCCGCCGCTGGATAGCCCAGCTGGGTGACACCAGCGGCGCGGCCCGGGTGGCGGTGGCTCTGTTGCTGCCCGCGGCGCTGTGCGTGCTGGTCGTGTGGATGCTGGGATGGTCGCCGCTGGGCGAACTGTTGCGCTTGCTGTTCGCGCTGGCCGTGCTGCTGTACTGCTTCGGTCCGCGCGAGTTCGAAGTGGATCTGGAGGCGATTCTGCGCGCCCCGGACGACGCCAGCCGCGAGGCAGCGGCACAGGCTCTGGCCGACGATGGCAACCCGGTCGCCTGGAACGCTCCCGCGCTCGGCGAGGCGGTGGCCTACGCCGCGTTGCGCCGGCGTTTCGCGGTGCTGTTCTGGTTTTTCCTGCTCGGGCCCGTGGGCGCCCTGCTCTACCGCTTGGGGCAGACGCTGGGCCGCAACGACTCGCTGCATCTCGACACGACCACCCGGCGCGTTGCCGACCAGGTCGCCAATGCGCTGGACTGGTTGCCGGCACAGCTGCTGACTTTTACCCTGGCCGTGGTCGGCCATTGGGATGCCGTGATCGACGCGTGGCGCCGCTGGCACAGCCAGGCGGCGCCAACCAGCTGGTACAGCAGTGGCCCCGGCTTTCTGGGCGCTGCAGCCAGGGCCGACGTGGTCACCGACATCGAGGCGGGCGACGGTTACGCCGAGGAACACAGCGATCCGCTGGGCGAACTGCGGCGGCTACAGGGCGCCCTGCTGCGGGCGTTGCTGGCGTGGCTGAGCGTGGTGGCCCTGGTGGTGATCGGCAGCTGGGTGGGTTGAGCGACTCGTTCAGGCCAGGTCGCCGCGCAACTCACGAACCCGCGCCTCCAGTGCCGCGACGCCGGCGTTCTCCGGCTGCCGTGGCGCATCAACCACCAGCTCCACTCGTGCGCGGAAACGGCGAGGCAGGCGGGAACGGCCCAGCATCGAGTCACGCCGGCTCCATACGCTGCCCCACAGGCCGCGCAGGGCCATCGGCACCACCGGCACGGGCCGCCTGGCGAGAATCTTCTCGACGCCCGCCCGGAACGGCGCTATCGAGCCATCACCGGTGAGTCCACCCTCGGGGAAGATGCAGACCACCTCGCCATTGGCCAGCGCGGCGTCGATCGCATCGTAGGCCTCTTGCAGCACGGCAGAGTCTTCCCGGTGACCGGCGATCGGGATCGCCTTGGCCGTACGGAACACGAAGCTGAGCACGGGGATCCGGAAGATCTTGTAATACATCACGAAACGCATGGGACGGCGCAGATTGGCCATCAGCAGCAGCGGATCCATGAAGCTGACGTGGTTGCACACCAGCAGAACGGGACCCTCCTCGGGAATCCTTTCACTGCCGTCCACGCGCACCCGGTACAAGGTGTTCACCAGCACCCAGGTGATGAAGCGCATCACGAACTCGGGCACCAGGGTGAAGATGTACCAGGCCACCAGCACGTTGAGCAGCGAGGCCGCCAGGAAGATCTGCGACGCGCCGAAGCCCAGCAAGCCCAGGCCGAGTCCGAAGCCGGACGCCAGCACGATCAGCAAGGCGTTGAGGATGTTGGTGCCGGCGATGATCCGCGACAGCTTCTCGCGCGGCGCGCGCGCCTGCACGTAGGCAAACAGCGGCACCACGTAGAACCCCGCGAACGCGCCGATCAGGGTGAGGTCCAGCGCGATCCGCCAGCTTCCGGCCGAATGCAGGAAGCCCAGCCAGTCCAGTCCGCGCACCGTGGCCACGCCATGACGCGCGAAGTACAGGTCCACACCAAACGCGGTCAGCCCGAAAGCGCCCAGTGGAACCAAGCCGATTTCCACCCGGCGTCCCGACATGCGCTCGCACAGCAACGCCCCGGCGCCAGTGCCGATCGAGAACAGGGTCAGCACCAGTGTATTGACCGAACCATCGCCACCCAGCGTCTCGCGCGTATAGATCGGCAACTGCGCGATCAGGACCGTGCCGAAAAACCAGAACCAGGAGATGCCCAGTATCGCGTTGAACACTGCACGGTCGGCCCGGGTTATCGCCAGCACGCGGGCCGTTTCGCTGAACATGTTCCAGTTGAACTTCAGCTCCGGCGCGGTCGCCGGCGCAGGCGGAATCCTGCGGCAGACCAGATAGCCCGCCACGGCCACCGCAATGGTCACGCCCGAGGCCAGCAACGGACCGATACCCGCCACCAGCATCAGCGAGTTGCCGGCGATCATGCCCACCAGCATCGCCATCTGCGTGCCCATCTCGACCAGGCCATTGCCACCGACCAGTTCGTCGCGCTTCAGCGCCTGGGGAAGGATCGCGTACTTGATTGGCCCAAACATGGTCGAGTGCATGCCCATCATAAACAGCACGACCAGCAGCAACGAAGTGTGGTGCGTGTAGAAGCCATAGGCGGCCAGCACCATCGCGCCGATCTCGAACAGTTTCACGTAGCGGATGATCCGCGTCTTCTCGTACTTCTCGGCCAGCTGTCCGGCGGTGGCGGAGAACAGGAAGAACGGAATGATGAACAGCGCCGGCGCAAGATTCGTGTAGATCGAGGCGACGCGATCGCTCAGGCCCATCTGGTAGGCCACCAGCATCACCAGCGCATTGCGAAACGCATTGTCGTTGAAGGCACCCAGCGCCTGGGTCCAGAAGAACGGCGCGAAGCGGCGCTTGCCCAGCAATGCGAATTGGCTCATGCGTTTCCCTGTCTTGATGTGCATCTTGCCAAAGGGCTTTGCCGCCCGAATTCGATGCCGACTGAGCTTTCTCGGCCAAGGGCCGGCGTTCGCAGCTTACAAGACGAAGGCACCGACTCCAAAAAAAGAAGCTGCCGGGGATGCCGGCAGCTTCTTTTGAATCACAGCGATGTGTTGCTGACTGGTAATGAAAAACGAACCTGGGGTCGACCGCCGGACCATCACTGATCCGGCGGACCTTCCCGACTTCAGGACATCAGAAGTCGTAGTTGATGGTGAAACGCACGGAGCGCGGGGCGCCGTAGCTGATCACGCGATCACGCGAGGAGTAAACCACGTTCACGCCGCCGTTCTCGCCAATCTCCGTGACGTTCTGCGCAACCTGCTTGTTCAGCACGTTGAACACGTCGACCTTGAACGCCAAGCCCGGAGCCCAGTTCGGCATGTAAGCCGCATTCAAGCTGAGCTGGATGTCCACCGGCGTGCGGCCGTTGGCACCGCGCGGGGTCGCTTGGCCACCGCAGTAGTGGTAGTACGGACCGTAGCTCAGGTAAGTCTCCCAGAACTCCTGACCGCTTTGCGTCGTACCAGTGCCGTCGGCGTTCGGAGCACCCGGCGGGTTGTAGCCGCCTGCACCCGTGTAGTAACCCAGGCACTGCTTCGGGCGACCGGTACGGGCAACCAGGGCAGCACCGGTACGCCATTCCGGGTTGATCTGATAGAAGCCGTAAGCCTTCACGACGTGACGACGGTCATTCGGCAGGTTGCCGCCGCCGTATTCCATCAGCTCCTTGTGATCGAACAGCACGGTCTGCGAGACGTCGCCCTGACCGATGTCGGAGTTCAGCTGACCTTCGTCGTTACCGTAGTTGTGCGACAGGGTGTAGTCGACGCGACCGAACCACTTGCCATCGAACGGATGCTCGAGGAAGAGATCCAGGCCGATGTACTTGCGCTTCAAGTACATGCCCATGTCCTCCTTGGAGTACGGCACGGGGACCAGGTCGGTGCTGCCGGCAGCGTCCGGAATGTCGAGCAACATGACGTTGTTCTCACCCGGGTTGAACAGGCGGCAATCCGGCGAATAGCTGTAGTTCGGGTCGATCGCGATGTTGTTCTCGACCATGTACTTCAGCATCGGCCGGTTGTCGCACTGGTCGTCGATCGCGGACTTCAGCTCGCGGTACTGCAGGCGGGCGCCCCAGTTCCAATCCGAACCAATCGCCTGCTGCATGCCCAGGATGAATTCGTCCTGGTAATGCGACTTCAGGTTCTGCGCCGCAACGGTGCGCGGGTCCGGAGCCTGGCCAAATTCGTTATTGGACGAGTACGGTCCACCGATCAACGCCGTGCCCTGCGGCGCGCCCGTGACCGGATCGATACCGGTGAAGGTGTAATACGTTTCGGTGTAGGTGGAGCCGGCAGCGCCACGGACAGCCACGTTCAGCGGCATGGCCAGGAAGTAACGACCAGCGTTGCCGTAGATCTTCAGCGTGGAGTCGCCGTTGACGTCCCAGGTGAAGCCCAGACGCGGCGCCCACTGGTTCTTCTGCTCGACGTAAGCGACACCGTCGGAATTGTAGTTGGTGAAACTGTCGTTGCGCACGCCCAGCGACAGCAACCAGCGATCGGTCAACTGCCAGCGATCTTCGGCGTAATAGGCCTTCTGCTCGACCTTGAACTTGCCGCCATTGGTGAACACGTACTGGTCGACATAGTCGCTGTTCGGCGCGGTGGTGTAGCCGCCCTGCTCGGTGGTGCCGTCATCCGTGTGGTAGTAGATCCAGCTGTAGCCGGGGCCGGTCATCGCCGTGCCAGCCTGCGATTCCGAGTTCGACACGTCGTAGCCGAAGCTCAGATCGTGATCGCCCAGATGCCATTCCAAGTCGACGCGATAACCGTCGGTCTTGTCATAGGCTTCCGGATCGGAAAGCGTGGTGTACGGCTGGAGGCCGGTGACCGGATTGGCGGAGTGGGCCGGACGGGAGTCGGTGACGGCGACATCGTTCGGGTTGTAGCCGAACGGCGAGGAATAGTGCACGTTGTCCTGCTTGCCGTACATCGCCGACAGGGTCAGGTTGTCGGTCAGGTAGCTCGTAAACTTGCCGATGTAGGTCTCGCCGCCATCCTTGTAGCGGTAGCCACCGGTCTTGTTGGTGCCGTGGGTGCTGTCGGCGAAATTCCACGCGAAGTTGTCCACGCTCTGGCCGGTCTTGTCAGAGATCGCGGTGAATTCGAGCATGTTGCTGTCGTTGATGTTCCAGTCGATCTTGGCCAGCCAGCGCGGGCTCTTGTACTCACTTTCGGTGTAGCCCTGGGTCGGGCTACCGCCGCGGACGGAACCTGCATCGTAATTGCGATCGGTCCACTCACCGCTGACGTAGACGAACAGGCGATCCTTGATCAGCGGACCGGCAGCGTAGGCGCCGTAGGTCAGGCTGTTGTCGCTGATGGTGCCGCGATCCGAATACAGCAGGCCGGCACTCGATGCGCCCGTATCGTTGGCGTAATAGATGTTGCGGCGACCTGCGCGGAGGCTTTCCGGAGTCCAAGTGGCCGTGGCGCCGAATTTCCATTCGTTGCTGCCCGACTTGGTCACCACGCTGATCACGCCACCGGTGGAGCGGCCGTAACGGGCGCTGTAACCGCCGGTGAGCACCTGTTCCGACTGGATGGCGTCAAATGGCAAGGTGGTGGAGCCGATGTTGGTCAGCGCGTTGGTGACCGGATAGCCATTGATGTAGTAGGCGTTTTCGGAAGCAGCTGCGCCACCGAAGGACACCGAGTTGCCGTAGCGCGAGTCCGCCGGGATGACGCTGGGTGCAAGGACAGCGGCCTGGGTGATGTCACGTGCCACCGGAACGTTCCGCAGGATGGTCGCGCTCAGTTCGGTGGAGGTATCTACCCGGCTGACGTCGATCGACGGCAGCTGGTTGGCCGACACCGTCACGGCACCCAATTCCTGGGCGACGAAGTCGACTTCGGTACCACCGGCGGCGCCGACGTAGACGCTACGGCTTCCGCCCGTCTCTTCGCCGTTATTGCTGGCGGTAACGGTGTAGTTGCCAATCTGCAGCTCGCTCGCGCGGAAACGCCCCTTGGCGTCTGCCGTGATCGTACGGGTCTGTCCCGTATCGGTATTGACGATCTTGATCTGGCTGCCCGCAGCGGCGTCGCCGAAAATGGAGCCAGCGGAGCGTGACTGCGCAACGGCTGAGCCGCCGACCAGGCTCAACGCCAAGCCGATTGCCAAGGCCGAGCGGCGCAGGTGAATACGATTACTCGTGTTACGAAGTTTCATTTGAATAGTCTCCCCATACTTACCCAAAGAACGGACTGCCAAAAAGTCGGCAATGTTAAAAAATGACCGATCACCGACAAAACGTTTTGATCGTCATGTCGCAAGAAGCTGCTGACACTTTCTCAAGGATTGCTGCTTCGATGCCCTTCGAAACACTTTGCGAAAACCTTGGAGCGGCTCATATCACCGCATCGTTGCCGGGTGCAGCGATACCTCCCGACTACGGACGCTACCTGCGCCCATAACATTTTGTCAACAATTTCTTGTGGTGAAAACTTGCGTGCGCAGAAATTTCCACCACCATACTCTTGCGCATGGGTCTGGCGCACGGAGCCGTCTGAAGACGCTCTTCGGAAGACTTGTCGCGTTTGCCCCGACCGGGAGAGCGTGGATCTTCCGCAAAAACGCCTGCTATTTCGCAAATATCAACGACTTCGGACACGTGGCATCGACCGATGGCGGCCTTGCATGAAGCATGGACAGTGGCTGACTGAGCCAGGCAACTACGACTACAACTGAAGTCATCCTCGATATGTGAGCCTGTCCACGCATGGGTTCTGTATGCGGGGGACAATTCCCACACGTTTTCCACGGTTGGGGCGAAGCACCGCACCCACGCCATTCCCGCACACGCTCCGTGGTCGAAGGCCAGCCGAGGCTGATACGGGATGTGCGTACCAGCGGCGCCCCGGGGCTGGATCCGCGTCGATCATGCCCGTGAAATTTTTGCGTACGATCGCTGTCTGTGATGCATGTACAACAGCGTGTACAACTCGAAGGGTGCTGCACAGAAGCGTTGACCCAGGCATTGTTGAAGCTACTGCAAGCAACCTCCGGGAGTTGAGCGGCAGAACGGTGAACATTCGCACTTTCACACGCTTCCACACTAAACTTACCCCGTTGATTTCATAGAAAATAGAAGAAAGACCCTCCCCCCACATCCAAGTCGGGCTTCTCATGAAAACGCAAATCACTGCAGTTCAGGCAACCGAGACAACAGCCACGTCGTCGTTCTCCGACCGGATCAAATTGCTCATACAACATGTTGGCAGTGCTACGGCAATCGCAAGAATGTGTGGTTTCTCAGAGGGCGTCGTGCGCAGCTGGCGTGATGGCAATACGGACCCTTCTCGCGCACGCTGCGTCACACTGGCACGTACCTTGGGAATCTCGCTGGTCTGGCTGGTGGCTGGCGAGGGCGGCTTGCAGACCGAGGCGAACTCGGCGCCTTATGAAGAACAGCGCAATTCAGAAGGGGTCATCTCACACCGGCTACAGAATCCAACACAGCCTTCGGGTGCCTTGGTCGAGAACAAGGTAGACGCGCAGCGGTTGAATACCGCGGTAAGTGTCCTGCAGTCGGAGCTGAGCCTGGCCGATAGCCAGCTTTCGTTGACAGACAATGCCGACCTGCTTACCCAGCTCTATGAAATTCTGGGTCCCAGTGGTTCGCACGTGGATCCTCAAGCCATGGTGGCGTTCAACCAGCAACTTGGTGAGCGCATCCGCAAGGTTCGCGAGGCGGCCTGATCCTATAAAAAGCATGACAGCCCTCGGCTGTCATGCTTTTTTTATAGCGCCTTCAAAGCAACGCGATATCGGCGATCGCGCCGAACTGCGTCTTCAACTGGTTGAGCAGCGCCAGGCGGTTGGCGCGCACGGCGGGGTCGTCGGCATTCACCAGCACGCTCTCGAAGAATGCATCGACGGGCGCCTGCAGATGGGACAGGCGCGCCAGGACAGCGGCATAGTCTCCGGCATCCAGCGCAGCGGCGCTGTCGCGTTGCGCCGAGGCCAGGGCATCGGCCAACTCGCGTTCCGCGTCGGTTTCGAAGCGGGCCGGGTCCACGATCCGCCCGATCGACGGTGCGCCCGCCTCTTCGGCCTGCTTGCGCAGGATGTTGCCAACGCGTTTGTTGGCGGCAGCCAGACTCATCGCCTCGGCGCGGCGACCGAACTCGGCAACAGCCCGCAAGCGCCGATCGAAGTCGGCCAGGCTGGCAGGCTGCACCGCTAGCACGGCCTCGAACTGGTTATGGTCGAAGCCTTGCTCGGCGTAATAGCCACGCAGCCGATCGAGCACGAAGTCGTACAGTTCATCGAGCAGGATGGCGCGCCGCTGGGCGGCGTTGAGTGTCGGCGGCTTGCCGTCCTTGCCTGGCTTGAGACCTGCAGCGAGGGCTGCATCAGGGATCAGCTCCAGTGCCTCGATGAAGCTTCCGCGCAAGTCCAGCTCCAGGCCACCTTCGATCAGGGTGCGCGCCAGGCCCAGCGCGGCGCGGCGCAGGGCGAACGGGTCCTTGTTGCCGCCGGGCTTCATGCCGACGGCAAAGATGCCCGCCAGGGTATCGAACCGTTCGGCCACCGCCAGCACCTGGCCCAGCTTGTCCGCGGCAATGCGATCACCGCCGAAGCGTGGCTGGTAATAGCTGTCCAGCGCCTCGGCCACGACCGCGGGTTCGCCGTCGTGGCTGGCGTAGTAGCGCCCCATCACACCCTGCAATTCGGGGAACTCACCGACCATGCGGGTCAGCAGGTCGCACTTGGCCAGGCTGGCCGCCCGCGTGGCCGCGCCGGCGTCGACACCGGTCCGGTTGGCGATGATCCGCGCCAGTTCCGCCACGCGCACGCTCTTGTCCCACAGGCTGCCCAACGCCTGCTGATAGGTGACTCCCTTGAGCTGCTCCTGGTAGCTGGCCAGCGGAGTCTTCAGGTCTTCATCCCAGAAGAACTTGGCGTCGGCGAAGCGCGGCCGGATCACGCGCTCGTAACCCTTGCGGATCTCGGAAGGGTTCGTGCTTTCGACGTTGGCGATGCCGATGAAATACTCGGTGAGGTTGCCGCTGGCGTCGAACACCGGAACGAACTTCTGGTTCCCCACCATGGTGGTGACCAGCGCCTCGGGCGGTACGGCGAGGAACTCGCGTTCGAAGGTGCAGGCGATCGCCACCGGCCATTCGGTGAGGTTGGCCAGTTCGTCAAGCAGGGCGTCGTCCAGTCGGGGTACCCCGCCGGTGGCGCCCGCCACCTGTTGGATCTGGTCCTGGATGCGCTGGCGTCGCTCGCGAGGATCGGCCAGCACGTTGCAGGCACGCATGGCATCCAGCCAGCCGTCGGCATCGGCCACGTGCACCGGTTGCGGGTGCATGAAGCGATGACCGCGTGACTTGCGCCCGCTGCGCAGCCCCAGAACTTCGCCATCGATGATCTCGGCCCCGTGCAGGATCACCAGCCAATGGGCTGGTCGCACGAAACTGTAATCGTGATCGGCCCAGCGCATCGGGCGCGGGATCGGCAATGCCTTCAGCGCCTCGTCGACGATTTCCGGCAGCAACGCCGCCACCGGCTGGCCCGGCTTCACGCTGCGCCAGACAAACCAGCTGCCCTTGTCCGTTTCAAGTTTCTCCAGCTCGTCCACACCGACGCCGCACGACTGTGCAAACCCCAGCAGGGCTTTCGAAGGCTGGCCTTCGGCATCCAGCGCGGCGCTCAGCGCAGGACCCCGGCGCTCGATCGCCTGCTCCGGCTGGGCCACGACCACAGCGGGGATATGGACGGCCAAACGACGTGGCGAGGCATAGGCTTGCGCCTGGTCAAGCGCGGCGCCGATGCTGCGCCTGGCCAATCCGTCGCAGATCCCGCGCTGGAACGCGGCGGACAATTCGTCGAGCGCCTTCGGCGGCAATTCTTCCGTACCCAGCTCGATCAGCAGTGACTTGGCGGCGCTCATGCAGCCTGCTCCTTGTGGCCCGCAATGGGAGTCTGCTTCAGACCCGGGAAGCCGAGTTTCTCGCGTTGCGCCACATAGGTTTCGGCGACGCCGCGCGACAACGTGCGTACGCGCAGGATGTAGCGCTGGCGCTCGGTGACGCTGATCGCACGGCGCGCATCGAGAAGATTGAAGGTATGGCTGGCCTTCATCACCTGCTCGTACGCCGGCAAGGGCAGGTTGGCGGCGATCAGCTGATTGGCGGTGGCCTCGCAGACATCGAACCAGCGCAACAACTCGGGCACGTTGGCGTGTTCGAAGTTGTAGGTGCTCTGCTCGACCTCGTTCTGATGGAACACGTCGCCGTAGGTCACCGTGCCGCGCGGGCCATCGGTCCAGATCAGGTCGTAGACGTTGTCCACGTTCTGCAGATACATGGCCAGCCGTTCCAGGCCGTAGGTGATCTCGCCGGTGACCGGACGACACTCCAGGCCGCCGGCCTGCTGGAAGTAGGTGAACTGGGTCACTTCCATGCCGTTCAACCAGACTTCCCAGCCGAGCCCCCAGGCACCGAGCGTGGGCGACTCCCAGTTGTCCTCGACGAAGCGCAGGTCATGCACCAGCGGATCCAGCCCCAGCTCCCTGAGCGAGCCGATGTACAACTCCAGGATGTTCTCGGGATTGGGCTTCATCACCACCTGATACTGATAGTAGTGCTGCAGGCGATTGGGATTCTGGCCGTAGCGACCATCGGTGGGACGACGCGACGGTTGCACATAGGCGGCCGCCCAGGGTTCCGGACCCAGCGCCCGGAGGAAGGTGGCGGGATGGAAGGTGCCGGCGCCGACCTCGGTATCGAGCGGCTGCAACAGCACACAGCCCTGCGCCGCCCAATAGCGGTTGAGGGTCTGGATCACATCCTGGAAGGTGCGTGCGGACATGGCTTTCCGTGACCTGGATTAAAGCGCGTTAGTATAGCTGCAGCTTGCTTTCGCACTGGGCTGCGCCCGGAAATGCATGGGGGATACCGCCGGATGGCCGCTTCACCGCAAATCGCTTCACTGCTTGGCCGCCGGGGTCGATTGGAGCTGGACGAACTGCTGGCAGCCCTGGTCGTGGATGGCTACCTGCTGGCCGACGACGCCAAGCAGGTTCGCATCGGCAACCGGGCCGGTCGCAGCACGGTGGAGCTGCATCCGCTGGTGGTGATCGCCAACGCCAAACTGATCAACCAGCGCGATCCGGGCCGTCCGTTGAGTCTGGAAGGCCTGACCGAATGGTTGGCCGGCCATGCCGGGCTGCCGTATCTGAAGATCGACCCGATGAAGATCAATGTCGCGGCGGCGACCCAGGTGGTCAGCCAGGCCTATGCCAAGCGGCATCGCATCCTGCCGATCGCGGCCGCACCCGGCGAAGTGACGTTCGCCACCTGCGAACCGTTCGAGTCGGGCTGGGCACCGGACCTGAGCCAGATGCTGCGCCGGGACATCCGGCGGGTGGTGGCCAGTCCCATCGACATCAATCGCTACCTGCAGGAGTTCTACGGCGTCCAGCGCTCGATCCAGCTGGCGCAGGATGCCAAGAACGGCAGCGACGCCTCGTCGGCCATCCTCAACTTCGAGCAACTGGTCGAACTGGGCAAGAGCGGCGAAGTCGGTGCGGACGATCGCCACGTGGTGCATATCGTCGACTGGCTGCTGCAGTACGCGTTCGAGCAGCGGGCCTCCGACATCCACCTGGAGCCGCGCCGCGAAACGGGCCATATCCGCTTCCGCATCGACGGCATCATGCAGAAGGTTTTCGAGCTGCCCTCGCCGGTGATGACCGCAGTCACCGCCCGAATCAAGATCCTGGCGCGCATGGACGTCGCCGAGAAGCGCCGCCCGCAGGACGGCCGCATCAAGACACGCTCTTCCTCCGGACGCGAAGTCGAGTTGCGCATCTCGAACATGCCCACCGCGTTCGGCGAGAAGGTGGTGATGCGCATCTTCGATCCCGACCTGGTGGTGAAGGACTTCGCGCAACTGGGCTTCTCGCCTGTCGAGGGTGCGAACTGGCGAAGCATGGTCGAACGACCGCACGGCATCGTGCTGGTCACCGGGCCGACCGGCTCGGGCAAGACCACCACGCTGTATTCCACGCTGAAGCATCTGGCCACGCCCGAGCTCAACGTGTGCACCGTGGAAGATCCGATCGAGATGGTCTCGCCGGAGTTCAACCAGATGCAGGTGCATGCGGCGATCGACCTGGATTTCGCGGCCGGCGTCAGGACCCTGCTGCGACAGGACCCGGACATCATCATGATCGGCGAGATCCGCGACCTGGAGACTGCCCAAATGGCCGTGCAGGCTTCGCTGACCGGGCATCTGGTGCTGTCCACGCTGCATACCAACGATGCGCCGAGCGCGATCACGCGCCTGCTCGACCTGGGCGTTCCTCACTATCTGATCCAGTCGACCCTTACCGGAGTGGTGGCGCAGCGACTGGTGCGCACCCTCTGCCCGCATTGCAAGCGGGCCAGCGTGCAGGACCCCCACGCCTGGAACGTACTCGTCCATGGCTGGGATTTGCCACTTCCGGCGCAGGTGTTCCAGCCTGTCGGATGTCTGGAATGTCGCAATACCGGCTTTCTCGGCCGCACCGGCATTTACGAGATGCTGAAACTGTCGCCCCGCCTGCGCGGGATGATTTCGGCCCAATTCGACCTGAGCGGGTTCGGCCAGGCCGCCCTTTCCGAGGGGATGCGCCCGTTGCGCATCTCCGCCGCCGACCAGGTGGCGGCGGGTCTGACCACCGTGCAGGAAATCCTCACCGTGCTGCCGCCGATCGACGCGTTCGAAGACGGACAGCCCTGACTACAACCCGAGCCTCATCCCTGCATGAAACCCGTCCTGATCATCCGCACCGGCCGTGCCCCGGATCCCATCCGTGCCCGCCACGGCGACTTTCCGCACTGGTTCCGCCTGAGCGCCGGCCTGCAGCCACGGCAGCTGCAAGTTGTCGATGTCGCCAATGGCGAAGCCCTGCCCCCGCCGAAAGAAGTCGCCGGAGCCATCATCACGGGTTCGGCAGCCATGGTCACCGAACGGGCGCACTGGAGCGAACTCACCGCGGGGTGGATCCGCGATGCCATGGATGTCAGCCTGCCACTGTTCGGCGTGTGCTATGGCCATCAGTTGATGGCCCATGCCTTGGGCGGCACGGTGGGTTACCTTCCAGGCGGGCGCGAAATAGGTACCCAGCTCATCGAGCTCACCGACGCCGGCAAGCGCGACTCGCTGGCTCACGGCCTTCCACCACACTTTCGGGCGCTTACCACGCACGAACAAAGCGTGCTTGAAGCACCAGCGGAAGCAGCCGTGCTCGCCCGCTCGGCCAGGGACCCGCATCAGTGGCTGCGTTATGGTCCGCACGCGCTGAGTGTGCAGTTCCATCCGGAGTTCAACGCCGAAGTGATGCGCGCCTACATCCGGCGCAAGCACTCCGACATGCATCGCGAAGGCAGCGATCCGAAACGCGTGTTCGGCGAAGTCGGCGCCACGCCGCTCGCTCGGCGCCTGTTGCGCCAGTTCGCCAACACCCATCTGCAGAATGGCGGCGCGTTCTGAAGCATCAGCCCCGCAGGCGACGCGCTATGCCTTCGCGTGCAAACAGGGCGAACATCACGCCAAACAGGAACCCGCCGATGTGCGCCCACCACACGTAGGCGCCGTAGCTGGGTCCGGCATAGCTGAACAGCAGTTGCAGCAACACCCAGATGCCGATCAGCAGAAAAGCGGGGACCCGGACAAATTCCAGATAAAGACCCAGTGGCAGCACCAGCCCCAGCCGCGCCCGCGGGAACAGTGCCACGTAGGTGCCGACCACGGCCGAGACGGCTCCGCTGCAGCCGATGATTGGCAGCCGCACGCCGGCGAGCGACAGTGCGCCAATCAGATTCGCCACGATGCCGCCCACCACGAACAGAAGCAGGAAGCGAAACGATCCCAGTGCGCGCTCTCCAGGCAATCCGAAGATCACCAGGAAGAGCAGGTTGCTCAGCAAGTGCAGCCAGGTGACGTGAATGAACAGTGCGGTGAACAGCCGCAACAGGGCCGGATCGGTCAGCTGCGGCAGCAGCGCCTCGTGGGGATCGAAGATGTTCGCCGGAATCGTGCCCCATTCAAGCAGCAACGAGATCCGCTGCGCTGGCGGCGTCAGCGCCAGAACCACAAAGCACAAGACGCAAAACGAAACCACCAGGAGAGTGGCCCAATGCCAGCGGGGACGGCGCCGCGTTTCCACATGAATGAACAAGAGCCGCTCCTGGCGTGAGGCGCTGACTGAAGGAGGTTCATCATAGGCGATGGATTGGCCCGGCAACGGTGATCCACATGGAAGAACAATCCTTCAAACGCCACAAAGACGAAGGCCTCCCCGATGGGGAGGCCTTGGAGGATAAAGCCCCTGGCGGTGACCTGTTGCGGTTCGCGACCTGCGGTCGCCACCGCAACAGCACCAAAGAAAAACCCCCACCGTTTCCGGTGAGGGTGTTTCAGGATAAAGCCCCTGGCGGTGACCTG
>NZ_LMHR01000054.1:0-41727 GCF_001428465.1 Rhodanobacter sp. Root179 | reverse complement strand
AAACCGTATGGTCAGCGGCCCTTCGGCGCCGCGTTTGATGGATGAGGTGCGGCGCGTGTTGCGGCTGAAGCACTACAGCATTCGCACCGAGGAGGCGTATGTCGGATGGATTCGCCGCTTCATACTGGCCAATGGCAAGCGGCATCCGCGTGAAATGGGCGAAGCCGAGGTCGAAGCGTTTCTGTCGGCGTTGGCGGTGCAGGGCAAGGTCGCTGCGGCCACCCAGAATCAGGCACTGGCGGCGTTGCTGTTTTTGTACAAGCAGGTGCTGAATATCGAGCTGCCATGGATGGAGGGTGTCGTGCGTGCGAAGCGGCCACAGCGTGTGCCGGTCGTACTTTCTCGTGATGAGGTCACCCGCGTGCTGGCAAGGATGGATGGACGTCCCTGGCTGTTGGCCAGCCTGTTGTACGGTACGGGCATGCGCCTGATGGAAGTGTTGCGGCTGCGGATCAAGGACGTGGATTTTGCCCGTAATGAAATCGCCGTGCGTGATGGCAAGGGCGGCAAGGATCGGCACACCATGTTGCCGCGGTCACTGGCTGAGCCCTTGCTGCGTGAAATGGAACGCGCCCGCCTGTTGCATGAGGCCGATTTGGCGTCGGGGTTCGGCGCGGTGTGGTTGCCGCAGGCGCTGGCCCGGAAGTATCCGGGCGCACCGCGCGAAATCGGCTGGCAGTATGTATTCCCGGCGGCGGAGCGCTCGATTGATCCGATGGACGGCATCGAGCGCCGACATCATTTCGGTGATGCGGTGCTGTCGCGCGCATTGAAGGCAGCGTGTCGCGCTGTGGGCATTGCCAAACCGGTGAGCGCACATACGCTGCGTCATTCGTTCGCCACGCATCTGCTGGAATCCGGCTACGACATTCGCACGGTGCAGGAACTGCTCGGCCACAAGGACGTGGCGACGACGCAGATCTATACGCATGTGCTCAATCGGGGCGGGCATGGCGTGCTGAGTCCGCTGGATCGTTGATCGCTTGAGGAGCGCTTCGGCGCGCGATCAGCCTGCCCTGGGCCAGTTGAGTTCCACTTCGTGCTGCACGCCGTCGTCGACCAGCGTGATTTGTCCGTCGGGCTGCGGTTCGCCATCCAGCCACAGTGCGGGCATGGTGCCGGGTTCGCTTTGCCGCAGGTCGATCCGGTACAGCGTGTCGTGGTGGCGGTAGTCCAGGCGGAAGCCGTCCCACTTTGCCGGCAGCACGGGCGCGAAGCGCAGCCTGCCGGCTTCCAGGCGCAGGCCGAGCAGGGATTCGACGATCAGCCGGTACATCCAGCCGGCCGAACCGGTGTACCAGCTCCAGCCGCCGCGGCCGACGTGCGGGGCGACGGCGTAGACGTCGGCGCTGACCACGTAGGGTTCGACCTTGTAGACGTCCATTTGATTCGCGTCGCTGCCGTGGCTGACCGGGTTGATCATGCGCAGCAGTTCCCATGCGCGCTCGTGGTCGCCCAGCTCGGCGAAGGCCATCGTGGCCCAGATCGCCGCGTGCGTGTACTGGCCGCCGTTCTCGCGCACGCCGGGCAAGTAGCCCTTGATGTAGCCGGGGTCCAGCGGCGACTGGTCGAATGGCGGATCGAGCAGCTGGATCAGGCCGGCGTCGCGTCGCACCAGGTGCCGGTTCAGCGACTCCATCGCCTGCTGCTGCCGCTGGGCGGGCGCCATGCCGGACAGCACCGACCAGCTTTGTGCGATCGAGTCGATGCGGCATTCGTCGTTCCCGGCCGAGCCCAGCGGCGTGCCGTCGTCGAAGTAGGCGCGGCGATACCAGGCGCCGTCCCAGCCGTGTTGCTCCAGCGCCAGGTGCAGGCGCGTGACCTCGCTTTCGCAGCGCTGGGCGAAGACTTCGTCGCCATGCAGCCGCGCCACCTCGGCGAAGCGGGTCAGCACCTCGCCGGAGAAGAAGCCCAGCCACACGCTTTCGCCGCGGCCGGCTTCGCCGACGCGGTTCATGCCGTCGTTCCAGTCGCCGCCGCCGATCAGCGGCAAGCCATGCACGCCGCGCTGGCCCAGGCCGTGCTCGATCGCGCGCACGCAGTGCCGGTACAGCGTCTCGCGCAGGCCGGCGGGTTGCGGCAGGTCGTAGTACGACTCCTCGCCCGGATGCAGCGGGCGGCCGTCGAGGTAGCCGGCGGTCTCGTCGAGCACGCCGCGATCACCGCTGGCCAGCACGTAGCGGGCGGTGGCCAGCGGCAGCCACAGGTAGTCGTCCGAACAGGTGGTACGCACGCCGCGGTCCAGCGGTGGATGCCACCAGTGCTGCACGTCACCCTCGACGAACTGGTGCGCGGCGCACAGCAGCAGCTGCGCCCGCGCGATCGCGGGGGCCGCGTGCAGGGTGGCCATCGAATCCTGCAGCTGGTCGCGGAAGCCGAACGCGCCGCCGGACTGGTAGTAGCCGCTGCGCGCCCAAATCCGGCAGGCGATGGTCTGGTACAGCAGCCAGCCGTTGGCGAGCACGTCCAGCGCGGGCTCGGGCGTGCGCACCTGCACCGCGCCCAGCGTGCGCGCCCAGTGCGCACGCACCTTGTCCAGCGCGTCGGCGGCGCTGCCGTTGCCGCGGAAACGCTGCACCAGCGCGGCGGCGTCGGCGCCGTTGCGACCCAGGCCGAGCCGGAAGATCAGCTGGCGTTCGGCGCCGTCGTCGAGCGTGAGTTGCGACTGCAGCGCGGCGCAGGGGTCCAGCCCCGCGCCCACTCGCCCGGACAGGTGGGCGCGGGTCAGGGCGGCCGGCGCGTGCATGCTGCCGTTGCGGCCCAGGAATTCGCTGCGGTCGCCATCGATGCCGCGGGCCGGGTCGTCCACGTCGAGGAAGGCCACCCGATCGGGGAATTCGGTGTTGTACGCGTTGCGGGCGAACAGTGCGCCGCTGGCCGGGTCGGATTCGGTCACCACGTGCATCGCGGTCTTCGCGCGCAGGTCGCCGAGCAGCCACTCGACGTAGGCGGTGACGCTGATTCGGCGCGTGCGGCCCGAGTTGTTGCGCAGTTTCAGCACCGAGAACTTCACCGAGGCATCCAGTGCCACGTAGATCCACAGCTCGGAGCGGATGCCGTCCTCCACGTGCTCGAACACGCTGTAGCCGAAACCGTGGCGGGTGGTGTAGCTGCCGCGGCCGCGACACGGCAGCGGGGTCGGTGACCACACCTGGCCGGTGTCCTCGTCGCGCAGGTACAGCGCCTCGCCGCCGCCGTCGCTGACCGGGTCGTTGTGCCAGGGCGTGAGGCGGAACTCGTGGGCGTTCTCGGCCCAGGTGTAGGCGCTGCCGCAGTCGGAGATCACCGTACCGAAGTGCGGATTGGCCAGCACGTTGCACCACGGCGCCGGCGTGCCCTGCCCGCCCTGCTGCACGATGACGTACTCGCGGCCATCGGCGCTGAAGCCGCCGTGCGGGTTGGCCAGTTGCAGCGACGCCGGCGCCAATACTTCCGCCGCGCCCGGGTCGCCGTCGCTGCGCAGCGGACGGCTGGACTCGAAGCGCGGCGCATGCACGGCCGGTTGCCGTCGTCCGATCTGTTCGGCCAGGCTGCCCCGCGCATCGCCGAGGATCAGTCGCGCGCTGGCCAGCATCACCACGCGATCCTCGCCGGACAACTGCTGCGACGGGCGCACGAAGATGCCGCCGGGCCGGTCGAGCAGGCTCGCCTCGCTGCCCGAGGCGATCAGGCCCATGATCTGGTCCTGCAGTTCCTGCCGATAGCCGGCGCGGTCCTCGTTCCAGATCACCAGGTCCACCGCCAGTCCCTTCAGGCGCCAGTACGCGTGCGCCTGCACCAGCTGGCGCACCAGCTCGATCCGCGCGGGGCTGGTGATCGTCAGCAGCACGATCGGCAGGTCGCCGGAAATGGATTGTCCCCACAGGCCGGACTGGCCGCGCCGGTTGGCCCGCAGCACGGCGGGCTGGGCGCGCAGGCTGGCGTTGGGATACAAGATGCTGGTGGCCATGTGCTCGTACAGCTGGGCGTCGGCGAGGCTGGCGTTGAGCTGGCGCAGCAGCACCTGGCTGTGCGTCCAGGCCAGGTCGAACACGCGGTCGGCGAGGTGGCGGTCGCGGTACTTGCCGATCAGCTGGATACAGCCATCGCGCTGCTCGGCGATGCCGCTGACGAAGTCGATGGTGGCGGTCTGGTCCGGTTCCAGCGTGATCCGGCAGCGGATCGCCATGATCGGGTCGAGCACCGAGCCGTCGCTGTTGGACAACTGCGCCTGCCCGCGATCAAACACTTGCGGATCGGCCGTGCTGCGGCCGCGGCCGATGAAGCGCGCGCGATCGGTTTCGTAGGAGATCTCCACGATGTCGGCGTCGTGCACGGCCAGCAGGTGGAACATCCACGGCATGTGCTCGCCCGCCGCGCGGGGGCGGCGGGTGCAGACGATCGCCTGCAGCTCGGGCACCAGCTCGGTCTGCACGAACAGCTTGCTGAAGGCCGGGTGCAGCGCGTCGGCGATCGGCGGCGCCAGCACCACTTCGGCGTAGCTGGTCAGTTCGATCGTGCGCCGCGTGCGGCCGCGGTTGGTGAGGTGGGTGCGGCGCAGCTCGATGTCGTCTTCCGGCGACACCACGATCTCGGTATGCGCGTCGAACTCGCGTTCGCGCACGCGGAACTCGGCGCGCGCCTCGGAGAAGATCGCCTCGAACTGCTCGGTTTTGCGGCAGGTGGGCTGGTAGGCGGTGGACCAGCAGGCGTTGCTGGCGACCTCGCGCACGTAGCAGAAGCTGCCCCAGTGATCGCGGGTGATGTCTTCGTGCCAGCGGGTCAGCGCCAGTTCGCCGCGCCGGCTGTAGCCGCCGCCGCCGCTGCTGAGCATGACGTGGTAGCGCCCGTTGGAAAGCAGCTGCACCGCCGGCAGCGCCCGGTCGGGATCGGCGAACACGCGCAGCCGCGCCTCCGGGCGCACGCCGCCGGCGCGTTCGGGGAAGCCGGTGGCGTGCAGGTATTCGGCGGCGGTCTTCGGCACGCGCTCCTGCAGCAGCAGGCTGCTGGCCTGGAACTGCGGGTGCGATTCGAAGCGGCGCTGCATCGGTCGCTCCAGCAGGGCGTAGTCCAGCGCCAGCAGGGTCATGCCCTGGTGATGCGCCATGAACTGCCGCACGATCGCCGCGTCCTGGCCCAGCGGCAGGCGCGCCGGCGTGTAGTCGATCGCTTCGTACAGGCCGTACAGGCCGCGCGCCCCGATGCCGGCCAGGCGCTGCAGGTTCCGGGTGGCCGCCGCGGGCGCCACCATCATCGCCAGCGCGCTGGCGTACGGCGCGATCACCACGTCGTCGCCCAGGCCGCGCTTCAGGCCCAGCCCGGGCACGCCGAACGCGCGGTACTGGTAGGTGAAGTGCGCATCGAGCGTGTTGTAGCCCGATTCGGAAACGCCCCACGGGATGCCCAGCTGGTTGCCGTATTCGATCTGCCGGGCCACCGCGGCGCGACAGGTCTGCTCCAGCAGGGTGCCCTCGAAGCCGGGCATCACCAGGGTCGGCATCAGGTATTCGAACATCGAGCCGGTCCACGACAGCAACACCGGTTCGCCGCCCACCGTGGTCAGCAGCCGGCCCAGCGCGAACCAGTTGTCCTTGGGCAGCTGGCCTTGGGCGATCGCCACGAAGCTGGCCAGCCGCGCTTCGGACGCCAGCAGGTCGTAGTAGCTGGCGTCCAGCCGGTGCTGGTCGACGTTGTAGCCGATCGCCAGCAGGTCGCGCGTGCTGTCGTAGAGGAAGCGGTAGTCCATCTGCGCCAGTTGCTCGGCGAGATGGGCCAGCTGTTCGATCAGGGCGATCCGGGCGGACGCGCGCTCGCGCACGCCTTCGGCGTCGGCGGCGTCCGGCCAGCACAGCGGTTCGATGCGCGCCAGCTGATGCAGGGTGGGAATGCCGCTGAAGCCCACGGCTTCGTCCGGCGGCGCATCGAGTTCGAGCAGCACGGCGTCGGCATGCAGTTCGTCGATCTGCCCGCGCAGGGCATCCAGCCAGAAGCGCGCGTCGCCGGCGGCCGGCGCGTCCGCCGCGGCGGCCAGCGCATGGACGTGCCGGCGCAGCTCGGTGAGCAGCAGCACCGTGGCGCCGGTGGATGCCGGCGGCGTGGCGATGGCCTCGTGCAGCAGGCGTCGCAGCGGCACCAGCTGCGCCGTGGCGTCGCGCTCGAGTGCGTCGTGCAGCAGTTCCAGCGTGTCGAGCAGGCCTTGCAGCAGGTGCGGGCCGAACACCGGCGCGTCGATCAGCTCGAGCAGGCCGGGGCACAGGGTCAGCAGGTGGCCGGCCAGGTTGCCGCTGTCCACCGCCGACACGTACATCGGCGCCAGCGGCTGTAGGGTCTGGGTGTCGTACCAGTTGTAGAAGTGGCCGCGGTGGCGCGGCAGGCGCTGCATGGTGTCCAGGGTCAGCCGGGTGCGTTCGAGCAGGCGCGCCGTGCCGAGGAAGCCGAAGTCGTGCGCGGCCAGGCCCGCCAGCAAGGCCATGCCGATGTTGGTGGGCGAGGTGCGATGGGCGACCACCGGGCCGGGCTGCTCCTGCAGGTTGTCCGGGGGCAGCCAGTGCTCGGCGGCGTTGACGTGCACGTCGAAGAACGCCCAGGTCTGGCGCGCCAGCGTGCGCAGGAAGCGCTGCTGCCGCGCATCCGGCACGAAGCTGTCCTGCGTGCGCGGCTGGCTGATCCACCATGCCAGCAGCGGAGAGGCCAGCCACAACAGCAGCAGCGGTGCGGCCAGCCACAACGCCAGCGGCCGTTGCAGCGCCAGCAGCACGATCATCAGCAGCGCCAGCGCGGGGCCGATCCACATCAGCCGCCACATCGCCGAGGCCGCGTTGCTGCTGCGCCGCTCGACCTCGCTGGAGGTCTGCCATTGCAGCAGGTGCCGGCGGCTGACCGCCATCCGCCACAGCGTGCGCACGATCGCGTCGAGATGGTAGTGCGCCTCGTGCGGCAGCCAGGCCAGCCCCAACCCCATCCGCACGAAGTGCTGCACGCCGTCGTGCAGGCCGGCGCGCAGGTGCTGGTCGAGTTCCACGTCGCGCGGTTTCTGCACCAGGTCCAGCAGGGCCGACAGCAGCGGCGGCACCAGCACCATCGCCAGCACCGCCAGGGTCCATGACAGCACCGGCGAGATCACCAGCCAGCCGACCAGCAGCAGCGCCAGCAGCGCGGCAGGCACCATTGAGCGGCGCAGGTTGTCGAGGATCTTCCAGCGCGACAACGCGGTCAGCGCGTTGCGCCGCCAGCCGTCGTGCGCGGTCGGCGCCCACGGCAGCAGCCACGGCAGCAGCTGCCAGTCGCCGCGAATCCAGCGATGGCGGCGCCTGACATCGGCGCCGTAACGGGCGGGCCAGGCTTCGAACAGCTGCGTGTCGCTGAGCAGGCCCGAGCGCGCATGGCAGCCCTCGACCAGGTCATGGCTGAGGATGCGGTTTTCCGGGAAGCGGCCATCCAGGGTGCGTTCGAAGGCGTCGACCGCGTAGATGCCCTTGCCGATGAACGAGCCTTCGCCGAACACGTCCTGATAGACGTCCGAAACCATCTGCGTGTATGGATCGATGCCGGCGTCGCTGCCGTACAGCTGGGCGTAGCGCGAGCGCGCCGTGCTGGGCAGGCTGATCCCCACGCGCGGTTGCAGGATCGCGTAGCCGCTGACCACGCGGCGCCGTTCGGGGTCGTACACCGCGCGGTTCAGCGGATGATCGATGGCGCCGACGAACGCCTGCGCCGCATCGCGCGGCAGCTCGGTGTCGGTGTCCAGCGTGATCACGTACTGCACCGGCGGCAGCGACGCGATGTCGCCCACCACGCGCATGAAGGCCGCGCCGCCGCCGCCGCGCAGCAGCGCGTTCAAGTCGGCCAGCTTGCCGCGCTTGCGCTCGTGGCCCATCCAGCACTGCTCGGCGGCATTCCAGCGACGCGGGCGATGGAACAGGAAGAAGCGGTCGGCTACGGCACTGGCGTAGCGGTCATTGAGCGCCTCGATGCGCCGCTGCGCCAGCCGCAGCAGGTGCTCGTCGCCGGGCAGGGTTTCGCGGTCGGCGTCGGCGAAGTCGGTGAGCAGGGCGAAGTGCAGGTGCTCGTCGCGATTGCCGAGGAAGCGCACCTCCAGCGCCTCGACCAGGTCCTCGACGTCCTGTTCGCTAGCGAACAGGCTGGGGATCGCCACCAGCGTGCGCGCGTGCGCGGGGATGCCGCGCGAATAGTCCATCCGCGGCAACTGCTGCGGCGCGATGGACAGCGTGGCCAGCCAGTTGAGCAGGCTCAGTCCGAGCTGGCTGGCCAGGATCACGGCGGGCACCGCGATCGCGATCAGCGCCCACGGCGGCAAGCCGTCATGGGCCGCGGCCGCCACCAGCGGTTGGGCGAAGGCGAACGTGAGCACGGCCAGCGTGCCCAGGTAGATCGGCAACGGCGCCCGGTCGAACGCCCGGCGCAGCACCACGGCCAGCCGCGGGTGGATGCCCAGGTGGCGCTCCAGCGCGACGCGGCCCCGGTCGACCAGGTAATAGCCCACGTGTTGCGCCAGCGTGTCGCCGCCGGCGGCGACCGCGGCGGCGCTCAGCTCGATCGCGGCGTCGGCCACCGCCAGTTCGGTCAGCTTGTGCTGGCGGGCGATCGATTCCACCACGTGGCGGTAGCGGTCGCGGGTGGCGAAATCCATGGCGGCGTAGATGCCGGCCGGATCGTCGCGCAGGCAGCGCTCGACCAGGCTGCAGTGCTCGGTGAAATCGCGCCAGTCGATCGCCGCCAGCGTGCGCAGGCTGCCGATGCTGTTGCTGATGGTGACCTGGTTGGTGGCCTGCTGCTGCGCCTCGACCTGCACCAGGTGTTCGACGCTCTGCCCCGATGCGGCCAGGCGCTGCTCGATCCAGCTCAACGGCAGCGCCAGCGCCGGGCTCTGGCCCTGCAGCCGGCGCGCCATCTCGGCCACGAACGGGCCATTCATCGGCGGGTCCGAGCGGGCCATGTCGGCCACCACCAGCACCACCGAGTTCGGGTCGGTTTCGGTGGTGGCGATCAGGTTGTCGGCCCAGCGCGCGGCGCGGCCGCGGTAGCGCCAGTCGGCCATCACCCGGGCGGCGACCCGGCGCAGGTTCTCGATCAGGGCCAGCCGCAGCATGATCGGGATCGCCCACAACTCGCCCAGCTTCAGCGGCGACACCTCCTGATAGGCCCGGATGAAACGCTGCAGGCTGTTCGCATCGACGCGGCCGTCGCCGTGCGAAATGATCTCCAGCGCGATGTCGTAGACGCGCGGCAGGCCGGCGGACGGGCCCTGGGCCAGGCGCGACAGTTCGCGGCTGTAACCCTTGGGCAGGTGCCGCCGGGCGATGCGGATCTGTTCCTCGACCAGATAGAAGTTGTCCAGCAGCCATTCGCCGGCCGGGGTGATGCGCAGGCGCTTGCGGGTGGCGTGGGTCAGCCGTTCGCAGGTGTGGGTCAGCACCGCCTCGTTGTCGGCCAGCCGCGCCAGCAGCAGGTCGGCGTTGCGCCGCGCGCTGAGCCGGTGCTGGCTCGCCAGCGCCCGCCCGTGCCGCTCCATCTGTTCGGCGCTGAACAGTTCGGCGCGCAGCGCGGGCTCCTGCTCGGGCCGGGTGCGGGCGGCGGCGCGCCGGCGCCGGAACGCGTTCAACCGGCGCAGCTTCAGCAGGTCGAGGAGAGTGCCGATGTTCAAACGGGGCATCCTTGTGGCTTGCCGGTGGGGGATGACGGACAACGCGGGGGACCCGGCGGCCGTGGCGCGGCGTGCAGGCGAAGGGCCATTCGCCGGGCGCGGCCCCGGCGCAGAAACTACGCGGCGGCATGTGAAGGCCACGCAGGCTAGGATGTGGCCTCACCACCGATGGGAGTCATGCCGTGCCACTGCAGATTCGTGCCGCCGAACCCGCCGATCTCGCCAGCCTGGTCCAGTGGAACGCGGCGATGGCCTGGGAAACCGAGCAGAAGCAGCTCGACCCGGCGATCCTGGCGCGCGGCGTGGCCGGCGTGTTCGAGCAGCGGCAGCGCGGCTTCTACCTGGTCGCCGAACGCGACGGCACGGCGGTCGCCAGCCTGCTGGTGACGCGCGAATGGAGCGACTGGCGCAACGGCGATTTCTGGTGGATCCAGAGCGTCTACGTGATTCCCGCCGCGCGCCGCGGCGGGGTCTTCCGCGCCTTGTACGCGGAAGTGGAACGGCTCGCGGCGGCGGCCGGCGCGGTGGGCCTGCGGCTGTACGTGGAAACCGAAAACCGCCACGCCCAGGCCACCTACGAAGGCCTGGGCATGCAGCGCTGCCACTATTTCATGTACGAGATGCCGCTGACCGCTGATTCGTAGGCGGAGGCCGCCTGCCCTATGGCGCAGTCACCGGTTCGGCGAGCAGCTTCTGCAGTTCGCTTGCCGGCATCGGCATGCCGTACAGGAAACCCTGCAGCTGCGAGCAGCCGGCGTGGCGCAGGAAACTGCCCTGCTCGCGCGTTTCCACGCCTTCGGCGATCACGTCCTTGTTGAGGCTGCGCGCCATCGCGATGATCGCGCTGGTGATGGTGGCGGTGTCGTGATCGCTGGTGATGTCGCGCACGAACACGCGGTCGATCTTCAGTGCGTCGATGGGGAAATGCTTCAGGTAGGACAGGCTGCAATAGCCGGTGCCGAAATCGTCCAGTGACAACCGCACGCCGCGGCGCTTGATCCGCTGCAGCAGGCCCGTGGTGGCCTCGCCGCCGGACATCACCATGCGTTCGGTCAGTTCCAGCTCCAGCAGGCGCGATTCCAGCCCGGCCTCCTCCAGCACGTCGTCCAGCCAGGTGTAGAAATCCGCGTGCTGGAACTGCAGCGGCGACACGTTCACCGAAATCGGGATCTCGTGCCCGGCCTGCTGCCACATCCGCGCCTGGCGGCAGGCCTGGCGCAGCACCCAGGCTCCGATCGGCAGGATCAGCCCGGAATCCTCGGCCACCGGGATGAACTGGTCCGGCTTGTACAGATCGCGCCCGTTGAGCTGCCAGCGCAGCAAGGCCTCGGCCCCGACGATGCGGCCGCTGTGCGCGTCGACCTTCGGCTGGTAGTGCAGCTTCAGCTGATTGCCCGGCAAGGCCTGGCGCAGGCCCGTCTCGATCCGTCGCTGCGCCCGCGCGCGCTCGTTCATCGACGCGGTGAAGAAGCGATAGCCGTGCTGGCCCTGGGCCTTCGCCGCCACCAGCGCGGTCTCGGCATGCTGCACCAGCTCGTCGGCGCTGGTGGCGTCGTCCGGATAGATGCTGATGCCGATGCTCAGGTGCAGCGACAGCTCCGGCTGGCCCGCGATGCGGGTCTGTTCGCCGTGGGTGATCAGGTCCCGGCACAGGCTTGCCGCCTCGCCCGCGCTGTCCACGTGCGGCAGCACCACCACGAATTCGTCGCCGCCGTAGCGGCTGAGCAATTCGTCGCCGGGCAGGCAGCGCTGCAGCTGGCTGATGAACGAGCGCAGCACCTGGTCGCCCGCGGTGTGGCCGACCAGCTCGTTGACCTGCTTGAAGTTGTCGATGTCGATGTACAGCACCGCGGCGCGTTGCCGGCGCCGGCTGGCGCTGTCGATCGCCCGGTTGATGTGGCCGGGCAGCTGGCTGCGGTTGGGCAGGCCGGTCAGCGTGTCGTGCTGGGTCAGGTGGATCATCTTCAGCGCCAGCGCCCGGTTCTCGCTGACGTCATGGAACACCAGCACGCCGCCGATCACGTTGCCGGCGTGGTCATGGATCGGCGCGGAGGAATCCTCCACCGGCGTGTCGAAGCCGTGGCGATGGCGCAGCAGGGTCTTGCCGGCCAGGTCGACGATGAGGTTCTGCTCGATCGCCGAGCGCAGCGGGTTGGCCACGGCGAGGCCGCCCTGGGCGTCGAACAGCTGGAAGATCTCCTCGATCGGCCGACCGTTCGCCTCGGCGCTGCTCCAGCCGGTCATCGCCTCGGCGATCGGGTTGAGCGAGGTGACGCGGACCTGCGGGTCGGTGGTGATAACCGCGTCGCCGATCGAGCGCAGGGTCACCTCGGCCAGCTCGCGCTCGCGGTGCAGCGCGTCCTCGAAGGCCTTGCGCTGGCTGATGTTCTGCACCTGGGAAACGAAATACAGCGGCGCCCCGGCCGCATCGCGCACCAGCGACACGCTGAGCAGGATGTGCACCACGTGGCCGAGCTTGTGGAAGTTGCGTTTCTCCAGCTGGTAGGAATCGCGCTCGCCGGCCAGCAACTGAGCCATCAGTGCCTGGTCGGCGGCGACGTCCTCGGGATGGCTCAGCCGGCCGATGTCCTGCTGCAGCAGCTCCTGCTCCGAATAGCCGAGCATCTGGCAGACCGCCGCGTTGACCCGCAGGAACTGGCCGTCCGGCTTGGTCAGCGCCATGCCGATCGCCGCGTGCTGGAACGCGCTGAAGAAGCGCTGCTCGCTTTCGTGCAGCTGCAGTTCCAGGGTGCGTCGTTCGGTGATGTCGATCAGCGCGGTGAAGATGCCGCAGACTTGGCCGTCCGGGTCGAAGTCGGGCTGGAAATTGCCGTGGGCGTAGCGGCGCTCGTTGCCGTTGAACAGCTCGCCCTCGTAGCTGGCCGCGGTGCCCGCGTAGGCCTGGGCCAGCGCCGTGCCGGCCAGCCGGTGGTTGCGCTCGCCGATCACCTCGATCAGGTGCCGGCCGATCAGCCGCTCGGGATCGAGACCCAGCCAGTGCCGATGGGTTTCGTTGGCATAGCGGAAACGCTGCTCGTGGTCGAGATAAGCCAGCAGCACCGGGGTGCCGCGCAGCATCTTTTCCGACCAGTCCGGCCGGCTTGCGAGCGAAGGCAATACCTCGGCAGACTTGTGCGGCCGCATGGTGCTTCCGTCAGCGTGGCGCCCCCTGTGGCGCCGGATCATCATGCGCCGAGTTCCGGCGTTTGCACAGACGGGGGGCGAACGATCCGCCCGCTAGTGGAGGATCGTGGCCGGCGCCGCCAGTTGGCCGTGCTCGTCCAGCATGATCCGGCCCAGCGCATGCAGCTCGCCGGCGCTGCCGTGGCGATCGGTCAGCAGGGCCAGCAGGCTGCCCAGTGCCTGCGGCTTCAGCGGCCAGGCGTGCGCCAGCACCAGCGACTGGCCCTGCTCGCCACGCTGGCTGACGGTGATCGCCACCACGCCCAGGCCGGGAGCCTCGTGCGCAAACAGGGTGGGCGGGTCGTAACGGGCGTCCGCCGCGGCCAGGGTTTCCAGCAGGTAGCCGTCACCGGCCTCGACCACCAGCGTCGGCGCCGGCTGCAACTGCAACGGCAGCTGGTGGGCGTCGAGCAGGGCCGCGTACTGGCGCAGCTCGAACACGATGCCGGCCAGCGCGTGCGCCCGCTCGGCCGTGTCGCCGCCCTGCCCGGCCAGCCACTGCGACGGCGACTGCGCCAGCACCTTGCTGTCCGCGTAGCGCAGCGCCAGGCCGCGCGCGCTCATCGTGGATTCCTCGCGATACGGCGTCAGCAGCGCGGTTTCCAGCAGCGACCACAGCGGCGCCAGGTTGACGTGTTCGTACTGCACGCAGGTCAGCGCCAGCAGGTCGTTGCGGCTGAGGTAACGCACGTGTTCCAGCCGGATGCCCAGCGTGCGCATCAGCCAGTCGGCGGTCAGCGCGCCCGTCTCGCCGCGGCCGACCAGCTGGATCTCCAGCTGGTCGGAAAGTTCTTCGGCGAGTTCCGCCGGGGCCAGCAGGCTCATCGGCAGCAGCCGCATCGGGCCTTCGGCGTAGAGGATCGAGGGTTCCAGCGGCTGCGCCGGCATGTGGCCCTCGTGGCTGCCGAAGGCCACCACGTTCTCCAGGTGCCCGCGCGGCACGCGCCGGGCCAGCTCGTCCAGCGTGCTCCACACCGGGAAGCCGGGACGCAGCAATTCGACCTGATCGAACAGCGCACCGGCCAGTGCGAGCCGGGCCGCGTCGACCTGCGGCACCAGCGCATGCAGGTCGGTGGCGACCAGGGCGGCCAGTTCGGCGGCTTCGTCGCGGCTCAGCGTCAGGCGCGCCGGCGGCTCGCCCGCGACCGGTTCCAGGGCCAGCACGATGGGCAGGGCGATCAGCGTTTGCGCTTCCACGGGGTTTGCATCCACGGACAAAGAGCACAATTCTACCATTCAGCGTTTTGGGCTTCCGCCGCACGGCATGGCGGGTTAGCCTTGACCCAACTTGAGTGGTGGACTGTTTTGAGCATGGAAAACACGCAGAGGCGCGTCGGCATCATCGGCGGGGTACGCATTCCGTTCTGCCGCAACAACACCGCCTATGCCGACGTCGGCAACTTCGGCATGTCGGTGAAGGTGCTGGGCGCACTGGTCGAACGCTTCGGCCTGCATGGCGTGGAACTGGGCGAAGTGGCGATGGGCGCGGTGATCAAGCACGCGTCGGACTGGAACCTGGCGCGCGAGTCGCTGCTCAGCTCCGGGCTGGCGCCGACCACGCCGGGCATCACCACCGCCCGTGCCTGCGGTACCTCGCTGGACAACACCATCATCATCGCCAACAAGATCGCCGCCGGGCAGATCGAGGCCGGCATCGCCGGCGGCTCGGACACCACCTCGGACGTGCCGATCGTCTACGGCACCCGCCTGCGCAAGCGCCTGCTGGCGATGAACCGCGCGAAGACGCCGATGGACAAGCTGAAGGTCGCGCTGCGCGGGTTCTCCTTCAGCGAACTGAAGCCCTCGTTCCCGGGCGTGGCCGAGCCGCGCACCGGCAAGTCGATGGGCGACCACTGCGAGCAGATGGCGCGCGAGTGGCATGTCGGCCGCGAGGCGCAGGACCAACTGGCGCTGGACAGCCACCACAAGCTGGCGGCCGCCTATGCCGAGGGTTTCTTCGACGACCTGCTGGTGCCGTTCCGTGGCCTCAAGCGCGACGGTTTCCTGCGGCCCGATTCGAGCATGGAGAAACTGGCTTCGCTGAAGCCGGCGTTCGACAAGCGCTCCGGCCACGGCACGCTGACCGCCGGCAACTCCACCGGCCTGTCCGACGGTGCGGCCGCGGTGCTGCTGGGCAGCGACGCCTGGGCGGCGCAGCGCGGGCTGACCGTGCAGGCGTACCTGCGCGACGCGGAAGTGGCCGCGGTCGACTTCGTCCACGGCGAGGGCCTGCTGATGGCGCCGACCATCGCCGTGCCGCGGATGCTGGCCCGCAACGGCCTGAGCCTGCAGGATTTCGATTTCTACGAGATCCACGAAGCGTTCGCGGCGCAGGTGCTGTGCACGCTGCGCGCGTGGGAGTCGGCGGATTACTGCAAGCAGCGCCTGGGCCTGGATGCGCCGTTGGGTTCGATCGACCCGGCCAGGCTCAACGTGCATGGCTCCAGCCTGGCGGTGGGCCATCCGTTCGCCGCCACCGGCGCGCGCATCGTGGCCACCCTGGCGAAGATGCTCGAACGGAAGGGCTCGGGCCGCGGCCTGATCTCGATCTGCACCGCCGGCGGCATGGGCGTCACCGCCATCCTCGAACGATGAGCGGGTCGCGGCTTCAGCCGCGATTCGCCCGGGCGGGTGCATAAAGGCCGCCATGTTTCGCCTGCGCACCACCTCCACACTCAGCCTGCTGGCCCTGCTCGTCGGCACGGCCGGCACCGGCTGGCTCAGCACGCAGACCGGCGTGTGGACCGGCCCGCCGGCGCGCTATGCCGCCACGGTCGACACGCCCACCGCCGTGCGTGCCCGCCCGGCGCCGCGTCGCCCGCACGTTCGGCCGCGCGCGGTGCCGACGCGTCGCGCCCAGCCGCCGCGGATCGTCGCTGACGAGGTGCAGGCCGCCTTCGTGCCGGCACCCGCGCCGGCCCTGGTGCCGCTGGCGACACCCGCCGACACCTCGCAGTCATGGGAGCAGCTGCGTGGCCACCTCGATGGCCGCGTCCTGCTCCACCTCGACATCGATGGCCAGGGCCAGGTCAGCGCCGCCAGCCTGATCCAGTCCAGCGGCGACCCGGTCCTCGACGAGCACGCCTTGCGCAGCGTGCGCGGCTGGCGCTTCGCCGTGCCGGCCGATCATCCGGACGGCCTCAGCGGCGAACTGCCGATGCGCTACTCCTCGCAGGGCGACCGCATCGCCCGCGTCCCGTAACGACGGCGGCTGCCGTTGCGCAAGACAGGCGAAGCCTGCCCCTACAGCACGCCCTTGGCGCCCACCCCGAACGCGGTGACCAGCCGGGTGATGATCAGCTTCGGCGACAGCGCCACGTCGGGGAAGTCGCCGACCGGCTGGTAGCAGGCGTAGAAGTCCGGATCGGTGGCGCGCATCGGCTGGCAGCCGGGCTTGAGGTCGTAGCTGGTGGCGTAGCGGAACGGCCACAGGTCGAACAGCGGGAGGCTTTCCGACACCGTGCCGATGGCCCGGTTGATGTCGGTCAGCACCGGCACCTTCGACTGTCGCGGGGCGACCACCCAGGCGTTCTCCGGCTGCACGCTGCGCATGATGCTGTGGCGCAGCTGGTCGGCGAACGCGTGGTCGTAGACGATCACCCCGGCCTCGGTGTTGTAGTGGTCCGAGCGCGGGTCGAAATTGTGCGAGCCGACCATGGCGAAGGCATCGTCGACCACGATCGACTTCGCGTGCAGGCCGTAGCGCCGGCCTTCGCTGTGCAGCGGCGCCGGCCGGTTGTTGCTGCCGCGGCTGCCCAGCAGGTGGAAGCGGGCGCGCGCCGGACCGTCCGGGCTGACGAGGTCCGGCGGCAGCGCGGCGGCGTCGGTGTCCAGGTTGGCCAGTTCGTTGTCAACCGCCGCGCTGGGTGCGTGCGGCTTGAACTCGTGGATCTCGAAGCCGAACTTGGTGAGGTAGCGCTTGCGGTGCTTGTACGACATCGCGTACACCGCGAACGCATCGGTGGAGGCCAGCGAGTTGGTCGACACGATCACCCGTGGCGGGTCGGGAAGGCGATGCAGCACGCGGAAGATGTGCTGCGCGCGCTTGCTCATCACCAGGTACGGCGTCTGCAGCAGGACCTCGCGCTTCGCGCCGCTGACCATGCGCATGATGTGGCCGGTGTACTGCCGCGCGCGCCGCTTGTCGGGCTCGTCGGTCTTGGCCGGCAGGTCGCTGAAGTAGTCGACCTTGCCCACCTGCAGGCTGGGATCGACCAGCCAGGCCTGCAACCACGCCGGGTCCTCGGCGGCCTGCAGCAACTGCGCCACCCGCTGCGGGCGTCGGTACTTCGGCGCCGGCCAGTCCGGTGGCGTGGTGTCGCCCAGCAGGCGCGCGTTGACGTCGCGCAGGTGGGTCAGCGGCGCCGCACGGGGATGGTCCCAGAACAGGTCGAAACTGTCCGCCATGGCGCGGGCGGCCGGGCCGCCCACCATCACGTCGCGGTCGACGTAGTCGAAGGCATCGTCCCAGTTGAAGTAGCGGTCCTGGTAGTTGCGCCCGCCGGTGATGCCGATCAGGCCGTCGACCAGCAGCAGCTTGTTGTGCATGCGCTGGTTGAACTGCATGAAGCAGCACAGCACGCCGGCGGCGAACTCCAGTGGCTGGGTGCGCGCCTTGTGGAAGGTGGGGTTGTACAGCCGCACCTCGAGGTTCGGGCTGATCCGGGCCAGCCGGTCGAGCAGGTCGACGTTGCCGAACGAGAACAGCTGGTCGGCCAGGATGCGCACCTGCACGCCGCGTCTGGCCGCGCGCACCAGTTCGTCCAGCATCAGCTGGCCGGCGTCGTCCTGGTCCCAGATGAAGGTCTGCACGTCGACGGACTGCTGCGCCGCCCGCACCAGGTTGATGCGCGCGGCCAGCGCCGGCTCGCTGTCGTCGAGCAGGGTGACCACGTGCACCGGCTGCGCCGGCGTGGATGCGGCCACGGCCGCCACGGCGGCGGCCCGCAGCGGCGACGGCGTGGCGCAATGGTCGGGCTGGTCACAGCTGCTGCTGCGGTTGGTGGTGGCGGCCACCACCGCGTCGGCGCGGCGGATCTGCGCCCGCGACACGGTGCAGCCCTGCAGCAGCGTCAGCGCCAGCAGCAGTGGTAGCAGGAATCGGCAGGTAACGGACATGGGCAGATGATACGTGCTGCGCCCGGTGCGGCCGTGATTGCACGGCCGCCAGCACGGTACGGGAAGCGTCGATGCCGGCGCAGCGCCGGGCGGGTCGGAGCGGCGGGTCAGGGCGACCAGAAGGCATCCAGTCGCGCGTTGCCAGGCTCCAGCGAGCCGTTCAGATGCAGCACGGCCAGCGCCCCGGGAGGCATGCCGCGGAATTCGTCGGAGCGGCCTTCGACCAGCAGCGCGACCAGGCGCTCGATGCCGGGATTGTGGCCGACCAGCAGCACGGTGCCGGCGTCGTCGTGCTGGTCGAGCAGGGCCAGCAGCTCGCCGGGCGAGGCGTCGTAGATCTCGGCGGCCTGTTGCGGCACCGGGGCGTTGTCGATCGCCGCCAGCGCCAGTCGGGTGGTTTCGTCGGTGCGCAAGGTGGGCGAGCAAAGCACCCGGTCCGGACGCAGCTTGTGCGAGGCCAGCCACAGGCCGGCGGCCTGGGCTTCCTGCTCGCCGCGGCTGCTCAGCGGGCGTTGTCGATCCTCGCCGGCGGCTTCTATCGGCACCGCTTCGGCGTGGCGCAACAAGATCAGTTCGTGCATGGGGAACTCCGGCAGTGGTTGCGCGAGGCGCGCGGGATGCATCAGGGATGCGTGCTTCAGTGCTGGCGCTTGATCCAGCGCAGCAAGGCCTTCCAGTCCTGCTGGTGACTGCGGACCTGTTCGGACTGGTAGTCGAAGATGCCCTTGCCGAGGCCGGCCAGCAGCACATAGGCCTGGCTGTCGCGCAGTTGCGCCGCGATCGGGAAGGGCGATTGCTCGGCGAGCCGGACCACCGCGTCCTGGCTGGCGTGGGTCCACGGCTTGAGCCGGTTGGCCACCAGCGCCACCGGCAGCTTGCCCCGGTGGATGCGGTTGATCGAACGCAGCTCGTCGAGGAAATGCAGGGTGGCGTCGAGGTCGAACGAGGACGGCAGCACCGGCACCAGCAGCACGTTGGCCGATTCGAGGTAGGGCTCGAGGTCACGCTCGGTGGAACCGGCCGGGGTGTCGATCAACAGCTGCTGCGTGTCCGGCGGCACCCGCTGCAGGCCGCGTCGACCGCCTTCGAGCGCCAGCACGCCGGGGACGTTGTCCGGCCGCAGTTCGGCCCAGTGGAAGCTGGAATGTTGCCGGTCGCCGTCGACGATGGCCGTGTGCTGCCCCGCCTGTGCCCAGTGCGACGCCAGTTGCGTCACCAGTGTGCTCTTGCCGCAACCACCCTTGCTGCTTGCCACCAGCGTCGTAAGCATCGGATCACCCCTGCCACGTAAGGTGATCCCAGCCTAACGGGCGAGGCGCGAAAGGGGAATGGGGCCTGGGCAGGGAATCGGGCAGAGACAATCGCGAAGCGGAAAAGCGCGCCGCTCCGCCCTTCCCCCGTGCCCTATTCCTGATTCGCTGCGGTTCGCGGCTGCCAGTCGGCGGGCGGGTCGGTGGGGATGCTGTTCTCGCGCAACGCAGCCAGTTGCAGGCTCATCTGGGTGCCGCCCTTGCGGGCCAGCGCCAGCAGGCGCTGCGACAGTGCGGCATCGTCCGGGGCACGGGCCAGCAGCTGGGTGAAGTTCTGCACCTGCCAGATCAGCGTGCGGCGGGCGTCCTTTGCTTCCTGTTGCGCGGCCGGATCGTCGGAAAGCACCTCGCGCAGGTGCAGGCCCAGCGATCGGGCCAGCGGGCTGGAGCCCCATTCCAGCGTCTTGCCCAGCGCCAGGCAGTCGGACTTGATCGAGGCATCCTTGCCGGCGTTTTCGCAAAGCTTGGCGATCAGCGGGAGGCTCGGCTGCGGCTGGCTGCTGGCCAGGCCGAACACCAGGATGGTCTGCATGCCTACCGCGCCACCCGCATGGGCGGGGTCCAGCGTGTCGGCCGGTGGCGGCAGCACGCCGACCGAGCCAGCCAGCGCCTGCAAGCTGACGCCGCTGTAGTCGTCGTAGAGTTTCGCCGCCGCGGCCTTGGCCAGGTCGTCGCGCGCGTCATCCTGCTTCATGCCCCGCGCGTCGGCGCCCAGCTTGACCAGCCAGACGGCGGCATTGTCGGGAGCTTGGGTCAGCAGCTTGTCCAGCGCGGCGCTGTTCGGGCACGCATCGGCCTCGGCGTCGCAATCGGCCAGCTGGGCCCAGCTGATGGCGGCGCCGGCGCCTTCGGCCATCGCCGCCCGTTCGATCAGTCGATGGAAGCTGTTGGCGGGCGGCTGGTTGAACAGCGGACGTGCCAGCAGCGCAGCCCCGAGCAGGCGGTTCGGATCGCCACCGGGTGCCAGCACGCTCACCAGGTCGCGCTGAAAGGCCAGCTGCGCCTTGTCGCGGGCCTGGGCACTGGCGCTGGGGCCGTGCGCCTTGGCGTCGGGTTTGGTCTTGGCGGCGAATGCCGGTGCGGCCAGCAGCGACAGCGAGCAAACCAAGGCGAGGTGACGCAGTCCGTGCAGCATGGGCGTGCTTCCGCAGTCAAAGCGTGCAGCATACCGCCCGCAGATTAAGCGTGGCTGATTCGGCGGTCAGCCAAAACGCGCGGTTTTCACCGAGCTTGCTAGGATGGGCATTCCCCCTAGGATGGGCATTCCCCGGCGCAAGGCCGCGCCCCCATGATTATCGTTCGGGAGACGCGTAGTGGATCATCTGTCGACATTCGCCGACGGCGCACCCTGGTTTGTCGGCTGGGGCACGCTGGCCCTGATCAATGCCGCGCTGGCACAGGGCAAGAACCGCAGCGGCCTGTTGTGGTTTCTGCTGTCGCTGCTGCTGGGGCCGATCGCCACCTTGCTGATCGTGCTGCTGCCGAAGGTGCGCTCGAAGATGTTTTGAGGGCGGGGCTGCTGGCCCGAGGTGGGCCTGGGCACCACCAGAGCGCGCTTGTTCCAAGCCGCGCTTCGGAGATCCGTACCATGTCTATTTGAAGCTTTTGGCTTATTCGCCAAAAGCTTCGCGCATGAATTCCGGCTGGGCCAGTGCGCCCTTGTGGATTTCGGCGTTGTAGTAGCGGGTGGGGAAGTTCTTGCTCAGCGCGCCGCGCTCGCGGAAGCCGGACAGGTCGCCGCCCTTGCGCGCCATCGTGCAGCTCCACCAGCCGGTGGGGTAGCACGGCTGCGGGAACGGCAGGGTCTTCACCGCGCTGAAGCCGGTGGTGCGCATCGCCGAGCGCATCGACTTGATCAGCTCCAGATGGGCCAGCGGTGATTCGCTCTGCTGCACCAGCAGGCCGCCGTGACGCAGTGCCTTGAAGCAGCTGGCGTAGAACGCGGCGTTGAACAGACCTTCGGCCGGACCCACCGGGTCGGTCGAGTCGACGATCACCAGGTCCAGCGAATCGGGTTCGGCGTCGGCCATGTACTTGATGCCGTCGATGAACAGCAGCTCGGCGCGCGGGTCGTTGTTCGACTCGCACAGCTCGGGGAAATACTGCTCGGCCAGGCGGGTCACGCGCTCGTCGATCTCCACCTGCACGGCCGACTCGACTTCCTCGTGCTTGAGCACCTCGCGCAGCGTGCCGCAGTCGCCGCCGCCGATGATCACCACGCGCTTGGCCCGCGCATGGGTGAACAGCGCCGGGTGGGTCATCATCTCGTGATAGAAGAAGTTGTCGCGGGTGGTCAGCATCACGCAGCCATCGATCACCATCAGGTTGCCCCAGTCGGTGGTCTTGTGGATCTCGATGGTCTGGAACGGGGTCTTCTCCGCGTGCAGCAGTTGCTCGGTGCGGAAACCGATGGAGGAACCGGAAGCCTGGTGGGCTTCGGTGAACCAGCTGGCTTCATTCGGCGTGGTCTGCTGCGACATGGCGGGTGTTCCTGACGAACCGTGGTGGGATAGCAAGACTGCCCATTGTAGCGACAACCGCCGTGAACGTCCCGCCAGCGGCGGCCGGGTCTTGCGCATATCGTCACACCCGCCCGTTACAATGGCGGCTGGCCTGCCGGCGTCCTGCCGGTGGCCGACCAGTCCGATCGGCCCCGCGGCGTGCGAGGCTTCCGGTCGCTCGGGCTCGTGCTCCTACCGTTGAGCAAGACGTCAAGGCTCGCCGCTGCGACGACATCATCCTTTTCCATCGAGGAGATCTCTCACCATGGCGAACCCCTGGAACACCGACGCTGCCCGCCACACCTACGCCGTACCCCACTGGGGCGACGGTTATGTCGACGTGGACAGTGCGGGCGACATCGTGATGCGCCCGCGTGGCGTCAACGGCCCGGCGCTGTCACTGCCGCAGATCGTCGAGCGCGCCTGTGCCGAGGGCCTGCGGCTGCCGCTGCTGGTGCGTTTCCCCGACATCCTGGCCGACCGCCTGGCGCGCTTGCAGGGCGCGTTCGCCCGGGCGATCGCCGAACACGGCTACGCCGGCGGCTACACCGCGATCTACCCGATCAAGGTCAACCAGCAGCGCGGCGTGGCCGGCGAGCTGGTGGCGGCGGGCACCCACGGCTTCGGCCTGGAGGCGGGTTCGAAACCCGAGCTGATGGCGGTGCTGGCGATGGCGCGGGCCGGCTCCATCGTGATCTGCAACGGCTACAAGGATCGCGAATACATCCGCCTGGCGCTGATCGGCAAGAAGCTCGGCCTGCGCGTGCACATCGTGATCGAGAAGCTGTCCGAGCTGGAGCACGTGTTCAGCGAGGCGAAGGCACTGGACGTGGAGCCGCTGCTCGGCGTGCGCGTGCGCCTCGCCTCGATCGGCGCGGGCAAGTGGCAGAACACCGGTGGCGACAAGGGCAAGTTCGGGCTGTCGCCGAACCAGGTGCTGACCCTGATCGAGCGGCTCGACGCGGCCGGCCTCAAGCACACGCTGAAGCTGCAGCACTTCCACATGGGCTCGCAGATCTCCAACGTGCGCGACATCGCCAACGGCATGCGCGAAGCCACGCGCTATTTCGTCGAGCTGCGCCGGATGGGTGTGCCGCTGGAGATCGTCGACGTCGGCGGCGGCCTCGGCGTGGACTACGAGGGCTCGCGCTCGCGCAGCCACAACTCGATCAACTATTCGATCGAACAATACGCCTCGACCATCGTGCAGTCGCTGGCCGAGGCGGTGGCCGCCGAAGGCCTGGCCGCGCCGCACATCCTCACCGAGGCCGGCCGCGCGATGACCGCGCACCACGCGGTGATGGTGGTCAACGTGACCGAGGTCGAGGAAGTGCCTGCCGGCGCGATCCCGCTGCCGTGCGCGGACGAGCCGGCGGTGCTGCGCCGCCTGCGTGAAACGTACGGGGAGCTGGATCGGCGCCCTGCGCTGGAGCTGTTCCACGAAGCCCAGCACCACCTCAGCGAAGGGCAGACGCTGTACGCGCTGGGCCAGCTGGCGCTGGCCGACCGCGCCCGGCTGGACGAGATGTTCTATGCCGTCGCCAACGCGGTGCGCACGCGCCTGCTGCCGGCCGAGCGCTCGCATCGCGCCGCGCTGGACGAGCTGGACGAGAAACTGGTCGACAAGTATTTCGTCAACTTCTCGGTGTTCGAGTCGATCCCCGACGTGTGGGCGATCGGCCAGATCTTCCCGATCGCGCCGATCGCAAGGCTCGACGAGCAGCCGACCCGCCGGGGCGTGATCGTCGACCTCACCTGCGATTCGGACGGCCGCATCGACCACTACGTCGACGCCGACGGCGTCGACGTGAGCCTGCAGCTGCATGCGTTGAAGGACGGCGAAAGCTACCGGCTCGGCATCTTCATGGTCGGCGCCTACCAGGAGACCCTGGGCGACATCCACAACCTGTTCGGCGACACCGACGCGGTCAACGTGCGAGTGGACGGCGACGGCTACGTGTTCGCGCACAGGCGCAGCGGCGACACCACCGACCTGATGCTCGACTACGTCGGCTACGACCTCGAAGCGCTGCGGCAGAGCTACCGTGAACGCATCGCCAGCGCCGGCGTGAGCGGCGCCGAAGCGGCGCAGCTATACGAAGCGCTCGATGGCGGCCTCACCGCCTATACCTATCTGGCCGAGGACCTCGGCTGAGGTCCTGTCCCAAGGTCCGATGGCGCCGTGCGCAGCGGCGCCTACAATTTGCGGCATGCGCGCGGCCGGCGGCCGCGCCTTCCCCATCCGAAGGAGCAATGGCATGAGCAGTCTTGAAGGCAAGGTCGCCCTGATCACCGGCGCGGCCAGTGGCCTCGGCAAGGCGATCGCCGAGCTGTACGCGAAGCACGGCGCCAGCGTGGCGATCGCCGACATCAACCAGCAGGCCGCCGATGCGGTGGCGGCGGAAATCAACGCCGCCGGCGGCCAGGCGATCGGCATCGCGATGGATGTCAGCAACGAGGAGGCGGTCAACGCCGGCACCGACCAGGTGGTCGCCGCGTTTGGCCGTCTGGACATCCTGATTTCCAACGCCGGCGTGCAGATCATCAACCCGATCGACCAGCTCGCCTTTGCCGACTGGAAGAAGATGCTGGCGATCCATCTGGACGGCGGTTTCCTCACCACCAAGGCGGCGCTCAAGCACATGTACAAGGATGATCGCGGCGGCATCGTGATCTACATGGGCTCGGTGCATTCGCACGAGGCCTCGATGCTGAAGGCGCCCTACGTCACCGCCAAGCACGGCCTGCTCGGCCTGGCCCGCACGCTGGCGAAGGAAGGCGCGCCGCACAACGTGCGCTCGCACGTGATCTGCCCGGGTTTCGTGCGCACGCCGCTGGTCGAGCGGCAGATTCCCGAGCAGGCGCAGGAGTTGGGCATCAGCGAGGACGAGGTGATCAGGAACGTGATGTTGAAGAACACCGTCGATGCCACCTTCACCACGCTCGAAGACATCGCCCAGACCGCGCTGTACCTGGCCACCTTCCCGTCCGCCGCACTGACCGGCCAGTCGATCGTGGTCAGCCACGGCTGGTTCATGCAGTAACGGCCGAAGAACAGACGCTCGTCTATTGGGGCCGGGATGACCAGACGTTCGTCTGTTGATTCGCAAGAGCGCCAGGCGGGCACCGCTCGCCAGACTCGGCGGCGCGGTTTCTACGGGGTGCGCGCGACCTGCAAGCCCGCGGCCGACTGGCTGACCGGCATCACCTCGACGCGGTTGATGTTGAGGTGCGGCGGCAGGTTGGCGATCCACCAGATGGTGTCGGCGATGTCGCCGGCGCTGATCGGATGGGCGCCGGCGTAGAGCTGGTCGGAGGCGGCCTGGTCGCCGCCGGTGCGGACCACGGTGAATTCGGTTTCGGCCATGCCCGGCTCGATCGAGCTGACCCGTACGCCGGTGCCGTGCAGGTCGCAGCGCAGGTTCTGCGAGAACTGGGTGACGAAGGCCTTGCTGGCGCCGTACACGTTGCCGCCGCGGTAGGCGTAGCTGCCCGCGATCGAGCTGATGTTGACGATCGCGCCGCGGCGTTCGATCAGCTGCGGCAGCAGCAGGTGGGTCATCGTCACCAGCGCGGTGACGTTGGTGTCGATCATCTGCTTCCACTGCGCCAGGTCCGCCTGCTGCGCCGGGGAAGTACCCAGCGCCAGTCCCGCGTTGTTGAGCAGCAGATCGATGACCGCGAAGGCCGGCGGCAGCGCCGCATGTGCCGCGCGCATGGCGTTCTCGTCGCGCATGTCGAAGGCCGCCGCGTGCACCTTGTCGGCGCCGTGCCGATCCACCAGCTGCTGCAGGCGCTCGGCGCGGCGGCCGCTGGCGATCACCCGCCAGCCGCCGGCCACGAAGCGTTCCACGGCGGCGGCGCCAAAGCCGGAGCTGGCGCCGGTGATCCATGCGGTCTTGCTTGTCATGCGCAGTGTTTCCAGGGAGTGCTCAGCGACCTTCTTTCAGCGCGATCGCGTTGATGCCGGCGCCGGCCAGGCGCTGCTTGGTCGATTCCAGGTCGGTGGCCGAACGGAACGGCCCCAGCCGAACCCGGTGATAGGTCTGCCCGCCGATGCTGACCGACTGCACGTTGGCCACGAAGCCCTGCAAGGCCAGCTTCGCCTTCAGCGTTTCCGCATCGGAGGCGTTCGGGAAGGCGCCCACCTGCAGCAGGTAACCGCTGCCGGCACCGGGCTGCGCCACGGCGCTGGCCGGCGCCGCGGTGACGTTCTGGGTGACCGCCTGGGGTGCATTTGCCTGCGCCGCGGCCTGCGCCGCCTGTTGCGCCTGCAGCTGAGCCGCCTGCTTCTGCTGCTGCTCGACGCGCGCCTGCGCGCTGATCTCGGCGTCGGGGATGCGCACTTCCTTTTCCGACAGCACCGAGTAGAAGTCGAACTGCGGCTTCTTCGGCGCGGTGTCGCTGGCGCCGGATTCGAGCAAGCCCGGCGCGCTGCCGCGCTCGGCGGTGGCCTGCGGGTTCGCCTGCGGACCGTCGGCCTTGCGCAGGCTGGTCAGCAGGCTGCCGCGCATCATCACCGCCATCAGGATCACCCCGGCCAGCAGGCCGATGACGGCGTAGCCCCATCCCGGGAAGCCACTGCTGCCATTGCGCACGGCCTGTCGGCCCTTGCCCTTGCGTGCTGCCATTACATCTTCTCCGGGGCACCGAGGCCCAGCAAATCCAGACCATTCTTCAACACTTGCCGAGTCGCCACCACCAGCGCCAGGCGCGCGTTGCGCAGGTCCGCGTCCTCGACCAGGAACTGATACGAGTTGTAGTAGGTGTGGAACGCGTTGGCCAGTTCACGCAACCACGCGGCGACCAGATGCGGCTCCAGGCTCGCCGCAGCGGCCTCGACCACTTCCGGATACTTCGACAGCTCGGTCAGCAGGATCTGTTCGTGTTCGTTGTCCAGTCGGTCGAGGTGTGCCAAGCCGTCGGCGACGTCCACCGTGAAGCCCTTTTCCGGTGCCTGGCGCAGCACGCTGCAGACGCGGGCGTGCGCGTACTGGATGTAGTACACCGGATTGTCGTTGGACTGCGAGCGGGCCAGGTCGACGTCGAACACCAGCTGCGAGTCGCCCTTGCGCGAGATCAGGAAATAGCGCGTGGCGTCGCGGCCGACTTCGTCGATCAGGTCGCGCAGGGTGACGTAGCTGCCGGCGCGCTTGGAGATCTTCACCTCCTCGCCGCCCTTCATCACCGTCACCATCTGGTACAGCATGTAGTCGGGGTAGCCCTTCGGGATGCCGCAATCGAGCGCCTGCAGGCCGGCCTTCACCCGCGCCAGCGAACCGTGGTGGTCCGCGCCCAGCACGGTGATGGCCTTGCCGTAGCCGCGCTGCCACTTCGACAGGTGGTAGGCCACGTCGGGCAGGAAATAGGTATAGGTGCCGTCGGACTTGCGCATCACGCGGTCCTTGTCGTCACCGAACTCGGTGGTGCGCAGCCACAATGCGCCACCTTCCTCGTAGGTATGGCCGTGGGCGACCAGTTCGCGCACGGTCTCCTCGACCTTGCCGTCGCTGTACAGCGACGACTCCAGGTAGTACGTATCGAAGCCCACGGCGAACGCCTGCAGGTCCAGGTCCTGCTCGTGACGCAGGCTGGCCACCGCGAAGCGGCGGATCGCGTCGAGGTCGTCCACGTCACCCGCGCCGACCACGGTTTCGCCGTCGGCCACCACCGATTCGCGATCGAGATAGGCGCGCGCCACCTCGGCGATGTAGTCGCCGCGATAGCCGTTCTCGGGCCAGTTGCTGTCTTCCGGCGTGATGCCGCGCGCGCGCGCCTGCACCGAGATCGCCAGGTTGGCGATCTGCACGCCCGCGTCGTTGTAGTAGAACTCGCGCTTCACGTCCCAGCCGCTGGCGTCGAGCAGGCGGCTCAGGCAATCGCCGATCGCGGCATTGCGGCCGTGGCCCACGTGCAGCGGGCCGGTCGGGTTGGCCGAGACGAACTCCACGCCCACGGTCTTGCCGGCACCGCTGGTATTGCGGCCGTAGGCGTCGCCTTCGGTCATGATCCGACGCACTTCGGCGTGGTAGGCGCCGGCAGCCACGAAGAAATTGATGAAGCCCGGGCCGGCGATCTCGACTTTCGCCACCAGCGTGTTGGCCGGCAGTGCGGCCACGAGTTTCTCGGCCAGTTCGCGCGGCTTGGCGCGCGCGGCCCTGGCCAGCAGCATCGCCACATTGCAGGCGAAATCGCCATGTTCGCGACTGCGTGCACGTTCGATCACGAAGCCCGGCAATTCGAGATCGTTGGGCAGGATGGCATCGGCTTGCAGGGACGTGATCGCCTGCAGCACCAGTTCGCGCAGCTGTTCTTTCACGGGTGGGGTCGGTTTCGTGATGGAACCGCCAATCCTAACAGACCGCCACGGCGGCGAAACGCGCCCGTATGGGCACCGATGACAGCCGGTGGCTGCTGATCCCGTCTTGCTGCGGCGCCGCGAACCGGCTTGTGGATAAGTCTGTGGGGAAAGCTGCGTCCCGCAAACGGCGGCCGACCCCTGACGCCATCCGGTTCCGCTGTCGCAAGAAATTATTCAATTATTTCATTGGCTTGATGAATAAAACTCAGGTGAATCGGCGAGCTTGCCCGGCAAGGGTTGGTATCACCGTTTTGTGCATAAGTTTCGGCAACTTGGCCGCATCTTTGCGGCGGGGAATCGTCATCGACCTGTCATGCGGCGCTGCGACACTGGCCAGGCCATGAGATGACCTCCCCTCCAGATCCTGGCAAACGGAGATGCCGCTCTCTCCTCACTCCCCAATCGGCCTCACGGCGTGGCTCTTGCCACGCCGTCTTTTTGTGGACCGATGCCCGGCAAACGCGCCCGTTCAGATCAGGCCGCGGGCGGCCATCGATACCGGTTCGCCGCTGCCGATGACCAGGTGATCGAGCACCCGCACGCCGACGAGTTGCAGCGCGTTGCGCAATTCATGGGTGATGGCCCGATCGGCGGCGCTGGGTTCGGCCACTCCGGAAGGATGGTTGTGCGCAAAGATCACGGCGCAGGCATTGTGCTGCAGGCAGGCGCGCACGACCTCGCGCGGGTGCACGCTGGCGCCGTCGACCGTGCCCCGGAACAACTCCTCGAAAGCGAGTACGCGGTGGCGGTTGTCCAGATAGAGGCAGCCGAACACCTCATAAGGCAGGTGGCGCAGGCGCGCGCGCAGGAAGTCGCCGCTGTCGCGCGGGTTGCCCAGGCTGGGCTTGTCCTGCAGTTGTTCGGCCAGGCTGCGCCGGGCCAGTTCCAGCGCCGCGGCGATGCGCGAACGCTTGGCCGGGCCCAGTCCGCCGACCCGGATCTGCTGTTCCGGGCGTGCCAGCAGCGCGCCCAGGCTGCCCGCGTTGGCAAGCAGCTCGCGGCCCAGCGCCAGCGCATCCTTGCCGCGACTGCCGCTGCCCAGCAGCACCGCCAGCAGCTCGGCATCGGACAGCGCGGAGCTGCCGCGCGCCAGCAGTTTTTCACGGGGACGTTCGCCCTCGGGCCAGTCGCGAATGCTCATGCACAAACGTTGCCGGAGCCGGCCTGCAGCAGGCAGCGGTGGGCGGGGATGAATCCGGTAAGCTAGGCCACTGCCCGACTGTCAGGCCCGCCTTACATATGAGTCTTGCCCAACGCCGCATCCTGCTGGGAGTGTCCGGCGGCATCGCCGCCTACAAGTCCTGCGAGCTGGTTCGCCGGCTGCGCGACCTCGACGCCGAGGTGCGCGTGGTGATGACCGAGGGCGCCACGCATTTCGTCAGTCCGACCACCTTCCAGGCGCTGTCCGGACAGCCGGTGCGGGTGAGCCTGTGGGACGCCCAGGCCGAGGCCGCGATGGGCCACATCGAGCTGGCGCGCTGGGCCGAACGCATCCTGGTGGCGCCGGCCAGCGCCGATCTGCTGGCCCGTCTGGCCCACGGCATGGCCGACGACCTGCTGACCACGCTGTGCCTGGCCAGCGCCGCGCCGCTGTACCTGGCGCCGGCGATGAACCAGCAGATGTGGGCGCACCCGGCGGTGCAGGCGAACATGGCGACCTTGCGCCAGCACGGCGCCCACGTGCTGGGGCCGGCGGTGGGCGACCAGGCCTGCGGCGACGTCGGCAGCGGGCGCATGCTGGAACCGCACGAGCTGCGCGATGCCCTGCTGGCCTCGTTCGGCGATCGCTGTCTGGCCGGCCTCAAGGTGGTGGTGAGCGCCGGGCCGACCTATGAAGACATCGATCCGGTGCGTTTCATCGGCAATCGCAGTTCGGGCCAGATGGGCTTCGCCGTGGCTGCCGCCGCGGTCGCGGCCGGCGCCGAGGTGACCCTGGTGGCCGGGCCGGTCAGCCTGGCCACGCCGGCGGGCGTGCATCGGCGAGTGGATGTGCGCAGCGCGACGCAGATGCATGCGGCGGTGCTCGAGGCGGCGACCCGTGCGGATATCTATATCGGTGCGGCCGCGGTGGGCGATTACCGCCCGCAGGAAGTGTCGGCGCAGAAGCTCAAGAAGCGCGACGGCGGCGAGCTGGTCCTGCATCTCGATGAGAATCCGGACATCCTGGCCAGCCTTTCGGCGCAAACCGCGCACCCGTTCCTGGTCGGATTTGCCGCGGAGACGCATGATGTGGCCACGTATGCGCAGGGCAAGCTGCGCCACAAGGGGCTGGACATGATTGCGGCGAATCAGGTGGGCGGTGGCCTCGGTTTCGAGGCGGCCGACAATGCGTTGACGCTCTACTGGGCCGACGGCTCGATCGAGCTGCCGCGAGCGGCGAAGACGGAGCTGGCGCGCCAGTTGGTCGCCCGGGTGGCGGAGCGTTACCGGGCCACCCGTGCATGAACATCGATGTGGCGATGAAGATCCTCGATCCGCGCCTGGGCGACAGCATTCCGCTGCCGCAGGCGGCGACCGCGGGCAGCGCGGGCATGGACCTGCGCGCCGCGCTGGAACAGCCTCTGACCCTGGCGCCGGGCGAAAGCGCGTTGGTGCCCAGCGGCATCGCGATCCATATCGATGACCCCGGCTGGTGCGCGCTGATCGTGCCGCGCTCGGGGCTGGGTCACAAGCATGGCCTGGTGATGGGCAACCTGGTCGGGGTGATCGACGCCGACTACCAGGGGCCGTTGATGATTTCCTGCTGGAATCGCGGGCGCGAGTCCTACACCATCGCCGTGGGCGATCGCATCGCGCAATTGCTGCTGGTGCCGGTGGCGCAGGCGCGACTGCATGTGGTCACCGAGTTCGCAGCCAGCCAGCGTGGCGAGGGCGGTTTCGGTTCGACCGGTATCCGATAGATCGACGAGTCGGTTCGGGATGGACCGAACCGACTTGCAGCTTCAGCCGCGGGGGCGGAAATGGCGTTGAACATCGCAAAAGAGCGCTTGAGCAACCTCAGGGTCGACTGGTCGACACTGTTGCCGCTCGTCGGCGCCACCGTGCTGCTGCTGGTGGGCCTGTTCTGCGCCTGGCAGACCTGGCTGATCGCCGACGAGGGTGGTGCGATCAATCGGGTTCACCAGGCCCAGGACCAGGCGGTCAGGGCGATGTCCGAGGAGATCGTCAACCAGCGCCGTTCGATCGAGAAGGTACTGGCCGGGGTGGATCCGGCCACGCTGATGAGCGATCCGGCGCAATCCGCCGCCGCGCTGCGCCAGCAGTTGCCCCAAGCCAGGAAGCTCGAGTTGTACAGCGGTGACCTGGCCGAGGTGTTGCGCGCGAACTACCGCGAATTCGGTTATGCCAAGGCCGCCCAGTTGATGGCGGCGCAGAGTGCCGACGGGGTGCCGCCGGCACAGAGTGTTTCCTACGGCAGCGGGGATCGCCGGCTGAGCCTGGTGATTCCGCTGGGTCTGCCGCAACAGACCCAGGCGTGGGCCTGGGTCGAACTGCCGTTCGCGCCGATGAAGCAGCGCTTCGACGCCATCTCGCCGGAGGGTGGCCGGCTGGAGCTGCGCCAGGGCGACGACAGTGGCTACATCCAGCTGTTTTCCAACGGTTCGAACTCGGCCGAAATCGAGGCCACCGGCAAGCCGGTCGCCGGCAGTGCCTTCAGCGTGGGCGTCGGTCTTCCCCGGGCGTTCATCGTATTGCCACGCTCGGTGATCCTGAGCGCGCTGCTGGCCCTGCTCGGGCTTGGCGGTGGCGGCTACCTGAGCTGGCTGCGTCTGCGTCGCCAGCAGGTGCTGGCAGAGCCGGAGGAGGACGAGCTGCCGCTGGCGACACCCGTGCCTGCCGTCCCGGAAACGGCGAGGCGGCCCCGCACTTCGCCGGCAGCTCCGTCGCCGCCAGCGGCCGCCCCGGTGCCTGCGGCGACCAGCGTGGACCCCGCCATCTTCCGTGCCTATGACATCCGTGGCGTGGTCGGCAAGACCTTGAACGCGGACGTGGCGCGCCTGCTCGGCCAGTCGATCGGCACGCTGATGGGCGAGAAGGGCTTGCGCGAAATCGTGGTTGGCCGCGATGGCCGGCTGTCCGGTCCGCAGCTCGCCGCTGCGCTGGCTGACGGCCTGCGCGACGCCGGCATCGACGTGATCGACATCGGCGCGGTGCCCACGCCGGTGGTGTATTACGCGGCCTATCGCTTCAATACCGGCTGCGGCGTAGCCGTCACCGGCAGCCACAACCCGCCGGACTACAACGGTTTCAAGATCGTGGTCGGTGGCGAGACCCTGTCCGAGGGTGCGATCCAGGACCTGTACCAGCGCATCGCCAGCGGCGCGCTGGCCAGTGGCGGCTCCGGCGGGCTGCGCCAGGTCGACGTGGCGCCGGATTACATCGAGAAGATCGTCTCCGACGTGCTGGCCGAGCGCCGTCTGAAGATCGTCGTCGATTGCGGCAACGGCATTCCGGGGGCGATCGCGCCGCAGGTGCTGGAAGGTATCGGCTGCGAGGTGGTGCCGCTGTACTGCGATGTCGACGGCAGCTTCCCGAACCATCATCCGGACCCGTCCGACCCGGCCAACCTGGAAGATCTCATACTCGCCGTCAGGCAGACCGGCGCCGATCTTGGCGTGGCGTTCGACGGTGACGGCGACCGCCTCGGCGTGGTCTCCCAGTCCGGCGAGATCATCTATCCGGATCGCCTGTTGATGCTGTTCGCGCGCGATGTGCTGTCGCGTCAGCCCGGCGCCACCGTCATCTACGACGTGAAATGCACCAGCCACCTGAAGGGCCAGGTGCTCGACGCCGGCGGCAGTCCGCTGATGTGGCGCACCGGTCATTCGCTGATCAAGGCAAAGATGCGCGAGACCGGGGCGGAGCTGGCCGGCGAGATGAGCGGGCACTTCTTCTTCAAGGAGCGCTGGTACGGCTTCGACGACGGCATCTACGCCGCCGCGCGACTGCTGGAGATCCTTGCCGGCGACCTGCAGGGGCGCAGCCCCGCAGAGGTCTTCGCGACCTTGCCCAAGAGCGTCTCCACGCCGGAGCTGAAGGTCGAGCTGGCCGAAGGCGAGCACTACCGGTTCATGGACAAGCTGCGCCAGCAGGCGACGTTCGAGGACGCCACCTTGATCACGATCGACGGCGTGCGCGCCGATTGGCCCGACGGCTGGGGTCTGGTGCGTGCATCGAACACCACGCCGGCGCTGGTGTTGCGCTTCGAGGCGGACAACGCAGCCGCGTTGACTCGCATCGAGCAGGTGTTCCGCAAGCAATTGCTCGCGGTGGACCCCGGGTTGAAGCTGCCCTTCCCGTAGGGCGGGTCACTGCAATGCCGTGAAGTGGAACGTGTGGCCCGGAGCTTCCTATTCGCCCGAGCGCTCCTTGTCCTGGGCGGCCTTGACCTCGCGGTAATGCGCCATCAGCTGGGTCTGCTGCCGTACGGACTGCGCACGCGCCGTCTGCTGGCGCTGCAGGGTATCGCGCAGCGAGGCCACCACGTTGCGCTGCCTGGCGATGTTGTCGACCAGGGCTTTTGGCACGGTTTCCTTGCCGTTCTCGATGTCGGCGGCGCGGCCGAGCAGGTCGGTCAGCGCCTTCTCCTGGCTGCGCAGGTTGATCCGCGACGTATTGATCTGCTGGTCGTAGGTGTCCAGCGCCTGCTGCAGCGAGATCTGATAGGACTCTTCATCGGGATAAGCCGACAGCATCTGCGCGTCGGCGTTCGCGCGCTCCTGGATGGCGCGGTCCTTCGCTGCCTGTTCGGCGGCCAGCTTGTTGGCGGCCGCCCGCTCCTGCGCGTTCAGCTGGCGCGACACCCGTTGCACCACCAGGCCACGATCGTTGACCAGTTCGTAGCCGTACTTCATCGCCTCGGTGGTGAGGCTGTCGCTGAAATGCACCAGGCCCTGGCCATCGTGCCATTTGTAGCGAAGGCCGGTGTTCTGCGCGTGCGCCGAAGCGCTCGCGCACAGCACGATGGCAGCAATGATGAGCAATGGTCTACGCATGGATTTCCCTCTTGCCGGCCAGTATAGCCGCGCCGGTCACACTGGCTAGCTGCTGCCCGGCGGGATGCACGGGCAATCGCGACTACTGTGACCGGTGTCGTTGCAGTCTATGGGCCAGGGCTGAACTCAAGGCTGAACCCCGTACTGCTGCCGATAGGCCAGCAGTCGGGCGTGTTCGGCGGTCAGTTGCGGGTGCTCGCCGGCGTAGGCCAGCACGTCGTCGAGGCTGGTGATCGCGATGACCGGAATGCCGTGATCGGCAGCCACTTCCTGGGCGGCCGAGCGCTGGCCCAGGCCGCGTTCCTGCCGGTCCAGCGCGATCAGCACGCCGGCGGGCGTGGCGCCGTGGGCGCGGATCAGCGCCAGCGATTCGCGCACCGCGGTGCCGGCGGTCATCACGTCATCGACGATCAGCACACGACCCTGGAGCGGGGCGCCAACCAGCACGCCGCCCTCGCCGTGCTCCTTGACCTCCTTGCGGTTGTACGCCCAGGGCAGGTCGCGCCGATGCTGCTCGGCCAGCGCGATGGCGGTGGCGGCGGCCAGCGCGATGCCCTTGTAGGCCGGGCCGAACAGCATGTCCACCGGCAGGTCGGCATTCACCAGCGTGGCAGCGTAGGCGCGGCCGAGCTGGGCCAGCGCGGCCCCGGAATCGATCCGGCCCATGTTGAAGAAGTACGGGCTCTGGCGTCCGGACTTCAGGGTGAACTCGCCAAAGCGCAGCACTTCGCGCTGCAAGGCCAGTTCGATGAAGTCGCGTTGGTAATCGTGCATGGTCGTCTCGCGCAGGTCGGTTTCGATGCGGCGCGTTCCACAGGCCGCGGAACGCGTGGCGGGCGCCATGGTACAGCCGGTGTCCCGGTGATGCCGATGGCGAGCCCGGAAGACAGGCTTGTTATGATGGCCCATCCGCTTCGGGAGCATCCATGCGCATCATCAGCCTCAATGCCAACGGCATCCGCTCGGCCGCCACCAAGGGCGTGTTCGACTGGCTGCGCACGCAGGACGCGGACGTGGTCTGCCTGCAGGAAACCAAGGCGCAGGAAAACCAGCTGAGCGACCCGATGTTCCGTCCCGACGGCCATCACTGCTTCTACCGCGACGCCAGCAGCAAGAAGGGTTACAGCGGCGTGGCGATCTACGCCAGGCGCGAGCCCGACCAGGTGCTGACCGAACTGGGCTGGGACGAATTCGACAACGAGGGTCGCTACATCGAGGCGCGCTTCGGCAACCTCAGCGTGGTCTCGCTGTATTTCCCGTCCGGTTCCTCCGGTGACGAGCGCCAGCAGTTCAAGTTCAAGGCGATGGAGTGGATCACGCCGATCTTCGACCAGTGGCTGAAGAGTGGCCGCGACTACGTGATCTGCGGCGACTGGAACATCGTGCACACGAAGAACGACATCAAGAACTGGGCATCGAACCAGAAGAACTCCGGCTGCCTGCCGCAAGAGCGCGCGTGGCTGGACCTGCTGTTCCAGCAGCGCGGCTGGGTCGACAGTTTCCGCGCGCTCAAGCCCGAGGCGGTCGAATACACCTGGTGGTCGAACCGTGGCCAGGCGCGCGCCAACAACGTGGGCTGGCGGATCGACTACCAGGTCTGCACGCCGTCGCTGCGCGAGCGCATGCAGGCGTGCTCGATCTACCGCGACCAGCGCTTCTCCGATCACGCGCCTTACATCGTCGACTATGCCGACTGAGTCGGGCGCGCCCAAGCCGGCGAAGCCGTCGGTCTGGCGGGCGTTCGCCCAGCCGGCGGCGTGGACGATGTTCCTGCTCGGCTTCTCCTCGGGACTGCCCTTCCTGCTGGTGGCCGGCACGCTGGCGTACTGGCTGAAGGAAAACGGGATCAAGCTGGCGGACATCACGATGATCGCCAGCGCCGGCATGACCTATGCGTTCAAGTTTGTCTGGGCACCCCTGCTCGACCATGGCCGGATTCCCGGTTTCGCCCGGCTCGGGCAGCGCCGCGGCTGGTTGCTGTTTGCGCAGTTGGGCGTGGTGATCGGGCTGCTCGCCATGGCGCTGTTGACGCCGGCGCAACTGCCCCTGTTCGTGGTGGCCACGCTGGTGGTGGCCTTCTTCGGCGCCACCCAGGACATCGCGGTGGATGCCTACCGGATCGAGATCGCTCCGATCGAGGCGCAGGGCGCGCTGGTGGCGACTTACTCGCTGGGTTACCGGATCGGTCTGCTGCTGGCCGGTGCGGTGGCGCTGATCCTGGCCGACCATCTGCCATGGCGGACGGTCTATGCGCTGATGGCGCTGGCGATGGCGGTGCCCGTGGCGACAACCTTGATGGCGCGCGAACCCGAGGTGCTGCGGGTGCGTGCCGCGCGCTGGCGCGATGCCATGCGCGAAAGCGTGATCGATCCGTTCGCCGATTTCTTCCGCCGCTACGGCTGGGTGCTTGCCCTGGTGACGCTGCTGTTCCTGCTGCTGTTCAAGATGCCGGAGCAGGCGACCATCGGCGGCATCATGAGTCCGTTCTACCGCGACATGGGTTTCTCCAAGACCGAGATCGGCACGATCACGAAGATCTACGGCATCTGGATCGGCATTGTCGGCGTGTTCCTCGGCGGCGCCGCGGTAGCCCGCTGGGGCGCCTGGCGTCCCTTGGGCGTCACCATCGTGCTGTGCGGCTGCAGCAACCTGTTGTACCTGCTGTTGATCGCCCATCCCGGCAACCTGCTGGTGCTGACCCTGGTGATTTCCGGCGAGAACCTCGCCCTGGGCATGCTGGGTCCGCCGACCGTGGCGTTCCTCTCCTCCCTGGTCAACCGGCAACACACGGCGACCCAGTACGCGCTGCTCAGTTCGTTGGTGAACCTGCCCGGCAAACTGCTCGGATTCTTCGCCGGCGGCATCGCCACCGCCACCGGATACGGCGGCTACTTCGTGATCACCGTGCTGGCCGTGCTGCCGTCGATGATGCTGTTCGCGTGGCTGTGGCGGTATTTCCGCGACGCCGAGCGCGAACGGCTGGCGAACGAATCGGGCAACTGAAGACAAGGCCTGTTCCACGGGCCCGGACGCGACAACGCGCACAAGCGGACTGCGAAGCAGTCCACGGATTCCTGCTTCCGGCGCCCTGCCCGCTGATGGCTATGCAAACATCGGTGGTACAGGGCATGTGTAACATGGAGTGACGCTTGTGCCGGACATGATCTTGCAGCACGTCGACAGCCTGCTCACCGAGCGCATCAGGGCGTTGGCCAAACATCGCCACTGCTCCATCAACGACGTGATGCTGCAGGCATTGCGCAGCGGACTGGGCATCTCGGTGGCCCATCACTTCAGCGAAAGCCAGCGCGATCCCGACGCCTTCGGCAGTCTCGACGGGCACTGGGAAGATGCCGAGCAGGGCGTGTTCCAGGAAGCCCTGCGCGCGCTGGCGCATACCCGGCCGACCCAGTTGGCCCCGGAGCGGATTCGTTACGACGAACCGGCCGCTGGCGCGGAATAGATGGCGCCCAGCACGCGAGGGCCGCGTGCGCCGGTGACCGACGGAAGGTTGCCCGGCAATCCCAGCAGCCGCTGGCGCGCCAGCCAGGCGAAGGCGGTCGCTTCCAGGAAGTCGGGGTCGACGCCGTAACGCGAGGTGCTGAGAAGCGCCCGGGGCGCCAGCAGCTCCGTCAGCCGCCGCATCAGCGCGCCGTTGTGGACGCCGCCGCCGCAGGCCAGGACTTCGCGGGCATCCGACGCGTGTTGCGTGATCGCCGCGGCGACACTGCGCGCGGTCAGCTCCAGCAAGGTCGCCTGCACGTCGGCCGGTTGCAGCGCCGCCAGCCGCAAATGGGTTGCGAGCCAGTCCAGGTGGAAGTATTCGCGGCCGGTGCTCTTGGGTGGCGCCAGCGCAAAGTAGGGGTCGTCCAGCAGCTGTGCGAGCAGGGCCTCGTCGGCTTGGCCGCTGGCCGCATACCTGCCATCCCGATCGAACGACTCGCCGCGCTGGCGCAGGCACCACGCGTCGAGCAGGCCATTGGCCGGGCCGGTGTCGAAGCCGAGCACGCTGCCATCGGCGCCGAGCACGGTGATGTTGGCGATGCCGCCAAGATTCAGCACGACCCGCGCGTATCCCGGTCGGGCCAGCAGCATCGCGTGCACGGCAGGCAGCAGCGGTGCGCCCTGCCCGCCGGCGGCGATGTCGGCGCGACGAAAATCCGCCACCACATCGATCCCGCAGCGCTCGGCGATGACGCTGGGGTCGCCCAGCTGCAGGGTGAACGGATAATCGCCGCCGGGCCGATGACGCAAGGTCTGGCCGTGGGAGCCGATCGCGCGGACAGCCGACGCCGGCGTGCCGCTGCGCTTGAGCAGCTCCAGCGCCGCTTCGGCGAAGCCGTGGGCGATCTCCACGTCCAGTCGTCCCAGCGCGTCCAGATCCGGCGCGCTCTCGCCTTGCGCCAGGGCGAGCATCCGCTCGCGCAACGCGCCGGGCCAGGGGTGCGAGTGACTGGCCAACAACTGCGGCATGCCGCGGTGGAAGCTGACCAGCACGCTGTCGATGCTGTCTGCGCTGGTGCCGGAAATCAGCCCGAGATAAGTCGCCGACGCATCGTCATCCACGGATGGGGATGCTCAGTTGTCGTGGTTGGCAGGGGTGCTGGCGCGAGCCAGCTTGATGCGCGAGTCCAGTTCGGTGAGGCGCGCCAGCTGCGGCTTGACCACGTCAGCCTTGAAGCGCGCCATTTGCGCTGCGGGCAACGGCTCGGGCTTCGGCAGGGTGACCGTCTGCGGATTGCGCTGCTGGCCGTTGACGCGGAACTCGTAGTGCAGGTGCGGGCCGGTGGCCAACCCTGTCATGCCCACATAGCCGATCACTTCGCCCTGACGCACGCGTTCACCCACATGCTGGCCCTTCACGAAACGCGACATGTGGCCGTACGCAGTGCTGATGGTCTTGTCGTGCTGGATCACCACGAAGTTGCCGTAGCCGCGCTCCCAGCCGTGATATTTGATGACGCCATCGCCGGCTGCGTGGATCGGTGTGCCGCTTGGAGCGGCGTAATCGACGCCCTTGTGCGCGCGCATGCGACCGAGGATCGGATGCAGTCGCGCCGTGGTGAATTTCGAGGAGATCCGGGTGAAGTCGACCGGAATGCGCAGGAACGACTTCTGGATCGGCCGGCCGTCCTCGCTGTACCAGCCGTAGCTGCCGTCGGCCTTCTTGAAGCGGTACGCGGTATAGCGCTTGTCCTGGTTGATGAACTCGGCGGCGATGATGTTGCCCTGGCCGTAACGTACGCCATCGCGGTAGATGTCGTCGTAGATCACCGTGAAGCTGTCGCCGACGCGGATGTCCTGCACGAAGTCGATGTCGTACTTGAACAGGTCGGCAAGCTTGCCCACCATCGCCGCGTCCATGCCCGCCTGGTCGCCGGCGGCATAGAGGCTGCTGCGGATGACGCCATGGGCGACCTGTTCGCGCAGGTCCATGTCACGCTGCTGGATCGCCAGCGTCGGTTGTGCGCCATCGAGTCGAACGATCGCGCGGCTGGCCTGGTCCTGGTCGAAACGAAAACCCTTCAGGCTGCCGTCGCTGCCGAGCAGGAAGTCGAACTCCTGCCCCGGACGGATGCTGTGCAATGCGGACTTCGCCGAACCGGCAGCGTCCATGACGCGTTGCAGGTCCGTCATGCCAAGGCCGCGTGCGTTGAAAATGTCGGAGAGCGTCTGGCCGGGCTGCACCCGCACTACCTGCCAGTCGTCCACGGTCGGGCTGGTGATGCTGGATGGCACCGCCTTGGGCAGCGCGAGCGGAAGCAAGGCGTGGACTTCCGGTGTCGGCGCCGGCCGCATGGCGCTGGCCCATGCGGGCATGATGAAGCCGGACAGGGCGGTAATCAGCAGGGCGGTACCAGCCAACACCAAACGTTCGCGATGCCAGCGGATCGGTTCGATTTCGCCGGAGCGATTGAACGACCAATGTGCACAGCGTTCGTAAAAGTTGGAGTGTCGGCGCTGTGCCTTGCGGCAGATCGCCTGCTTGCGGTTTTGCCGCGCCCCCTGCTTTTCTTCTGCCATGCTGTATCGCCCGCGTTACAAAGTACAAACTGCGCGTACCATAACGGTCATGTGTAAAGGGCGTCAATGCCTTTCCCATCAAGGGTTTGCAACACATTCCTTGTTAACACACAATTAACGTTGACGGCACGGTCACATTGTCTGCCGCGGCCCACTTTTCACCAGAAGAGAAAGAAAACACATGAGCGAGCTTGAGCAGGCGCTGGCCACCATTGCCCGTGGCGCCGACGAAATCATCAAGCGGGAAGACCTGGCCGAGCGCCTGAAGATCGGCCGTCCACTGCGGATCAAGGCGGGTTTCGATCCGACGGCGCCCGATCTGCATCTCGGGCACACCGTATTGCTGAACAAGATGCGCCAGTTCCAGGACCTGGGGCACCAGGTGATTTTCCTGATCGGTGACTTCACCGGCATGATTGGCGATCCGACCGGCAAGAACGTCACCCGCAAGCCGTTGACCCGGGAAGACGTGCTGGCAAACGCCGAGACCTACGCGGAACAGGTCTACAAGGTACTGGACCGCGAGAAGACCGAGTTGCGTTTCAACTCCGAGTGGTTCGGCAAGATGAGCGCGGCCGACATGATCAGGCTCGCGGCGCAGCACACCGTGGCGCGCATGCTCGAGCGCGACGACTTCACCAAGCGCTACGCGGCGCAGCAGCCGATCGCGATCCACGAGTTCCTGTATCCGCTGGTGCAGGGCTACGACTCGGTGGCCCTGAAGTGCGACGTCGAGCTCGGCGGCACCGACCAGAAGTTCAATCTGCTGATGGGCCGTGCGCTGCAGGAGCACCACGGCCAGCCGCCGCAGGTCGTGCTGACCATGCCATTGCTGGAAGGGCTGGACGGCGTCAACAAGATGTCCAAGTCGCTGGGCAACTACATCGGCATCAACGAGCCGGCCATCGACATCGTCACCAAGACGATGAAGATCGGCGACGAGTTGATGTGGCGCTGGTTCGAGTTGCTCAGCTTCGAGGTGTCGCTGGACGAGCTTTCCCAGATGAAGCGGGACATCGCCAGCGGTGCACTGAATCCACGCGACGCCAAGCTGCGTCTGGCCCGCGAGCTGGCCACGCGCTTCCACGATGCGGCGACCGCCGAACTCGCGATCGCCGGGTGGCATGCGGTGGTGCGTGGCGAGGGCGACACCTCGCTGTTGCCGCAGACAGATCTCGCGGTGTCCGGCGAGGGCCTGCGCCTCGGGGCTTTGCTCACTGCGGCCGGATTGACGGCGAGCAACTCCGAAGCGAACCGGAAACTGAAAGAGCGTGCGGTGCGCATCGATGCCGAGGTGGTCGAGGATGCGCAGCGGGTCTTCCATGCAGGCTTCGAAGGCGTACTGCAGGTTGGCAAGCGCAATTTCGCCCGCGTGAGGTTGGTCCAGGGCTGACCGGGACGCCGTTCCAGCGCTGCGTTCGGTGGGCGCGAAAATAAAATTTCGCGTCAGCTCAGCGGTTTGCGCAACATCCGCAAGGTTTCTCTGAAGAAGCGCTTGCCAAACCGAAAACACATCGTATTATTCGCAGCCCGCAGTCGCCCAACGTCGCAAGACGGACCGCCGGGACCTCGAAAAAAGCTTTCACGAGGG